>CAYWCJ010000008.1:0-29077 GCA_964456595.1 uncultured Gemmatimonas sp. | reverse complement strand
TGATTTCGATTCGACACGCCTTCACTTCGTCACCGATTCGTCGCCAGCCTCCGACGCGCTCCGTGCGGCGCATCCCGATCGCGGACGTGTGCGGGTCGCTGCAGCGTCGGCGACCGGGCTTGCGCCGGAATTGCTTGCGCGACTGCTGTTCACCGGGCGCGATACGTTGGCGTTACGCGCGCTCCGGCTCGAGGTGACGGAACTGCATCAGCTCGACGCAACCGATCTCCGAAAATCGCTCGTGGTGCAATCATCCCCAACGATCAACGGCGTGGTGTCACCATGACCACACGCGCATGGGTGTCGCTGGTTGGCGCAGGTGTGCTGCTGTCGCTGGCGTCTGTTGCGCACGCGCGAGTCGCGCAGGCGCAGGATGCCGGACAACGGGAGGCCGATGTCGAGGAGCGTCTCGACTGGATGCGACGCGATCGCGCGTATCCCTTTGGCGCGGTGGAACGCGATCCCGTCTACATGGCGCGGCAGTCGGCACTCTTTCGCGCCACTCGTTCGGCACGCGCCGGTTTGGTGGTGCCGAGCTGGCGATCCGTCGGTCCGTTGGGCTTTCAAACGAGTGCGTACTACGGCTCCTCGCCGCAGGCCGACGGTGGGCGCATCAGCAGCATCGCGATCGATCCCCGCAATGCGGCCGTCGTCTTTGCGGGCTCCGCGTCGGGCGGCGTGTGGCGCACCAACAACGGTGGCGCCTCCTGGACACCGCTCACCGATGCACAGTGCTCGCTCACGACAGGGGCGCTGGCGCTCGATCCGGTCGATCCGAACATCGTCTACGTGGGGACTGGCGAGCCGACGCAGTCGTCGGGGTGCGGATTGCTGCGTTCGTTCGATGGTGGCAACACATGGACCGAGATCAACGGCGGCGGAGTACTTGCTCCCACCAACGGAACTCGCGCCAGTCAGACGTACCGGATCGTGGTTGATCGCGCGTCCGCCGGCACGCAGACCAGCAGTATCGTTTTCTACGCCGCGTCCAACGGCTTGCACCGTTCCACCAACAGCGGCACGACCTGGACCACCGCGCTCACCGGCTTCGTCACCGATGTGCGAGCCGATCCGACGAACACCAACGTGTACTGGGCTGCGGTCGGCAACAGCAACACGCGCGGCGGCCTCTACAAATCCACCGACCGCGGCGTGAACTGGGCGCGCGTGTACGTCGCGCCAACCAACAGTGGTCGCATCGGACTCGCCGTGTCGGCACTCGCACCGGCCAAGGTCTGGGCCGCCACCTCCAACACGCAGGGAAACCGACTCGGCACACTCCTCGTCTACGATGACGCGACGGCCAGCGTGACCATTCTCGCCGCCAGCGGCGTCAACGACGCCAGCACGCGACTCGACTTCGGCGCGCAAACTTCGTACAACCTTGTGCTCGAAACCGATCCCACGGATGCGTCCACGATCTATCTCGGTGGCTCGCGCATGTATCGCTCCCGGGATGGTGGACAGAACTTCAGTCTCGTTGCGTACAGTGTGCACGTGGACTGGCACGCACTGGAGTTCGCGCCAAGTGATCCGACCGTCATCGTCGGTGGCTGCGACGGTGGTGTGCATGCCTCGTACGACGGTGGCAACGCATGGGTGAGTCGCAATACCAACATCGTCGTCTCGCAGTTTTATCCGGGACTCGGCGTTCACCCTACAATTCCCGATGTGCTGGTGGGCGGGCTGCAGGACAACAGCACCTTGTGGGCCTTCGGTTCGCCGTACTGGACGCTGGCCGTAGCGAGCGGTGACGGCGGCGCGGGGGGATTCAATCCCGTCAACCCGAACATCTTCTGGTCCACCAGTTACGGCGTCGGCACCATCTATCGGATCACGCGCTCTGCACTCGGCTACGGACTGCTCGTCGAAGCGCGAGGCTTCAGCGGCAACGATCGCAAGCGATTTCTGCCACCGCTCGTCATCGATCCGAACAACGGGACGACGTTGTACTACGGCACCTTTCGCCTCTGGCGCACGATTACCGAAGGCAATGCCAACGGATGGGAAAGCATCTCGGTGGACATGAGCAAGGGGGCAGGCTACATCAACACGATCGAAGTCGCGCCGAGTGATTCACGTGTGATCTGGCTGGGCACGAACGACGGGAACGTGCACGTGTCCATCGATGCCGGCGTCACGTTCACGTCAGTCACCACCGGATTGCCCAACCGCGCCGTGACGAAGGTCGCTGCCGATCCGCTCGATGCGCGCCGCGCGCTGGTGACGCTGTCCGGATTCGGCACGCCGCACGTCTATCTCACCACCGATCAGGGCGCGACGTGGCGCAACGTCTCCGCCGCGCTCCCCGACCTGCCATTCAACGCGGCAGTGATCATTCCCGGCAGCAGTCGCTTCTTCGTTGCGGGTGACATCGGCGTCTACGAGTCGACCGATGCCGGAGACACCTGGACCAGCGCCTTTCCCGGCATGCCGAATGTTCAGGTGCTCGATCTGGTCTATCAACGTGCCACCGGTCAGCTGTACGCCGGCACCTACGGGCGAGGCATTTACGCGACCTCGGTGTCGAGTGGGGCGGTGGCGCTTCGCGGCGACACCAACCGCGACGGCGCGATCAACGCGCTGGATGCGTTGCAGGTGCAGCAGGCGCTCATCGGAGCCTCGCCGTCGAGCGCGCCGAATCCGTTGCCCGGCGGCGACGCCAACTGCAATGGGAAGCTCGATGTGGGTGATGCCCTCGCCATCCTGCAGTTCGCGGTCGGTCAGGGAGCGGGAGGGAGCTGTGTGGGGAGCGTGCGATAGCGTTTCGTCTCCACATTCCTGAAGCGGACTTCAGAGTCTCGGGGACGGGTCGATACTCCGAGGGGTTACCAGCTCGGCACATCTGGTGTCGAAGCTGGCGCCCTCTGGACCCCCGTCATGTCTTCCGTACGCTCGCTCGAATCGCAGCTCCGAGAGGTCGGCGCCATTGTGCGCGTCGACCTGCTGGAGCTGACGGGCAACGATCAACGACCTGCCCGTCAGCTTCGCGTGAGCGAAGGGCGCGTTTTCGGACGCAACCAGACGGACGGACGATGGTCAGAGGCCGACTGGCGGGAACTGCCGGTCGATCAGTTGATGGAGTATTTCCTCGCGGACTCGCCGGTGGCGACCTGGCTGCGCGAGCGCGGCGCGGACCTGATTCAGTCTGCCCTCCTGTCGATGGTCTGGCCACGGTGAGCGTCGCGCACAGCACATCTGGCGACGCGGATCGCCACGGAGCGCCTCCCGAGGAGCCCACACCGCTCGAACTCTTTCTGCGCACGCTGAAAGAGAAGAACGATCTTCCCTGCTTCGTGAAGAACGTCGAGTGCATCACCGATGTTGTACACGATCCGAAGGCGCGGGTGCAGCTGCTCAACAACGCGATCGCCAGCGATGTCGCGCTTTCGGCCAGAGTGCTGCGCATCGCCAACTCCGCCATTCACGCGGCAGCGGGTCGCACGGTGGAGACGTGCTATCAGGCGATCATGCTGCTGGGCTTCGGGCGCATGAAGGACATTGCCGTCGGTGCGGCCGTGTTCGAACACCTGAACAGCAAATCGCTGGCGCTCAAGGAGTTGATGGCGACCTCGGTCATCACCGCGAACCAGAGCGTCAAGCTGTGCGCACCGGCTGGCGTGACGCAGGTGGAGACGGCGTATCTGTGCGGCATCTTTCGCAACCTCGGCGAACTTGTCGTCGCCTGCTACAAGCCGGCGGAGTACGCGGAGTTCCGCGCGCGGCAGACACGTCCGAACGAAGAGGAGTGCGTCACTGATGTGAAGGCCTTCGGTTTTCGTTTTGACGAGCTTGGGCGCGCCATGGCGCAGCTGTGGGGACTGCCGGCCTCGATCACGGAAGCGTTGCAACGCCCCCCCGCGCTGAGGTCGGCGCCGACCGATCGTACCGGCCGGTTGGCCGCGGTCACGCAGCTCAGCGCCGATATGACGCAGGCCATCTACCGGTCGTCGCGCAGCCAGCAGACTGCCAAACTCAGGACAGCCATATTGCAGTACGGCACCGCGCTCGGCGTCTCCGAGGCGGAGGCGTTGACCGCCGCGCGGACGGCCTTTGCTGCGTCGGCGGGTGCACTCAAAGCTGTGGGTAGCAGCATCGATCCGTCCATGTTTGAGGCACGACTCTCGGCGATGGAGGAGACCGCGAAACTCGCCGCGACACCTGGCAGCGGGCTCGATGAGGGCGCTGGCGAATCACTGCCTCGCGATGCCGACGGCAGTTTCGTGTTCGGTGAGGCCAGCGCGACGCCGATCGCAGAGGTGAACGCAGGGCACCACGGCGCGCAGTCCACGTCGGACGGCGCGACCGGATCGGCGTTGGCGGAGTCGGCGACGGCGCGCGTGGCGAACGCCCTGCGCGGCGCCATGAGCGGCAAACGACCGCTCACGATGGACGAAGCGATCAACAAGACCTTGGCCGCGCTGCTGACCTTCGGCTTCCAGCGCGGCGCGCTGCTGCTCGGCGCCGACAATTACACCCGCATGAAGACCCGCAGCGCCGTCGGCGACGGGCAGGAGTTCCTCTCCGATTTGCTCAACATCGTATTGCAGCCACCCAACGGCGCGCTGGCGGTGGCGTTGCTCCGCCGCGAAGAGGTTTTCGCCGAGTTGAAGCAGGGATCGCCCGTCCGCGCGGACCCGTCCGTGAAGCGTTTGCGCAGCCTGACGGTGGTGCTCCTGCCGGTCATTGTGGGCGGACAGCCGATCGGCGCGCTCTTTGCGGACACGGTGCGCACGCCGGTGACGATCACACCTGATCTTCGGCTCTCTCTGGTGGAGATCCGCGATGCCCTCAACCACGCCTTAGAGCGGCTGCGGGAGAAGGCGTCGGCCGCGGCCGCTGCCCGTTCAGTTGGTGCAGGCGTGTAGCGACTCAGCCCCGCGCTGACTCCCGCGCTGTCGTGGTCGTGCACTGACCAAACACTTACGGAGACGGGTAATGAAGCGCTGGTTCCAGAGGATTGTGGCAAGTGCGTGCGTGGCGGCGGCCGGGTCGGCGTTTGCGCTGACCCGGCGCCACTTGCTGCGCAGGGTGTCACGACGGGGTCGATGAGCGGCACGGTGCGCGGACCGAACGGGCCGATGTTGGCGTCTCGTGTCGTCGCGGTCCACCAGCCGTCGGGGACGACCTGTCAGGCATCGACGCGCGCTGACGGCCGCTTCCTCATTCCGGCGATGCGCGTCGGCGGACCGTACACCGTCACCGCCATCGGCGTTGAGCGCAACGTCCAACAGGGACGACGACAGGCCGCTCGTACAACCTCTCCGGTTCACTGCAGAAGGCGTTTACGAGCTACACCTTCAGCGCGGATGCCAACGGCGACGCGGCTGCCGCCAACGACCTGATGTACATCCCGCGCAATACGTTCGAGATGAACTTCCAGCAGTACGGCGTCAATGCGAGTGGATCCGTCACCACGACCAATCCCGTGCGCATTTTCACCGCCGCCGATCAGCAGGCCGCGTGGGACGCGTACACCAACCAGGACAGCTACCTCAAGTCGCGTCGCGGACAGGACGCCGAACGCAACGCCGTCTTCCTGCCGATGCTGTTTCGCAGCGACCCTGGCGTGACTCAGGAAATCTTCCAGAACGTCGGGGGCAAGCGCAACACGCTGTCGCTGCGCTTCGACATCCTGAACCTCGACAACCTGCTCAACAAGCGGTGGGGCGCGGGCGACCGCCTGGTGTCTTCCACGCCGCTGCTGCCACAGGGCGCGGATGCCACGGCGCGATGCTCTATCGGTTGCGAAACTTCGGCACGAATCTCCTGAGCACGAGCTATCAGCACACCGCTGGTATCGCGAATGTCTGACGTATGCAACTCGGAGTGCGCTAAACGTTCAACTGAGCGGCGCGCGTTGCCTGCGGAGGCCGAACGAAGCGAGGGAGGAGTTGGTGGCTATCCCTCATCTTCCGTCCCCACCGGCCTCGCGATGCGAAACGCGAAACTCTGCTCGACGAGTTGCGGTACCACGCGTCCGCGCAGGATCGCCGGTCGATACTTCATCCGCGGCAGCGCCATGCGTACGGCGGTGGTGAACGCGCTGTCGGTGCTCTCCATGACCCGGAACGACTCTGGGTCCGCGTGCCCGGTGGTATCCACGACAAACATCGCGCGCACGACGCCCTCCACCTGCTTCTCGAGCAACAGCGCCGGATAGGTCGGTCCTTCGCTCTCCGGATCGCGTTCGGCCAGCGAGTCCACCTCGATTTCCGACAGTGCCCGCTGCGGTTCGACTGGCAGCTGCTCGGGTGAGCTCAGGGTTGACGGATTGGGGGCGACGTCGGGCTGGGGCTCGACCGCCTTCGTTCCCGTGCGCTTTGGCGCGCCCGCAAAGCGCACCGTCGCACCAGCGAGTCCGACATACTGCACCTGCTCGCGCCGTGCTTGCGTCGGTGGCTGTTGCTTGGGCGCCAGAAAGTATGGCGTGAGGGGATGCTCACTCGTCGTGGCCTGCAGTGAGGCGGCCGTGCCGGCGATGCCGACGAATAGCACCACCTGTCCGGCGACGCCGGCCGCCGTGCAGGCGAGCTCGCGCAGCATCGGATGCGGCGTGGACTCCAACAACGTCAGGGCACAACGCAGACGCGCACTCATGGCGATTTCACCACTTGGCGGCTGACACATCGGCGCCTGCGAGAGGCAAAACGCCGACAGGTGCAGCGATGGATGCAGCGGTGCTCTTCTTTGCTGCACGGCGGGAACGGCTCGTGGAAACTGCTCTACAGACGATCCGCGGCGATCCAGTCGCAACCGTCACGGGTCCCACCGTACGAAATCTGTTCTGGGACGTCCCGGAAGGCGATGGGGCGTTCGCCATTCCGGCGGGCGGATCCAGCGCGCGCCTCCGCTTGCGCGCGTCGGAGCACGCACGCATCGTTGCCGCGTGCATTCACCTCCTACGTGACGAGTACGCACGAGCCCGCTCAGGGCTCCACCGTCGCGCTGCCCGTCGAAGTGCGCGTCATCGGCGCGCTGCTGGCATTCGAGATCGCTGCGGGGCTCTGGTTTGCGCTGAATTGGCCGCCGGGAATGTCCGTGTTCCTGAGTCAGATTCCGGCATTTGGCGCGGTTGGAATGCTGTGGGGGTTTCTGCCGCGCGAACCCAAGGACGCGTTTTCGAGCTGGTTTGGTGCGCGCCTGCGCCGACCGGTAGTGTGGATATCGATGACGGCGCTTTTTGCCACGATGCTTGGAGCGAGCTGTTTCGTGAATACGGTGGTCGTGTCCGGTGCGCCCAACGATCCGACGTGGATTCATCGGCATGACGGACGCGCGGCTCGCTCATCCACTGCCGGGCTCGCACCGGCGGACTCGCAACGATTGCGTCGCGGCACCGGTCCGTTGTACTTCTGGGTGTGGACATCGCCGGTGGGCCGACGCGTGTGGCTGCGATCCTCCACGCAGCTCACACCGGACGAGCTGGTGGTGCTCCCGTGGCGACCGACCGCGCTCGAATATCCGGACAGTTTCGAGTCGCCCGCCGTCTTGTTGGCTCTCCCGGGCAAGCAGGTGCTCGCGGAGCTCGGAAGCCTGACGCCCATGCGGATGCTCGTGCTCGAAGCGGACGGTGGTGACACGTTGGCCGTCAGTCCGGTGACGAATGCAGGGGCGATCAGCTTTTCGTTTCTCGACGCGGCCGCGCTGAGCGATGCGGACACGGCGACGTGGCGGGCCGCAGCGGATTCGTTGACCGGTGGATTCGATCAGGATCTGCTGAGCTTCTGGAAGTTGCAGGCGAGAGGACAGCGGACGACGCGCGCGTTACGTGCCGATGAACGCGTGCAGGTGGTGGTGCTCGATCCCAATGGCAAATCGGTCTGGAAGCGGGAGGTGACACTTCATGCAGGAACTACGACGACGTTGGTCGCACCGTAGCGTTGGCGCTCGCACGGCCCTCGCCTCGGTCATGCTCGTGTTCGCGAGCGATGCCTCCACGCGGCACGCGCCCCCTCGCGTTCCGCACGCCTCGGAGCGAACCGCGTCCGTGGCAGCGGATCGCACACCCTCGAACGCGGCCGTTCGCGCCGCGGTGCGTCCACGCGTGGCGGTGCAGGTGCGCATCGAATCGGACCTCTATCGAAAGAAGCTGGATGGCAACGCGACGTCGTGCGGCCCGAACTGCGCGACGCTCGAGCGCACGCTGTCAGACACGTTGCGCGCAATGTTCGCCGCACGCTTTCGCTTTGCCGACTGGAGCAGCAGTGGTCAAACGGCGGACACTGTGTCGCTGCGTCTGCTGCAACGCAACAGCGGCGGTGGGGTGAAGCTGGTCGTGTCGCTGCAAGGACGCGCGCGGCAGTTCGGTGGCGCGCCTGAAGAAGTGGAGTTCGAACGATGGATCTTCGCCGTGTCGCGTCCGCTTGGTGACTGGACGCCGACGCGACTGCGGCTGATGTGGGCGGACTCGATTGGGCGTCGGCTCGATGCCAATGCGTCACGCCTGATCGGCAACGTGATCGGACGCTTGCCGCTGGTGGGTGATGTGACGATCGACTCCACGCGACCAACGGCGGACGTGCGCGTACCGGCCGACTCGCTGCGCGCGGCCGACTCGCCTGCGCCAAAGTTCATGATCCGTCTCGCAATGCCAACGCCGACCACGAGCGGCGATATCGTGTCCGATACCGGCGAGCTGGTGCTCGAAACATGCAAGCGCACCAATCGCGGATTCTACACCTGCGACATGGGTGTCTTCCGGTGGCGAGATCGCTCCGGCTCGGACACGCTCTATCGACAGAAGTCACGTAACGTTCGCGTTCGTACCGCGAGCGTGCATCTGCAGGAGTACACACCAGCACCGGCCTCACTCGGTGCGGGTGGTCTGGCGGCGCCGAGGAATCCGTGAGCGCGCGCGCGAGCGCATGCGGCCGCGCCATCCGGTCGGTGCGGGCGCACATCGGCGGGCGCATCGGCGTCTCGATCCGCATGCCCGTCAGCATTCTCGTGGGCGTGTGCGTGCTGACGACGACGGCCATTGATGAGGTGAGTGCGCAGCGCGCAATTTCGGCGACGACGGTGCGGATGATGCTCGATACGGCGCGGCAGCTGCGCAGCATCGCCCGAGGCCGCGAAGCCAGTGGAGAGCACCGCGCTGCGGCGAATGAGTACGGGCGCGTGATCAACGCCGTCGTCGAGCTGCCGACAAGTGCCGACCAACGCTCGCTGCTTGCCGATGCGCATTTCGGGCGGGCGAGCGCGCTGCTGCAGCTCAATCGTGGTGACGATGCGCGCGACAGCACCGCGACGCCCGACGCGAGTACGCTCCCGCCAGAGCTCGCACGCGCGATTGCCGACTACGACGATGCCATCCAACTCGACTCCTCGCGCTTTCACAGTGCGGCCAATAACAACGCGGGCCTGCTGCTGCGTGACCTCGGACGTCATCGCGATGCGCTGAATCGCTTTCTCGCGGCCACGCGGTCGCCGCACCCGGCGCGCGGCTCCTTTCTCGTGAATGCAGGCACCGAGTACTCGGCGCTTGCACGTCCCGACAGCGCCGCGTCGATGTTTCGCGCGGCACTCGCGGCCGACTCCACGCTGGTTGGCGCGCGTGCGGGATTGCTGCGCGCCTTTCTCGCCCGACCCAGCGCCGATTCGCTGCTGCGTCTCGCCTCGCGCTGGAGTGCGCAGCCCAGTCACTCGTCGCAGGTGGCGGATGTCATGTACGCCGCGCTCGTTTCCGGTCGCTGGCAGCGGCGGCCAAGCGTGAACGGCACCATCGCGGACAGCTGTCTGCTCGTGCTCGCGTCCAGCTTTGCCACGATGGAGCTAGGGCCGCCGGACATCGCGCGTTCGCAAGTCTCGCGGTTGCGCGCGATCCCGGTCGAGGAGCCCAGTACCAGAGATGGTGTCAACTCGCTCCTGGCCGCCTACGCCACGCCGCCGGACGTCCGCACGCGAACACGCGACGGCAATTTGCCCGGGGCGGAGTGGTGGGCGCGTACAAGCGGACGCGAAGGCGTGTGGAGTACGCTGTTGGGCAGCATCGGTCGCTGGTACGATGCGCGCGAGGAAGACACCACTGCCGTCACGTACTACGAAGCGGCACTCGGCATCCCGTGGCGATACGAAGAGATGCCGATGCAGGTCGATATCGATCTCGTCTTTCCGTTGGCACTGCTGTACGCGGAACCGGCAGCCATGCGCGCCGACCCCAATCGCCTCGAACGTTTCATGCGCGGTGTGTTTGGCGGCAAGTCGATCGCCTACCAATCGCAGGACGCGACGCGCATTCGACGATTCCACAGCGCGCTCGGCGCGTTCTTCGCCTCGCGCGGCGAATGGCAGGCGGGCATCCGCGGCGCGATCTTTCAGCTCGAGAACATGCGCAGCACCACGCGACGCATCAACGCGTCAGCCGCACCCGGCGCAGAGCCGCTGCGGGATGCGCCGGAGCTGCTCGATCAGTTGGTCGTGGGGTACTGTCGGACCGGGGCCACCGCGAAGGCGACCGCACTGCATCAGGAAGTGCAGGACGAGTATCGCCGCCTTGGTCGTCCGCAGCCCCAACGCGCGCCCTGCGCCGGTGTACGCAGGCCGTAGCATGCTTCGAACATTCTCTCCTCTCGCCTCATGACTCTGCACTTTTCCGGACTTGGTCTTTCGCGACGCCTCGTGCGCGCAGCGATCGCCACGCTGGTGTCCTTCGCCGTAGTCACGCCGCGTGCTGCCGCGGCGCAGCCTGCGGCCCAATCGAAGCTCATTGGTCGTTGGGATCTCGTCATGCAGGGGCCCGACGGTGCGTTCCCATCGTGGCTCGAAGTGCGCCTCTCGGGTAGTCGCACACTCGTTGGACAGTTTGTGGGCCGCACCGGCAGCGCACGACCGGTCGCCAAGGTGGACGTCACCGACGGCGTCATGCGATTCTCGCTGCCAACCCAGTGGGACTTGGGCAACGAGGACTTCCGTGTCGAAGGCAAACTTGAGGGTGAGTCGTTGTCCGGCTGGCTCACCGATGCGCAAGGGAAGAAATTCACCTGGACAGGAAGTCGCGCGCCGTCCTTGCGTCGCCCGGTCGAACCGCAGTGGGGAACGACGATCGACATCTTCAACGGCCGCAATCTCACCGGCTGGAAGCCGTCGTCCCCGAACAATCAGTGGACGGTGGTGAACGGCATCCTCACCAATCCGAAGTCGGGCGCGAATCTCATCTCGACGCAGCTGTTCAACGACTTCAAGGTGCACGCGGAGTTTCGCTATCCGAAGGGCGGCAATAGCGGGCTGTATTTGCGCGGTCGCTACGAAGTCCAGATCGAAGACAGCGGCGGGCTCGAACCGAATGCCCTGCGCTTGGGCGGGCTGTACGGCTTTCTCACTGCCAACGAAGATGCCGCGCTCAAACCCGGCGAGTGGCAGACGTACGACATCACGCTCGTTGGACGGTTGGTGACGGTCGTGCTGAATGGCAAGACCGTGATCTCTCGACAGGAGATTCCCGGCATTACGGGCGGCGCGCTGGACAGCAACGAAGGGATGCCCGGTCCACTGATGATTCAGGGTGATCACACGGCAGTGGAGTTCCGCAAACTGACGATCACGCCGGCCAGGTGATTCGCATCGGGGCGTTGCTGCTGTCGCTGACGTTTCTGTCCGCGACAGTGGCGCGCGCGGAGACGCGTGTGGTGCGCGTGCAATCGAAAGTGCTCGGCGAGAGTCGCACGTTGCACGTGAGTCTTCCGATCAACTATCGCGTCGCGAAGCAGCGCTATCCGGTGGTGATTCTGCTGGACGGTCAGGCGCGCGTGTTTTTCGACCTGACGGTGGCCGCGGTCGGCTACGACCTGATCGGCGACATGCGTGATTACGCGATGCCGGCGCAGATCGTGGTGGGCGTCGAGCAGCGCGATCGTTCGGTGGATCTCGCGCGCAACGGTGTGCTGTTCACGCGCTTTCTCGTTGAAGAACTCATTCCGTTCATCGAGCGAGAGTATCGCACGCTGCCCTTCCGGACGTTGATCGGACACTCGTTGGGCGGGCGCTTTGCGTTGCAGTCGTTCTGTCGCGCGCCCGATGCCTTCGCGGCGGTGGTCGCGATCAGTGCATCGCTTCCCGATTCGACGATGACCGAGGTGCAAGGCTGCATGCGCGCGTCGTTTGCCAAGGATGCCGCGCGGGTACGTCAGCTGGTACTCTGTGCCGGCGAGCGCGAACCAAGACTGCTGCCCACCACGGCGCGGTTGCAGGCGTTCGTACGCGATTCGGCGCCGCCGACCTGGCGTGTGCGGGTCGTCGATGGCGCGGGTCTCGGACACACGGAGACGCCGCTCGCCGCCATTCCGCCCGCCCTGCGTTTCATCTTCGACCGAACGGTCTGGGAGATGCCGGCGTCGCTGGCGGACAGCGTGCTGGCGAGACTGGGAGATCCGGTCGCGCAGCTGGAGCGGTACGTGGCGACGGTGAGCCCGCGGGTTGGTTTTCGAATCTCACCGGGCACCAAGTGGCTCGAGGTGACGGCGAGAACCGCGGTCGGGCGACGCGAGCCTGCCGCCGCCATCGAAGCCGCGCGTCGCGTGGTGGAGGAGTATCCGGAGTCGATGGAGGGCTACACGCTGCTGGCGGACGCCTACCTGCTCAAGCGTGACGATGTCGCTGCCCGCCGCACGTTCGCCGATGCGCTACGGATGCTCGACAAGCTGGAGCCCTTCGACGAGGAGCAGCGCGCGCAGCGGCGCGAGTCGTTGCTCGCGTCGCTGGCGGCGCTCGCCAGATAAGACGTCCGATCGCTCGTCGAACGTCGCCCAGCGAGGCAGGCGCGCGGAGCACGGATGACGCAGCAGTCGTGCTTCGTGCCAGCGAGCGGGGGAAACGAAAGCGCGCCGCGAGGACTCTCGCGACGCGCTTTGCTTGCTCAGAAGCGTGCTGCTGGATCGGTGCTCAGTTGCCCGGTGGACGAGGCTGGGCGGTCCGGCCGCCGCCGCCCGTTGAAGCGCCTCCGCTGGAGGTGCCGCCGCCGCTCGAGGAACCGGCGCTTGACGAGCCGCCCGATGACGAGCCGCCCGATGAGGAGCCGCCGCTGCGATACCCGCCCGAGCCTACGTAGTCGCTACGTCCCGACGTGCCGGACGTGCCTTGCTGGGGACGCGTGTAACCCGCGCCGTTCACCGCACGGCCTTCGGGGCGCACCGCCGCATCACCGCGATTGACGATGACAATCGGATTGTTGCCGTAGTAGCCGTTACCGAAAAACCCGTTGCCGAAGAACCCGTTGCCGAAGAACCCGTTGCCGAAGAACCCGTTGCCGTTTCCGAAATAGCGATTGCTGTACAGGCCAAGTCCGTCCCCGGGGAAGAAAGGGTCAAAGCCAGCCATGCCCCAGCCCATGTTCGGCCACATGCCCATCGGAATGGCGCCATAGCCACTCATCGGGAAGGCGCCGCGCCCATTGTTGCTGCGCGAGGCAACCGTATTCACACGCTCGATACCACCCGAGCCGGCCTTTTGGATCACAAAGGAGCGCGGGTTGGACAGCGCGACCATGAGATCGATCATGCGCGGGGGAATTCCGGCATCGGCGAGTCGAACAAGCTGCTTCGCATCGAGGTCGAAGCCCTGACCGATCTCCGTCAACCAGGCCTGCGCGACGGGGGCGTCCACATGCTTCGCCACATCGATGACGTCGTCGGCGGAGAGTTCGCTGCTGGCGGCCATGCGAGCGGTGAGCGTCGCGAAGCCGGTCGCTGGCACGCCGATGACGCTGGCGCCGAGCGAATCGAACGCGGCTTCGTCGAACACCGCCGCGCGTACCGACACATTGCCGCTGACGTTGAGACCATGCACCTGCAGGAACGCACCCGCGGGCGTGAAGGCGAACAGCCCGCTGCTTTTCCGGACCGCACCGCCGGCGCAGGTGAATTCGGAGCGCAGCGTGATGCGATGAGCATCGGGAGACCAGTTCGCCTGCTCCCAACCCTCACAACCATCACGCGTTCTGGCCACGCGGGCGCCGGTCGCCTCGAGCCGTTCCGTGGCGATCGTCTTGCCGTTGTCGATCGTGACGATATCCACGCCCGGGCCGGAGGTGGCCGGTGTGATGCAGACGCGCTGCGCACTGCTGCGGGTGAACCTCTCGTCGACCGATCCGCCGGACGGCACCCAGCAACCGATCCATGCTTGCCAGCGCGGATCGCTGGTCTGCGCGGAGAGCGGCGAGGCGACGCCAAGCACGGCGGTCGAGATCGTCACGGCAAACGCGAACCGTGTGGCGTGAGAACGTACTGGTGAGCGCATGATGCGTCTCCTAGAAGCGAACGGTGAGTCCGACATTGGCACCAACGCCCGACAAATCAATCCGGTCGAACCCTTCGAAGTATCGGCTCATGGTGGCGCGAGCGTAGTCGTATCGCGCCTCGGTGGTGAGGCCGAGTCGTGGCGTGAGCGAGTAATCGAACCCGCCGGCCGCGTAGGCCGTCGGCGCCCACGAGCTGGAGGCGAGATCCGACGTGAACACGTCGAGCGTCTGGAAGTCGACGAAGTCGCCCTCCTGCCGAAAGCGATACCACATCGTGCCGGCGCCCGCCGAGACATACGGCGTGAAGCGCGACGGCACCCACGCCAGCCGACTGATCGAACGTCCGGGCGACGTGAGATGATACTTCAGTCCCGCGGTGACCGACTGACGACGGAAAACCGTGCTCTGCTCGATCGGGAGCTCGTCATTATCCACCCAATCGCGGAACTCCGAATTGATGGTGCGCCCGGATCGCGTCGTGCCAAGCTGCAGCTGCAACCGGGACGAGAGGTGCAGGCCGAGGTCGGCGCCGAAGCTGGCGCTGCCGAAATCGCCCCTGCCGACGGTGAGTTGCTTCGACGTGAACGAGAACACTTCGCTGCTGGCCGTCGGACTGGCGAAACCGCCACGGAGCGTGAGCGTGGCACGCGGCTGGCCGAACAAGTAGCCGTTTTTTCCGGACTGCGCGTGCGCCAACGCCGGCGTGAGAAGCGCACAGGCGAGCAGCGTCGCAAGACGAGTTTTCATCGAAACCTCGCGGGGGCAGGGGTGGCACCGCTCAGGCAGATGGGATCCACCATTACGATACCAATTCTCACCGCGAAAAGTTTCCCCGCAAGCATGGTCGCCCACTCGGTCAGGATCCTTCGGGTCGCACTTCCGATCGTCACCCTGCTCGTGACGGCGCCGCTCCCGCTCCGGGTTGGATTGACCTGTGGCACTGGCTACTCGTCCGTCAGACAGTGCCCGTGGACGATTTCGAATGCGCCCTTTACCACGCCATGCCACAACTTGATCGTGTTCTGCCGCGCCTCGAAGGACGCGCGGCCAGCGAAATCGTACTCGAGGCCGACTCGCCCATTCGGTGCGTGACGCCGCAAGGACTGCAGTCCGTGACGCAGCAGTTGCTCACGCGGCAGCAGGTGCTTGCACTTGTGGCGGAGCTTGCGCCGCCGGCCGATCGGGCAGCGATCGTTGCGGGCGGAGTCGTGCAATTCTGGTACTCGTTCAACGGCACGCGGTACGCGATCGCACAGGACACCGCGACGACCACCATGCGCCTCCTCGTGCGACGCGCCGACGTAGCGGCGGCGGCGAACGTAAGCACGACATCATCGGTCGCAACGGATGGGTCAACCGGAAATGCCGGGGCCGCCGACGCCGAAGCGGCGCCTCGGGTGTGGCGTCGACGCGCGTCCGACAGGTCGCTCGGCCCGTTCGCGAATGACGCGGCGGCACGCGAGTCGATGGAACTGCTTCTGCGTCTGCAGGTCGCGCGAGGCGCCGCGGATCTGCATCTGCGCATCGGCGAGCCACCGATCCTGCGCACTGGTGGTGACCTCGTGCGCGTGAGCGAGAGTGACGTGCTTGACGAGCCGCAGCTGATGGCGATGCTCTGGTCGATCATGCCGGACAAGAACACCGCGGAGTTCGAATCGCAGTGGGATACCGACTTTGCGCACGAGATCGCAGGCGTGTCGCGCTTTCGTGTCAACGTGTTCAAGGATCGCAACGGTGTGGCGTCGGTGACACGCACGATCGCCAGCCGTACCGTGACCGTGGAAGAGATGGGCGTAACGCAGGAAGTGCAGCAGCTGTGCAACCTGACCAAGGGGTTGGTGCTGGTCACCGGTCCGACAGGATCCGGCAAATCCACCACGCTCTGCGCGCTGATCGATCTGGTGAACCGCTCCCGACAGGATCACATCATCACGATCGAGGATCCGATCGAGTTTGTGCACCAGAGCAAGAAGTGTCTGATCACGCAGCGGCAGGTCGGCGTGCATACGCAGTCGTTCAAGAGCGCCCTGCGCGCGGCGTTGCGGGAAGATCCGGACATCATCATGGTGGGTGAACTGCGTGATCTCGAGACCATCGCCATCGCCCTGGAGACCGCGGAGACGGGGCATCTCGTTTTCGGCACGCTGCACACGTCGACCGCGGCATCCACCATCAATCGCATCGTCGATCAGTTTCCGGCTGATCGTCAGGACCAGATCAAGGTCATGCTCGCGGAATCGCTCAAGGGCGTGATCTCACAAACACTCTGCCGCAAAGTCGGTGGTGGCCGGGTGGCCGCGCGCGAGATTCTGTTGGTCAACAAGGCCGTCAGCTCGATGATCCGCGAAGGCAAGACGGTCCAGATCAACAACATCATCCAGACGCAGAAAAAGCTGGGGATGGAGACGCTCAACGATGCCTTGCTCAATCTGGTGAAGTCGGGGCAGGTCGAAGCGGTCGAGGCGTACAACAAGTCGGTGGAGAAGAAGGACATGGCGCTCAAACTGCGCGCGCTCGGCCACGATATGTCGGCATATGCGAGCGAGGAGTAGTCGCAGTCCATCTCGTGAGCAGAGGAGTCATGGTCGGCAGCCGCTTCATCGTGCACGCAGCTCCATCAGCCACAAGTCACTCCGCTGATCACCGATTGAGAAGTAGATCCGCTTTCCATCAGTGGCGAACTCACGGCGCGTCGACGGCCGCGCGGGGTCATCGAAGCGGATCAGCAATCGCGGCGTCCCGCCGGTGACCGGCACGGCCCAGATGCTCGAGCGGTCCCGTGTGTCAGATCCCTTGTAGTACAGTGTGCGGCTGTCCGCCGACCAGTACGCGAAGACTGGCCCGATCCCATCCGGACCACTCGTGCGCGGCACCACGAGCTGGTCGGACTCACCAGCCGGCGACACGAGCGGGAGCCGTCGAGAACGTACGCGACCCAACGCCCATCCGGCGACCAGGAAGGATCGGACCCGCCGGCGTGCGCCCCGATGCGGCGCGCCGCGCTCCACGGCGCTCCACGTTCGGATCGCGTCGTGACCAGAATGAGATTCTCGCCGTTGCCGAATTCGTCGAAAGCGATCGAATTCCCGTCGGGGGAGAACTCCGGGTTCGCCGCCTGCAGCGTCGTCGTCGTTACGCGCTCCACCGCGCCGCCCTCTGACCAGAGGTGTGCGTAGGGCGAGTACGCCGAGTAGGTCAGCGTGCGTCCGTCGCCGCTCAGGTCGATGCTGTGCGCATTGAGTCCCGACGTCAGCCGATGCGCATTCCCACGCGACTCTCCGCGTCGCGTGATGGCGATGTGGTAGACATCGCGGCTCCCGTCGCGATTGGAGACGAACAACAGGCTTCGGCCATCGGGAGTAAAGAGGGGGCTGACGTCCAGCGCCGTTCCGGCGGTGACCACATGCACCTGTCTGTCGGCAACGGTAACGATGCGGATCGACGATAGTGCATCATTGCCGAGGTGCGAGGTGCCGAGCGTGAAGCGCGGGTCGCCAGACGCGAAGGCGAGCATCGATCCATCGGGGGACCACCGAAGCCCGGTCGCCTCTTTGGCGTCGGCAAGCCGCGTCGGGGCCGACGCACCGTCCGCATCGACGACGAAGATGTGCTGCCCGTACACACCCTGTCCGCGTACGAAGGCGATCCGCGCACCATCTGGCGACCATGCTGGCGACAGGTCGGATCCGGCGCTGTCGACCACCAGCCGTCTGGGGACGCCGCCAAATGCAGGCACGACATAGAGCGCGTTCGGCGAAACCCCGGGCGCATTCTCGCGTTCAGCGTGCCCCACCTGAAAGATGAGACGCGTTCCGTCTGGCGACCATCGCGGCACGCGCTGGTTGTCGACGAGCAACTCCGCGACGGCGATCGCGCGTCCGCCATCGATCTGCCGCACGTAGATGCGCATGTCGCCCGGCACGC
Source organism: uncultured Gemmatimonas sp. (assembly GCA_964456595.1). GTDB lineage: Bacteria > Gemmatimonadota > Gemmatimonadetes > Gemmatimonadales > Gemmatimonadaceae > Gemmatimonas. Next base: position 10,920 of record CAYWCJ010000008.1, on the reverse strand, counting down.
CAGCGGCATAGGCGATCGCACGACCGTCGGGGGAGAGCGCAGGGTCGATTTCCAGTCCAGGCTCGCGGGTGAGGTGCGTGACTCGACCGGCGACCAGCGTCCCCGCCGAATCGCCGGTTCGCGCGATGCGTGTCGCGAGGCCGGCCGTCGCGAGCAAGGTTACCGCAGCGATGCCGATGGCTCGATCGACGGCTGGTTCACGTGTGCTTCCTCGCCCAGCAAGGACAGGACTCCTCGGCCCGCGGCTACTTCCTTTGTCCGCGAGGTGTCCGTGGCAACGGCTCGCGTACCGTGATCGTGCGCACGGTCGGGGAATGATACCCAATGCTACTTGCTTCTTTCGCGATGCGAGGGCGTAACGCATTATGCAACGTCAGGTGCAGTCTCAATGAACCGAGAGAGCCCTCCAGCCCGCCCCCTCCTATGCCTACCTTGCGATGGATCTCGCGCCTTGGCGCGTTGGTCGCCGTCTGTTCCTCCTCCCTCGCGTCGCAGGCGAAACCCGCTGCCAGAATGGCGGCCGCCAAGGCCGCCGTCGCACCACCGGTCGTCCTGATCGAAGCGATGGACTTTGCGTTCAAAGTCCCGGCCACCGCACCGGCGGGTCTCGTGACCGTACGGCTCAGGAATACGGGCAAGGCCCTGCATCACGTGCAGCTCGCACGCATGAATCCCGGTCAGACGCTGGCCGATTTCATGACGCAGATGCGCAGATCGCCAGGCTCCTCCAACTGGCGTGAGAGCGAAGGCGGACCGACGTCGGCGATCGGCGGACAGGTGCTCGAGACGCAGATGATCCTTGCACCGGGCACCTATGCCGTGTGGTGCTGGATCCCCTCTGAAGACGGATCGCCGCACTACATGAAGGGGATGTACAGCAAGCTCGAAGTGTCCGGACCGTCATCGCGTGCCGTTGTGCCACGCGGCGATGTGCAGATTACGCTGTCCGACTACGACTATGCGTTGAGTTCTGCGCCGGTCACCGGCATCCAGACCTGGCGCATTGAGAACAAGGGACCGCAGGCGCACGAAGTCACGCTCGTGAAACTCAATCGCGGCAAGACCGCCCTCGACGTGCTCAACTGGTACGAAGATGGACAGCGCACGGAAGCGCCCGGTCGCATGATGGGTGGCACGTCGTCGATCGCTCCAGGACGCGCCGTCACGTCACGCTTCGATCTCGGGCCCGGCGAGTATGCGTTACTCTGCTTTACGCCGGAGCACCTGAACGGCACGGGCAAGCCGCACGCCGACATGGGGATGATGAAGACCATTTCTGTGCGTTGAACTGCCAGAGGTGCGCCGTCACCGCCGTGCGAACGCGAGCTTGCGTTCGGCCGTGTAGTGCCACCAGTGATGCGGCGGCGCGCCTTCCATGAATCGCACGGCGGCGATGAACACGTCGGCGACGCACGGATCCTGTCGCGTCTGCGTCAACGCGCACAGTCGATCGTAGAGTGCGTACGGATCCTGCCCGATGAGCTGCGCCGGTTGCCGGAATCCAAGCTGACGGAAGTCTTCCGCCGTTGCCCGACCGATGTTGGGGAGCGCTTCGAAGTCGGGGATGAGCGTGCGGTCCTGCGGATAGATCCGACCGCGCTTTCGGGGCGATGACATGCACTTACGCAACGACGAAGGGCCGCCGCGGTCAAGCCGCGACGGCCCTTTTGTCCTGTGCCAGCTCGAGACGATGCCCGAACCGGAACCCGAACTACCGGGCGTGGATCAGGAGATCGTTTGCCCAGGCCGAGCCGGCAAAGGGACGGGAGTGAGACAATGGATCACCTCCTGAAAAAAAGTGTGGGACATCGGGCGGATACCGAGATCCAGCAATGCTGCCACTGCACCAACACGGGCACCCACAGCGTCACATCGCGGCGCTCCTCCGCAACTTCCGAAGATGCTAGGGGAAGCCCTTGGATATCGCAAGCATAAACTTTCCGACATCAGCCGAGCTGTACGATGTTTTGTGATGCCCCCGCGTTGCCGTCCGCCAGGCAGCACGCCAACATTCCACGCGTCGGAGCCGTAGCTCGCACAGCCCACACCAGACGTTCCGTCCCCGAGACTCCTGCCATGATCGCCACTCCACTCCGGCCTCGCTCACGCGTCGCATTCGCCGTTTCGCTCGTCTCGCTTGCGCCGTCATTGCTGTTCGCGCAGCGCGGCGGGGGCGGCACGGGCAGTCCCGCCGAGGCGCCTGCTGCGGGCGCTGCGGTCACCCGACTTCCAAGCGGTCCGCGCGCGATGATGTTGGCCGATTGGTATCGCGTCAACACCGTGAGCGGACCCACCGTATCGCCGGACGGCAAGCGTATCGCGATGACCGTCACGTCGGTGAAGGAGGCAGAGAACCGACGGCACAATGAAGTGTGGGTGGTCGGTACCGATGGCGGCGAACCGCAACGGTGGACGTCGCCGAGCACGGAGAGTTCGAATCCGCGCTGGTCGCCTGACGGCAAGTATCTCTTCTTCACGTCGCAGCGCACCGGTGGACGCGGTAACACCTGGGCTATTCGCCTCGACCAACCGTCTGGCGAAGCGGTCCAGGTGGACACGTATCCGAATGGCTCCATGCCCGACAACCATGCGTTCGCGGTGTTCAGTGAGCCTGCGCGCATCGATTCCGCGCCGCGTGCCGCCAGTCCATTCGCGCGCATGCAACCGATGGCGCAGCCAACGTTCGACGCGATCACGCGTCCCGCCGAGCCTGCGCGTTTCGATGGACGGCATGTGACCGACATGTCGTACAAGGTGAACGGCGCCGGCTTCGTGCCGGGTCGTCGCGTGGCACGCAGCTGGCGCCCGCAGCAGCTCTGGCGACAGGCGATGGGCGATACGGCGCGCAAGATGATCACGAACACCAACTACTCGCATCGATCGCCGGTCGTCTCTCCCGATGGCAAGTCGATCGCCTTTCTTGCCGACGCGAAGTTGCGCGCCGATTCGACACTCGAACTCGAGCGCGATTCGCTCGCCAAGCTGCCGTACCACAAGGTGCGCGACGAAGCCGAACGAAATGAGGTCGACCTCTACGTGATGAGCGCTGACGGTGGCGCGCCGCGCAAGCTGTCCGAGTGGATGGGCGCCGAAAGCGATATCGCCTGGTCGGCCGACAGCAAGACGATCGCCTTCGTTGGTCGTCCGGCGCGCACGAAGTCGGCGCGATTGTATCTGGTGGACGCGGCTGGCGGCACTCCACGCAACATCATCGGCGATTGGCAGTTCGAGCCTGGCAATATCGACTGGTTGCCCAGCGGCGCGTTGATGTTTCTGGCCGACATTGGCGGGCGCACGGCGATACTGCAGGCGGATCTGACGGGCAAGTCTGCGCCGAAGGAGATCCTCAACGGCCGTCGTCAGGTTCGCGGCGCATCGTACGACCAGGCAGGCAAGATCGTCGCGTTCGTGGCGACGTCGATGACCAAGCCGACGGAACTGTTCGTGGCCAACCTCGACGGCAGTGGCGAGCGTCAGCTGACGTCGTTCAACAACGAGGTCAACAAGGATGTAGTGTGGAGCGACGCCGAACGCTTCACCTACAAGAGCGTTGGCAATGTCGAGATCGAAGGCTGGCTGATGAAGCCGTACGGCTACGAAGCAGGGAAGAAATATCCGATGGTCATCTACATCCACGGCGGACCGCACTCGTCATACGGCGAAGGATGGTTCGACGAGTTCCAGAATCTCGCGGCGCAGGGGATATTCGTATTGTTCACGAATCCGCGCGGATCGAGCGGCTACGGCGCGCCCTTCACGTACAGCACGCGCGGCCGCTGGGGCATGGAGGACTACGAGGATCTGATGAAGGCGGTGGACCTCGTTGCCAAGCGCCCGGATGTGGACAGCACGAAGCTGGGCGCGACGGGTGGCTCGTACGGTGGATTCATGACCACGTGGCTGGCCACCAAGACGACGCGCTTCAGGGCGATCGAGACCGATCGCACGATCACCGACTGGACGTACTGGTACGGCTCGAGCGATGCGCAGGGGCTCACCGAGTTCGAGTTCTACGGCAAGCCGTGGGACAACCAGAAGCTGTACGACACCCTGTCTCCCATCCGCTACGTGAGCAAGGTGAAGACGCCGATGCTCATCGTGCAGAGTGAAGAGGATCATCGCACGCCGATGGGGAGCGCGGAGATCTGGTTCATGGCGCTCAAGAAGCAGGGGGTTCCCGTGGAGATGGTGCGGTACCCGCGCTCCACGCACGACCTGTCGCGCAACGGTGAGCCGTGGTTGCTGGTCGATCGACTTGGTCGTTTGCGGCAGTGGTTTGGATACTGGCTGCAGGGCGAGAAGCCGAAAGATCCGCCGGTGACGCGGGCGGCGGCGGGTGCGGGCAGCGATCCGCGCTAGCAGCGCGAACATCGGATGAAATGATGCGCTGGACGGCGTCCGCCCTGCTGCTCGTCCTCCATGTGCTTACCGCGTGGACACTCGGCGCGCAGCAACTACGCGGTACCGTGCTGCAGCCGGATGGCGCAACACCGGCGAGTGGTGTGGTGGCGCTGCTTGTGTCGTCGCGCACCGATTCCGTGGTTGCGCGATCGGTGACGGCGCTGAGCGGACAGTTCATGTTGATGGCGCCGAACGCCGGCCCGTTCACCTTGCGTCTGCTGCGCGTCGGCCATCGGCCGCAGGTGCGCGGACCGTTCGACCTTCGCGACGGCGAGACGCGAGTCGATCGGGTGGTGCTCGCCGATCAGCCGGTGGTGTTGGCGCAGTTCAATGTGCGCGCGCGGGATCAGTGCCGCACGCGGCCCGACAGCGGCCTGCTCGTCGCACAGTTGCTGCAGGAGGCGCGTACCGCGCTGTTCGCGTCAGTCTCGGCCAACAGCGACGGAGACAGCTGGGCGGAGTACCGTGTCTTCACTCGACTGGAGGACACCAAACGGCGTCTGCTCGCGCCAGAACAGAACGTCGAGGTGACGCGCTTCACGGCGCGACCGTTCGCCAGTCTTTCGCCCGATTCCATCGCCAGGGTCGGGTACGTCGCGAGCGATGGCGACAGCGTGCTCTATCGGGGCCCCGATGCAGAAGTGCTGCTCTCCGACGCGTTCGCCGCGCAACACTGCTTTCAGGTGGTGATTGGCGCTGGCGCACGCGCGGCGTCGATCGGCGTTGCGTTCCGCCCGGTCGCACGCCGGCGCGGCGTGGTGGACATTCGCGGTACGATCTGGATGCATCGCGAAACGTCGATGCTCGAATCGGTGGAGTTCACGTACGATCCATTGCCCGACGAGGCGCAGCGCGCCGACGTAGGCGGCGACGTCCAGTTCATGCGAAGCGAGGCCGGCCTGTGGTTCGTGAAGCGGTGGACTGTCGTCATGCCGCGCATTTCCGTTCGACGGATCGCGGCGAGACTCGCACCACGTCCCGCGCCGTCGCGCACGATTCGTGTGGTAGAGGGACTGCAGGTGGATGGCGGTGAAGTGGCGGCGCTCTTTGTCGGCGATGTCGCGCACTACGTGAACGAGAAGGCGTCTGGCAGTACGAACGCAATCACCCCGGCAACCCCCGTCGCCGCGATGCAGCAGCATCTCGTGTGCGGCGCCATCGGTGCCGGCATCGACAGCGGGGCAGTGCAGGGACGCATCGTCGCAGCTCCGGCACTGGCAGTCGCGAACGTGCGCGTGGTGGCCGAGTGGCGCGACAGCTTCACGCCGGTCGGCGCGAGCATGATCACGTTCCGCAATCACAGTCGAGAAGGCGTCTCGGTTGCCGATGGGACATTCGTGCTCTGCGACGTGCCGATCAACGTGCCGCTGCAGATTGTCGCGGTCCGCGACGGACGTCGGACACGACCGATCGATGTCCGCCTCTCGTTGGACGAGCCAGTCGTCACCGTTGATGTGCCACTGACCGACGCGATGATCGCCGCGCTGACCGACAGCCTCCGGATCGCGCAGGATGCGATCCGGCGCACGGCGCAACGCCTCGCCGACGACAGCGCGAGGGTACGGACCGCAGCAGCGCAGTCGGCGAGGCAGACGGCAACACTGCGACTGCGCGTGCGCGGCGAGCGTGATCTCTCGGTGGCGGATGCGGAGGTCGTGGTGCGAATCGGAGACGTGACGCGCTCGACGCGAACCGACAGCACAGGAAACGCGCGCGTGGAGTCGCTGCCGTCCGGGTTCGTGGACGTGAGCGTGCGACAGATTGGGTTGGCGCCGGCCAATCTGCGCCTGCGCATCGAAGCGGGCGACAATTCGCTCTCGATGCAGTTGCGCGGCTCCACGGTCACTCTCGACGCCATGCGGATCATCGGCAACCGGGAGGCGAGCGGTCGCTACGCCGAGATCGACGCGCGCATTCGACGCAAGGAAGCGAACTCGGTCATCACGCGCGCGGACCTCGACTTTGTGCGTCCAATCGCGCTGTCGCAGATGTTGCGCCGCGTCACCGGCCTTCGCATCTCGGACTCCCTCGGTGTGAAGAAGGCGATGTCACTGCGCGGCCCTAAACCCACTGCCGACGGCACGCCGAGGCCGTGCCAGCTCCGTGTCATGGTCGACGAGATCATCATGCCACAGGACGTCGATCTCGACGCGGTCATGCCCACCGACGTCCACGCCATCGAGATATTCAATGGTCCTTCGCGTATCCCGCCGCAATACGCGGGAATACGAACGGATGCGTGGTGCGGGCTGATCGCGATCTGGACGCGGGTCAAGTAGGGGTCGCGAAGCGAGGGCCAGTCGGTCGCAACGATGGAAGCCCCGCTTTTCGCTGTCGTCAGTGTTCGGTAATCAGTCTGCGAGTCGGAGTGAAGCTGGAGCACCACGTGAGATCCATCGCCCCGCTCACGGTCGCAGCGTCTCCACACGCTCGGCGCGCTTGGCGATGGCAGCTTTCGAGTATGGCAGCGGCGCGTAGACTCCCTGCGTCCACGGCACAAAGAGATCGCGGTAGTGTGGACTGTGTGGATCGCCGCTCTGGCCTGGCGTGTTGGTGACCGTCGCGCGCTCCCAGTCGGCGAGATCCATCACGACCCGCAGGCTCGCACCGGCCGTCTGGTTGTCGCCGTTGCCTGTGGAGTTGAGTGTGTTGGCGTAGCCACCGCGCGCAATGGGGCCGGGTGACAGCCACTTGCTCAACGAGTCGCTCACCACGGCATCGAGCGGGTGCGCAATGCGCACGTGATGGAACTGCGGCTGACCATACTGCCACCGCGCCAGGCTCGGCCCGAACTTGGCGGAGAGCTCGGCGACGGCATCATTGAATGAGCGACTCAGGAGTGAATCGCGCACGGCTATCGGATTGGCGCCGAGCACCGAGTCGGGCGACGTCATCCACTCGACGACGCGTGTGAGTGGTACCGTGCGCAGCATGCGCGCCTTGCCTGGCAGCGCAGCCTCCGCAACGGCACGTGACAGTGTGCGCTCCCACATGGCGTAGACCCCCGCGCCAACGGAGTTGACGGACAGCACACCGTTCCACGCCAACAGCGTATCGCGCGCGGCCTGTGACAGCGCGCCCATCACGCGGACGCTTCGCAACTGCTGAACGAGTGCGCGCGCCGCCATTGGTGTTTCGTCATGCTGCAACCGCTGCGAAGCCGCCACATCACCGCGCCTTGTCGTGTCCAGCACTTCGGTCAGTCGCTGGATGCGCCAAGGCTCGGCCCACGATCGCGCGATCGCATCGTTGTGCGTGTAGTCCGACTGCACGTTGAACGCGTTCGCTGTGCCAAAGTGCGTGATGTGTGGCGACTCGGCGTGGGGGAGATCCTTGATGGGCAGAAAGCCGGACCACTCGTAGCGACCGTCACCCGGCACCGGCACGAGTCCATCCCACGCCTTGCGCACTGGCGCAATGCCGGCCGCCTGCCATCCGATCGCGCCGGAGGTATCCGCCCACACCCAGTTGAGCGTGGGCATGTGCGCGTACGTCAACGCCGTACGAAACTCGCTCCACGTTCGCGCCTGATCGATTCGAAGGCTGGCGAGATACGGCGCGCCGCCCGCTGCCGCCCACGCGGCACGGAGCGCGACGGCGACACGCTTCACCGTGTCCTCGAAGACGACAGGACCATGTCGCGTGAAGCGCAGCGCCACGACAACCGGCGCGCTGCCACGCACGCGAATGGTGTCGATCTCTTCCCGCATGCGCTGCGTCGCGCCGTTGTGCGTGTAGGCGCGCGCGTCACCTCGGGCGGTGTTGTACGCGTACAGGTCTTCGGTGTCGATGCCGAAGATAGTCAGTCCCCACGCGCCATGTTGATTGTGCCCGATGGCCACACCGGGAATCGCTGGCTCTCCGCCGCCGATCACATCCCACCCCGGTGCCTTCAGGTGCACGGGGTAGCGCAGCGACGGCGTGGTGATCGTGCGGTGCGGATCGTTGGCAACGATAGGACGCCCCGAGGCGGTCTTGCTGCCGGCGATCACCCAGCTGTTGCTCTGCCACGGATCGTCGGGAAGCGCGGTCGTACCAGCGTTCAGGTCACGCGAGGTGATGCTGTACGAATCGATCAAGGGATCACCCTCGGTTCGCGCCCCGACCCCACTGCGACGCACGCTGGCCATCACCTCGTCGGCGCGAAACACCGGCGCGTTTTTGAACGCATCGTACACCGACAGCAGCGCGCCGTCGTCGGTGGCATCGAGCAGACGCGTGATGGCGGAGTCGATGGCGACGCGCGCAGGCCCGGGCTCGTAGCGTCGCCGCCGCAGCACAGCCGCGTCGCCGATGACGCGAACGGCGCGTGCGGTTGCCGCCTCTTCGCGCGCGTTCGACGCCAGCGCGTTGTGCCGCGAAACGACAACGGCCGGCGTCCACAATCCCGGCGTGATGCCCAACCACTTGAGTTCCACCGGCAGCAACGTCGAATCGCGTTGCACGTGCCGAACGTATGCGTTCACCCCGTCCGCAAACGCCGAGATGATCGCCACTCCGCGCGGATGATAATGCGACAGCTCCCTGGTCATGTCGCCGCGATACCTGAGCAGTCGCGACGCGCGATCCCGCGCGACCCAGCGCGGGCCGAGCGCTTCGGCCATCGTGCCCGTCGCCTGCCGCCGCCACAGCTCCAGCTGAAACATCCGATCACGCGCGGCGCTGTATCCCTGCGCAAAGAACAGATCGTGCTCGTTCTGTGCGTCGATGTGCACGATGCCGGCGGAGTCGCGCGTGAGTTCCACCGGCGCGCGCAGCCCGGGCACGCGGAGTCCAGGCATGCTGATCGCTCCACCAGGCGTACGGCGCGTGGCGGTGCTTTGCGCCGAGGGCGACGCACCGGGCACGAGAGACAAGGTGCAGAGCAGTCCCATCCCAAGCGTCAGGGCACGTTCAGTCTTCATCGCTCGCTCCAACGGCAGTGAGTGCAAAGGCGTCAGCGAATTCGCGCACGATCTCGCCTGCAGGTATGATCTGGTGAATCTCGTCCACACTGCGTCCGGCCTGCCAGTAGTCCTGATTGGCGCCGTCCACACTCGATCGCTTGAGCTGCCGCAACGATCGCAGCGCGTAGAACGTGCGTATCCAGTGCTTCGTCCTGCGTCCGCGAAACATCCAGCGGGAGATCGGTCCAACGGTCGTCCCCAGCTTCTCCACGTATGGCGTGCGGATGACTGACACCGGCACACCGGTCAGTCGTTCGGTCAACACGATGTCCTGCGACGTGGCGGCAAGAATCGCCTGCTTGTACGCCGCATCGGAATTGCACTCTGTGGTCGCGATGAAGCGCGTGCCGAGTTGCACTCCTTCGTAGCCCATCGCCAGCAGCTCCCGAAAGCGCGAGGCGTCGCCAACACCGCCCGCCGCGACCACCGGCAAGCCGAGATCACGCACCTCGTCCAGCAGTTCGAGCGGTGATCGTGAGCCGGTATGCCCGCCGGCTTCGCGATTGACGGCGATCAATCCATCCACGCCACCGTCGCGTGCCTTGAGCGCCCATTTCCGTTCGGTGATGTCGTGGTACACGACGCCGCCCGCAGCATGCACGCGCTCGACGACCCATCGCGGATTGCCGAGTGACGTGAGGAAGAATCGCACCCCTTCCTCGAGCGCGATCTCCACCCAGCGCACCATGCGGTTGTGGTACGTCTTGCTCGAGGCCTCGATGAGCGCGTTCAATCCGAACGGCTTGCCGTTGGCAAGCTTCGCCACCAGCTGCAGCCCGGCGCGATATTTGTGTCCGTGCACATACGTCAGCGAGATCGGTTGCACGATGCCGAGTGCACCGGCGCGGCTGACCGCACCCACCAACTCCGGATTGCTGCACGGATACATGGGGCCGCAGATCAGCGGCACGGAAATGCCCGCCTGTCGCGTGAGGAGCGTGCCGTGTGTGTCTGCACCGAGTCCGTCGAACGCGCGCACACGGTCGTCGTGCGGCGTCATGCGGAGGCTGTGACGGCTGGCTGTTGCGCCGAACGCTCGGCGCTGGTGCGGGCAGCGCTGCTTGGTGCCGCTGCATCCACGGGAGGCGACAAGCGCCAATGCACAACGCACGTCGCGACCGTATCGCCGGCTGCATCGACGATCGTCGCCGTGACGTCATGCGTGATCGTTTCCGCGACGACTATCGGCGCGTTTGCCGTCGTGGTCGCGATCAGCGTGCCGCGGGCTTTCTTGAGGTACTCGATCGAAAGTCCGGTCACGATCCCTCGCACCCCCGCCGGAAGTGCGGTCATCAGTGCCACGCCACTGGTCATCTCCGCAAGATTCACCAACGCGACGGCATGCACCGATGCAAGGTGATTGCGCACGGCACGGCGGTCGTGCAACCGCACGCGCGCGAACCCGGCGCGGACCTCGAGAAACTGCCCGCCCACACTGCCGGTGTATGGCGCTGTTCGACCGACGGCCCAACTGAACAGCCGCTTGCCGAACGGCAGCCGCGACCAGCGCGCCCACTGCTGCAGGAGCTGTCGTCCGGGGGAGGGGTTGGCGCGCGCCATGACGGTCGGGAGG
>CAYWCJ010000007.1:0-31825 GCA_964456595.1 uncultured Gemmatimonas sp. | reverse complement strand
GAAAGATTCGCTCCTGCGGTGAATGACACAGCGTGCGCTCATCCCATGTGCCGTCGGCGTTCAGCAGACCAAGCTCGCGAAGCAGCGCCCGCACATGCGTCGCATCGGCCGACGGAACGGGCACGTAATGCGCCCCCCAGGGATAGCGCGAGACCGCATTCGCACCGGAGCGCGCGTTGCCACCGACGTCATTCGCCAGCTCGAGCAGCACCCAGTCATCGACGCCGGAGCGGTCGAGCTGCCACGCCGCACTGAGTCCGCCCATGCCGCCTCCGACAATGGCGACGGACGCACGACGACGTTCAGGTGCCGCGGCGAATGCGCGTCCGTCACGCAACGCATGTCCGGCCGCGCTCTGATCGTCGACATAGCCGCCGGCGATGGCGTGGCCACCCTTCCGCGTCAGGCCGACGAGGGCGGGTGCCGCGACCACGAGCCCGGACACGGTCGACACGAACTCCCGCCGCGACATGCGCTCATGCATGAGACGTCACCTCAGCGATTGATCGCGTCGAATTCGTGCTCGTAGTAGCGCACGAGCACCTGGTCATTCAGGCGATTGGGTTCGGCAGCCACGGCGCCCATATCCGTGGGGAAGTCAAACAGCGCCGACAGGCCGGCAACGGTCAGATAGCGCAGGTCGGCTGGTAACGTGCTCGGCACGACGAAGCTGCTCGTGCCAGCGATAACGAAGCCCCACTCGCCAAAACTCGGCACGTACACGTGATACGGCCACGCGCGCAAGCCAGCCCCCTGCAACGTGGCCACGATGCTCCAGAACGACTGCCGCGCAAACATCGGCGAGGTACTCTGTACCGCCAGCAGTCCGCCGGGCGTCAGATGCCGTCGCACCAGGCGATAGAACGCGCTCGTGTAGAGTTTGCCGACGTGGTAGTTGGACGGGTCCGGAAAGTCGATGATGACGAAGTCGAAGAGCGCCGGATTCTCGTCCAGCCAGGTAAACGCATCGGCATTGACGACACGCACCCGACGATCCGACAACGAGCCCTTGTTGAGCGCGGTCAATCGACTATGCGCGGTGAAGAGCGTCGTCATTCCCTCGTCGAGATCGACCAGCGTCACCTGTTGCACATCGGCGTAGCGCAGCACCTCGCGCACGGCGAGTCCGTCACCGCCGCCGAGGACGAGCACCCGTGCCTTCGATGGCACCGCAGAGAGGCCCGGGTGCACCAGCGCTTCGTGATATCGGTACTCGTCACGCGAGGCAAACTGCAGATGTCCGTTCAGATAGAGGCGCAGATCATCCTTCCAGCTCGTGAGAATGATGCGCTGATAGCGCGTATCCTTGGCGAGGATGATCGGATCGGCATACATCCCCTCTTCCGCCAGTGTCGTGATGTCCTGCCCTTTCCACAGTCCCGCGCCGAGCAACACCAGCGCGAGCACGCCGCCAGCCTGCAGCCACCGCGGACGCGCCAGCACGTCGCGGAAGAGCCACGTACTCCAGAGCCCGACCAGCACATTGACGAAGCCGAAGAGGATCGCCGAACGCACCAACCCCAGGCGGGGCACGAGCAGGAGCGGAAAGAGCAGTGAGGCACCCAATGCGCCGATGTAGTCGAAGGTCAGGACGTTGGAGACCACGTCCTTGAAATCGAATCGATCACGAAGAATGCGCATGAGGAGCGGGACTTCGAGTCCGACAAAAATGCCGATCAGCACGACCAGTCCGTACAACACCGGTCGGAACGCATCGGTGTACGCGAAGGCGAGAAAAAGCACCAGCGACGAGAAGCCGCCAACCACACCGACCAGCAGCTCGATGATGACAAATCGAGTCACCAACCCGCGTACGATGAAGCGGGACAGCCAACTGCCGATGCCCATCGCAAACAGATAGGTACCGATGACCGTCGAGAACTGCGTGACGCTGTCGCCCAACAGGTAGGACGCGAGCGCGCCGGCCACGAGCTCGTAAATGAGCCCGCACGCCGCGATGAGACAAACAGAAACGAAGAGCGCGACGTTCAATGAATGGCCGCAGCAACGATGATCCCCAACGCGATCGCCACGGAGCCCATGAGTATGGCCGCCGCCGTGTTGCATTTCTCGCCGATTTCAGTCCACAGCTTGCCCGGCGTCAGCAGGTCGATGATGAAGAACGCCACGACGAAGAGCACGACGCCGAGTCCCGCGAACACCGCCGCGCTCGTCACGTTCTGCCAGAGAGCTTCCATGAGGTCGGACTCCGTTACTTGCCGCGGAGCGTGCGCCCCGGGAGGTAGTATGGTGAACGATACGCGCCAGGATTGGCGCGGACCGAGCGAGGATTCGTCTTGCTGTTGCTGGTGGATGTAAACGACCAACCGCGATACTGCACGGTTCCAAGCAACAGGAGCACCGCAACGCCCCACAGCACGTACAATCGAGCCATCTGCTACTCCTCCTCGTCGTCGTCGGACGAGCCGGTGTCGGGAGCGTAGTCGCTTTCTGACCAGCGCCGACCTTCGAACGATGCCGATGGGATCAACGCCAGCACCGCAGGCAGTGCGAGTGCGAGCGCCGCAAACAGATAGAACAGGTAGCTTGGCACGTCGCGCTTGACCGTGACCGTATAGTTCACGGCGACACCACTGGCCTCACCACCTTCGGGTGCAATGCGCAGGAAGTAGCGGCCCGACGGAACAGACGAGAGGTGCACCTTTTCGCGTCGTCCGCCTTCGGACCAGTTGCCGTCGCTGTCTCGGCCGGCGTAGTAGCTCATCTGCGCCGAGAAGTCGCGCACTTCGCCCGTGACTTCGTTGATCAGCGAGAGGTTGAAGTACACCCAATCGTTGCGCAGATCGGCGAGGAGTCCGACTTCGACGCGTGACGGACGTCCCGTCAGTTCAAAGGTTGGCGTGACCAGCGCATTCGATGTGGAGTCGGCGCGATCAAAGACATACGCCTGCTCGAAGGCCGTTGTGTTGCCCGCGAAGGCGACGTTCAACCCGAGCATCACCGCGAATGCCGCGAGGAACAACAGGAGCGTCCGGCCGACGGAGCGCGCCAATCCAGAGTACGGATTGGGTTGATTGGCGAAAACACCCGACGGCGACGGAAAACGCGCATCGATCCTGAACGCCAGGCGAATCAGGTCGCTGCTGGTGTACGTACCGAGCGACCACGTGACCTCGCCCTCGCTGGCTTCTGCGCTCAGGATGAACGGCGGATCCACGTAGTCCTTCGCGATCACGGAATCACCGACGCGCAGCTCCCACGGAAATTCACCCAACGCAAAGGTGGAGACCGCAGTGGCTGTCTGGAAATGCTTGAAGGTGCGCCCGTCAAAGGTGGCCACGGGTCGAGCGCCGGATGTGTTTTCGGTCGGGCGTCGGCGCAGCTTCTCGATGACGTTCCAATGTCCCTGATACTCCGAGAGATAGAGGAAGCCGCGATAGGGATTGAAGCAGACGTATTCGGTCCACGAGTAGTCCGTGTCGTCCACCGTGATGGTGACCTGCTGAAAGCCGACCGCTTCCCACGTCGCGCCGCTCCATGTGCCGCGCGAACCGAGCGGAAGGCGTGGCTCGACGCTGATGCGGTTGGCCTGCGACTGCAGTACCGCCAGATTCGGATCCGTTGCGTCGAGCACTGAGCCGCAGCTCGCACAGACGACCGATGCAGACCAGCCTTCGGTGCGCAACGCGATCGCGGACCCGCACGATGGGCATGACAGCGACGACGCGCGCGGACGTGCCTGCGCCGGGTCGAGCGGCGCGTTCACCATCCGTCGAACTCGCGCAGGTTGCGAAAGGCGAGTTCATCGAACGACAGATATTGACCGACGAAGAGCACCGACGGAACATCAGTCGCGTCGATGGTCGCCAGTCCACCCTTGTCGTTCTGGAAGTCCACGAACAGACACTCGTCACGAGAATACGACGTGAACGGGAGTTCGCCTTCGGTACCGAGGTAACGCGCGCGTGTCAACGTGGAGGCCTGGTAGCGCTCCTCGTTCCAGAAGAACGTCTCGCCGACATGCACGCCATGCACGTCGGGAAGCGGAATCGGCACGGACAGCTCCGTGGTCATGGCGTATTCGAGCTGTGCATCGGAGAGCCACGCGCTCGTGCCGTCGGCCAGTCGGCAATGCCACTCGTTCCAGCGTCCGCGTGCCCACTGATAGCCGATGCGCCCGACCACGATAAAGCTCCGCGAAATCCACGTCCCCTCGGTGCCCAACTGAATCGGCGAACCGGTGTGCGGAAAATCTGCCTGCAGTCCGACGCGCTCGAGTTCAAGGTCGCGACGTACGAGCACCGCCTTGCAGTAGGCGCAGGTGGTCTGGACGGCCTGCGCCCATCGAAAGGTGATTGGCGCGCCGCAGTTGGGGCACGCGGTACCCCGTGACCGCGGACCGGTCATGTGCTGATAGCGGCCAGCGCGTAGTCGCGCGCGATCATGCGCACACGTACGTCACGGGCGCCAACGAGCAGCGCGAGTCGTGCCTCCCAGTCTCCCGCGTCACGCGGCGTGCAGCAGAACAGGTTCAGGCAGAGCGACGCATGTTCAGGGAAGGTGTGCACCGTGAGATGCGACTCGGCAAGCGGCACCATGCCCGTCACGCCGCCGTGACCCGGGAACCGATGCCACACGCCGTTAGCGACGGGGTTGAGCGAGAGGTCGCGAACGATCGCCTCGAACATCGTCTGCAGCGCGTGAACGTCGCCGAGGCGCGCGGGATCACATCCGAACGCCTCGACGATCCATTCTGTGCCGTTGGCGATCACTCGAGCTGCGCTTGCCCGCACGACGGGCAGAACTTCGCGGCCGCAGGAATGGAGGTGCCACAGTGCATGCAGAACTTGGTTGCGCCCGACG
The DNA here is from genome assembly GCA_964456595.1 of uncultured Gemmatimonas sp. Lineage (GTDB taxonomy): Bacteria > Gemmatimonadota > Gemmatimonadetes > Gemmatimonadales > Gemmatimonadaceae > Gemmatimonas. Next base: position 27,001 of record CAYWCJ010000007.1, on the reverse strand, counting down.
TTGCCGCTGCCGACTGCTCTGGCGTCACAACGGGCACGGGAGGCGCGGAACCGGACGCCGGCGCTGCGGCTCCGCGCATCGCATCGGCCATCGCACCACCGATGCCCATACCTGCGCCGAGTCCCGCACCGAGTCCGGCGATCCCGCCTTCGTTCGCTGCTGCAATCGGAATCGATTGCGCCGCCTGATACTGCGTGTATGCGCGCAGGTCCCCGATCATGTTCATCGAAATACGCTCGTCGAGACGCTTCTGCAGCTCATCGGGCAGCGAGAGGTTCTCGACGACGAACGACTCGAGACGCAGCCCCAATTGCTCGAACGCCGGCGCGACGGAGGCCGCGATCTGCTTGGCCAGCTCCGCCTGGTTGGCCGCCATGTCGAGAAACGGCACCTGTGCGTTCGCGAACGCCGATGTGAAGCCCGAGATGATGGCATTGCGCAACTGCGGATCGATCTGGTCGACTGCGTACTCCGCATCCGTTGCACCGACATTGGCATGGAACACCGACGGGTTGGCAACACGGAAACTGTACATGCCGAACGCGCGCAATCGCACCGCGCCGAATTCCTTGTCGCGGATGGTGATCGGCTGCTGCGTGCCCCAGCGCAAACCGGTCTGCACGCGTGTGGAGAAGAAGTACACGTCGCTCTTTGACGGCGACTGGAAGGCTTTGTCCCAGTTCTGAAGATTCGTGAGTATCGGCAGGTTGCTGGTCACGAGCGTATGCAGGCCCGGGCCAAAGACGTCGGCGGCGACGCCTTCGTTCACGAAGAGGGCCATCTGCGACTCACGTACGGTCAGTTTGCCGCCGCTCTGGATCTCCAGGTCGCGCATGGGATAGCGGTGCATCAACACACCGGGACCCGATTCGGTCCACTGAATGACATCGATGAACTGCTTGCGCAGGAAATCGCCAAGAGCCATGACCAATCTCCGGAAGGGCGCGTCAGCGCGCCGTTTGCGAGAACGCGCCCCGCTCCGGACGGAACGGGACGCGCGCTGATGTTAGGTGATGGATGGCAATACGACAATCAGCGTCAGAGGTGTCACTGCGCACGCCGAAAATCGGCATTGGTCAGATTGATCGCTACGGCTGAGCTCGCTCAGTTTGGCGTGAGAACGAAATCGGCCGAACGGGTGACCTTCTTTCCGTTGTTCAGATCGGCGATCTCGACTTCTACGCGATACGTGCCTGTCACCGCATTCAGCAGACTGATGGAGAGAAAGTCAGTCACGATGTCACCACGCGCGCGAAGCTGATCGTACGTCACGGTCACTTTGCCGGTGCCGGATCCATCGCCTTCGATCACGTTCTTGAGATTGGCGGCAATTCGCGCGACGAATCCTTTCACGTTCGATTTGAAGGTGCGCTCGAGTGTGACGCGCGTGCGATAGCTGGCATTCCCTTCCGACGTGGCCAAGTCGTACGTCTCCCAGAGCAGCCCGAGAGGTTGTTCGGCCTTGAAGACGCCAATCGTGGGCGCAATGGACACGTCGCGCCAGCGCGCGGGATCCTTGCCGTTCGTCCGCTGCGGATCCGTGCCGAAGAGGATGTCGCTCATGCCGAAACCCGTCTCGCCCGAAACCACGGCGTCGTTGGTCGACGATGCAGCGCGCCCCGCATCCACCTGCTCGGCATCGACGCGCACGACGTTGGTTCCGCGACCGAGGCGCTGCACCCACGTGCCATTGATGCTCGCCGGCAGCGCGTCCTTGTTCACGCTCGTCTTCCGCAACTCACGCCTCACCGATCTGCCGGTGGAATCGATCACCTCCAACTGCACGTCGATCGGAAACGATCCGGTCAGCTCTGCGTTGGCGAGTAGCGAGCGGACCGGAATTGCGGCCGTCACAATCGCATCCATCGAGTCTGCACTCGCGCGGAAGCGCGCCACACGCATGATCATCGGCCACGTGTTGCGCACCAGCGGCATCGTCTCCCAGCCATTCGGATCGACGATGAGAATGGAATCCTGCACCACCTGACGCTCTGTCGGCGTGAATTGCGCATTGCCGTAGGCCAACGTCGTGCGCCCGAAGTAGAAGATGCGTCCGGTCCGGTACGTCCAGATCCTGTCGCCGGGTCCGTAGGCATGATCGTACGGCCCGAAGCGGATGTGTACCAAACCGCGGTCGCTGCGCGAGCCAATCAGGTCGAGCTCTTCGTATCCGTAGCGCAGATCGGCGAAGGCCACGCGCGCGAGATACTCGGTCAACGCCTCATTGACCTTGGTCCGTACGCGCGGGTCAGCCAACTGCCAATAGAGCGTCTGCCAACGCGTGCGCTCGACCGCGCTCATGGCAGCAAAGGAGACCGAATCGGGAAAGCGCGCGGTGCTGGCCTTGCGAGTCGGTGTCAGCAGCCGCGACAGATCGGTGAAGGCGAGGACCTCCGCTGCAGTCATCTGTTGCGTGGCGCGCTCGAACGCGACGGCGGCCTCCGGATATCGTTGAAGACGCTGCGTAGCAATGCCGAGTGCGAGCCAACCCTGCACGTCGCTGCTGTCGGCGGCGACGGCACGCTGCGCCAGCGACACAAGCGATGGCCAGTCCCCGGTCTCGGCGAGGATCATCGCCAGATGTTCACGCGCTCGCGGGTTGGTGAAATCGGCCGTGACCGCCGCTCCGAAGGCACGCAGCGCTACGTCGAGATTGGCCTTGCCCGAGGGTGGCTGCAAGTACCGCACGCGATCCTCCAGCGACTTCGCCATCTGATGGCGAAAGCGCATCGGGAATTCCTGCGTCCGCGCGATCGCGGCCATGTCAAACACCTGAGCGCCATCGAACGACGACGAGGGCGCCTTGATCCCCGCGTCCGCACTGTTGTTCTGCGAGATGAAGCGGTTGGCCTCGAGCTCGTAGTTGCGAAACGCGTTCAGCCCCTGCTCATCGAACAGCTCGGATGCCAGCCGCACGCGACCCGCCGCGAGTTCCCGTTGCGCTGGTCGTTCGAACATGTCCTGCACGCGCTGTCGGCGTGGACTGTTGTCCGTGAAGCGGATGAAACGTCCGTAGTCGAGCCAGTACTGGCCGCTGTCGGGCGCCAGCTGCGTAGCGATGCGCAATGCGGAGTCCGCATGAATGCGCAGTCGTACCACGTCGGCGTCTTCCAGATCGCGTACCGACTGCTTGCGTCCGCCCCACGCCAACATGCCGTACCGATGCCAGAGCGCCGCACTGTTGCGTGCACGCAGGAGCGCCGAGTCGAGCACGGTCATGGCTCGCGCCGTATCGCCGCGCAGTGCGAGCGCGTCGGCCGAGCGCAGCACGCGCGCAATCGCCGCGGTGCTGGTCGGATCAGGCGTTGACGTCGCACGTTCGGCAGGGCGTGCGGACTGTGCGCCGACGACGTGACTGGCGAGCGGCAGCAGGAGCGTGACCACTGCCAACGCCGTCCTTGCCCCCGTCGCTACCAACGTTCGGCCGCCAACGCTCGCATTCATCGAAGACTCCAGGTGGGACGACAAGCGCGGCCCGAACGCAGCGCGAATACACCGAGGATCGTCGATGCTGCCGATCGACGACGACCGGCAGACGATAGCAGCGTGACGAGCGGTCGGACAGACCGTAATTTCTTCGTATGCGACGAATGCGATGGATGTTCCTGGCGCTGTTTGCAGTGCTCGTGACGGCGGCGTGCCGATCGAGCCAGGTCAAGCGCGTCATTCCGGGGGTGAACAGCGGAAACTTCTCTGAGCTCCAGGAGAACGATCTCGCGGCCATCCTCGTCTGCACCGACTCGCTCGGCCGCTCCGACTCGTTACTGCCGATGCCGGTGTGTAGCCCGTGCGTGCCGCTGGTCGCCATGAACGATGCCGATGCGGCGGTTCGTCATGCGCGACAGGTGTGGAATCGTTCATCGAGAGCGCCGTACGATTCGCTCAAGCGCTCGACCAGTTGCGTTGATCTCTCCTACAAGTACGCACGCGCCAAGCGACCCGATGATCACGCGCTGCTCACGGAGATCGTGCTCTTCAAGTTGGTGTCGGTGCACGATTCAACGCGTGCCGAGGCCCTCGGTCGGCTCGATCGGACGCTGGACTCGCTTACGCGCGCAGGGTTTGGCATGGTCGCACGCGAGACGCTGTCGCAGTTCGCGTACGGCATCTGGGACCTCGCACAACGTCGTCTCGAGCGACCCACTGAGCTTCCGCTCGACGACGTCGAGAAGCACACGCATCGACTCGATCGCGATCTCCCGCCGTTTGCGCAGCTACCCCGTATTCCGTCCACGTCGGAGGAGTATGGTGAGTCGGAGGCACGCTGGGCCGCGTTGCTCTTTGACCGTATTGCGACGTGGACTGACGATCCGCGCGAACGCGGAGTGTGGCATCGACTCACACTGGCGCCACTCATCGTACTCGGCGACTGGAAGGCGGTTGATTCCACCGCCATCGCGCTGCTCGCGCGATCGCCGCGCGACTCCACGGTGCTGCCCGCGCGTGCGCTCGCGGCGTACCGGCGCATGCGACGAGTTGTGGACGAGCAGCCGCGCGTGATGGCGCTCTTTGACAGCGCACTCGCGGCCATGCCCCGCGCCGATTCGTTGCGCTATGACAGCTTCGATGCGGTGCTCACCAACACCGACGATGAGTGGCGCTACGGGTTTCTGCCAACGGAGCGCCTTGCGATCGACGCGCGCGGATGGGCGGTGCTCGATCCGTTGTGGAGCACACCGGTGAACGAGCTTCGACTCGAGCGCCGAGCCCGTGTAGCCGAAGCGGACTACCGGTACGCACGTATTGCCGACGAAGGCGAGGCCGGCAGCGAGACCTCCGCTGGCCGCGTGTTCATTCGGCGTGGCGTGATCGATGCGCGATGGACGGGGCGGCGCACAAGTGCCGAGTTCTACACGCTCACACGCGGATGGGCAGACCACCGGCACGCCGCGTCTCTTCTCTACTCACCATCCCTCTGGGTCGCGTTTCATCACGAGCGATTCTCGGCGGAGCGGTTGGCCAACACCACGGTTTATGCAACCGAAGGCCTGTGCCCCGCAGAGCGCTCGCCGGGGATAACGATGCTGACCTGCGCCGAAGCGCGACGCGCGGATTGGACTGACGTGCCATTCTACGGTACGACCGACAGCATCGATGTGACGGCCGCGCGCTTTCGCGTTGGTGCATCTGTCGCACTACGAGACTCGGTGGATGTGTATCTCGGCGCACAGCTGCCGCTGCGTCGCTTCAGGTACGCGGAGCACCACGACATCACGTCGCGCGATCGCATCGAGCTTTCCGCATGGTTTGCCACGCCGGTGGGGGTGATGATTCGCACCCTCAAGGAATCGCGCAAGATGCCGAGCGTGACCGAGCGATCGTGGACCGCGCAGTGGTCGGCGCGCGTCTCGAAGGGTGCCGTGATGCATCGCGTGGAAGCCATCGAACCCACACAGCCTGCCGGCGCTCGCGGCGCGGCGATATTGACGTCGGACGCGTTGGTGGAGTTTCCGCTTCGCGGCTTTGGCATGAGCGATGTGCTCGTGGCCGCATCGTCGCGTCCGCGAGCAGCGTTGGCGACTCGCTGGCGCGACCTGGCCATTGTGCCAAACGGAGCAGTGGTTGCACCACGTGCGACGTTTGCGCTGGCCTGGGAGGTCTATGACCTCACGCCGGCCCCTGATGGGCGCGTGCGATGGCGTGTGCAGATTCGACGCGAACAGGGGAAGTCGGTGCAACGCGCCGACCTCCGCAAGGTGCTCGTGAACGAGCGGTCGGCCGGAGCCCGCGTGTTGGCCGATGAGCCCGATGCAGCGGCCGTGGCCTACAATCGAGACGCTCCGGCTGCGTTCGCGGTGGTCGACAATCTGACGTTCAATCTCAGCGATGCCCCGCCCGGACGACACGTGGTGCAGGTGACGATCACCGATCTGGTGAGCGAACGCAGCGTCACGCGCTCGGTGTCGGTACGCGTACTGGCACCCGATGCGCATCGACGTAGCTCACGCTGACCCTCGATCCGGGCAACCACAATGAAAATCGCCTTTGCAATGCTGCTGGTGCTGCACGGAGCGATCCATTTGCTCGGCGCGGCCAGGGCGTTTGGCTGGGCCGAGGTCGCACAGCTGCCATTGCAGATCTCAACGCGCGCCGGAGCGGCCTGGTTGGCGGCGAGTATGTTGTTCGTGGCAACAGCAGTGATGCTGTTCCTGTCTCTCAGGCTCTGGTGGCTGGCCGGATTGGAGGGGGCGATCCTCTCGTAATGGTTGATCATCGGCAGCTGGCATAACGCGAGGTACGGCACGATCGCCAATATCAGCGTGCTTGTGCCTGTGCTCCTCGCGGCGCTCGACCTGCAGGACTGGTCCCGATCACGGACATCGAGGGACCCATCATCGCGCAGAGTGAGACTGTCACCTTGCTGAACGATATCCTGGTGATGGCACCGGCAGCTGTGCTCGACCTTTCGATGCGATGGGACACGGTCGACGCACACTCGGTGCGCGTCACGTTCAGCAACGCCGGTCACACCGTGGCGGCATTCCTCACCTTCAGCGAGGAGGGGGACCTGATCGGATTCGTCTCCAACGACCGCTATCCGACCGACGCGAAAGGGGATCGCAACTTTCGCTGGTCTACTCCGATCTCCGGTTATCGCGAGTTTGGCGGTGTGCGCGTTGGCGCGCGTGGCGATGCGAACTGGCCGCGTCGGTTGATCCCGCGCCTTGGTCCGCACTTCCACACGATGACACCGTTGGTCAACCTGTCGTCGCGCGGTGCGCGGCCCTGGGTATCATTGCGTCATGCAACGACTCCTGCTCTCCTGTCTCGCAGCGATAGGCCTGTGTCTGCCGCTGAGTGCCTGCGGTGGAGATTCCGCCACAGCGCCGGGCTTCGCCGATGGAACGCGCGTGCTGTTCATCGGCAACTCCCTTACGTACACCAACAACCTGCCCGAAATGTTCGTCGCACTCGCTGGGCTCGGCGGCAGAAGCGGCGTTCACGTGGCGAGCGTTGCGTATCCCGACTTCGCGCTCGAGGATCACTGGCAGGAGGGTACGGCGCGCCGTGCGCTGACCACGAGTAAGTGGGAGTTTGTGGTGATGCAACAGGGTTCGTCTGCGCTGCCGGCGAGTCAGATCAACCTGCGCGAAGGCGCGCAAACATTTGCGCCCCTCATTCGCGCGGCGGGTGCGACGCCGGTGTTGTTCATGGTGTGGCCGACGACGGCGCGACTGGGCGACTTCCCCGCCGTGCTGCAAACGTATCGCGGTGCCGCGGCCGCGATCGGCGGCGTTTTCGCACCCGCAGGCGATGGATGGACCGCCTTCGGAAACCTGCAGGTGCTCGATAGCGGCGATGGCCTGCATCCCTCGTCGCCCGGTACGTACATCGCCGCGCTCGTGCTGCTCGACGGCACATTGGGAATTCGGCCGACGTCACTTCCGGCCACGATTCCTGGAGGCAACATGCCGGAAGCCAGCGTTCGGCTGCTTCAGCAGGCGGCTCAGGCGGCATTGGATCGTAACGCAGCACGGCCGTGATCCGGACGCGAGTGCTTGATGATGGGTGACCCTGCGCTGCGTGGTGCAAGCCTGCGTGGTGCAAGCCTGCGTGCTCCGCTGCTGCGTGGTGCCTTCGCGGGTGGCGCCTTGCTGCAATCTGCCGTTGGGCGTGCTTCCGTCGCGCGTGCTCGTATCGCGATGGTCGCGACGGCTCTCAGCTGCGCGGTCGTAGCGCCGAGAGCTGAGGCGCAATCCGCGAGCGCCATCATCGATTCGGCCGCGGTAGCGCACAGCGCGTTTCGTGTTGCACCACGCGCGGATGGCGCCGCGGCAAAGCTGCCGTATCTGGTTCGTGCAGCACGCGCCTGGCCCTCGCAGCCCTCGTATTGGTTCAACGTCGCGCGCTACGCCGCTCGTGCATCCGATACGGCGTTGGTCGTGGAGGCGGTGGAGGCGTTGGCTGCCATGAGCGCCGGAGCGCGACTGATTGACGACACGAGCGTGGTCCGCCTCTCCCGCCTTCCTGCGTTTTCGGAACCATTTGCACGGCTGGCACGCAACGTGGCGCCGCGAGCGAGCGGACGCGCCGCAGCGACCGTTGCCGACAGCACGGTGTTCGCCGAAGGCATCGACGCGCATCCCACCAACGGCTCACTGTACGTGGGCAGCATTCGTCACCGCACGGTACTGGAAGTCCGCGCAGACGGCGGCGTGCGCGACCTGCATCTCGAACGAAACCCGCGTATCGGCGCGATACTCGGCGTGCGGGTTGCGAGCGACGGCCGGACACTCTACGCCACCACCGCCGGCATTGTGCAGATGCATGGCTTCGTGCCCGCAGACAGCACGCTGTCGGCCCTCGTGCGCGTGCGGATCGCCGACGGTGCGATCGAGGAACGTTGGGACGTGCCCGCGGATGGCGCGCATCATCTGCTCGGCGATCTGGCGATCACGCACGATGGCACGGTGCTCGCCACCGATTCTGACGCAGCGATTCTTTTCCGCTTGCGTCCAGGCGCCCGGTCGCTCGACGCGATTCGTCATCCGCTCTTCCGCTCGTTGCAGGGAATCGCACCGGTGCCCGGCAGCAGTCGAGTGATCATCGCCGACTACTCGCCTGGTCTCCTTCGCGTTGACCTTCACGCACAGGTTGGTTCCAGCAGGGTCGAGCGCATCGTCGACGCGGCCGGAACCACCACGCTCGGCATCAATGGGTTGACGTGGTACGACGGCGCCGTGATCGGTGTGCAGAACGGGATCGATCCTGCGCGCGTTGCGCGGTTCGTGCTGGATGCGGAACAATTGCGCGTGAATCGCATCGAGCTGCTCGACCGACAGCCCTCGGTTGCCGATGAACCTACGATCGGCACACTGTGGCCCGATGGATATGTGTACGTCGCGAATAGTCAGTGGGAGAAGTACGACGACAAAGGACGGCGCGTGCCCGGTACGGTGCTGCGCCCAACGGTGTTGATGTTCGTGCCGCTGGCGCCCGCTACGGAAGCGCGACCTTTCTGAGTCGTTCGATTTCCGCGATCATGCCGCGGATCTGCGCCTCGACGATCACCTTTCCTTTGGCGCGCGTGGCCAGCGTCGCGTTGCCGTACGTGCCCGAAACGGACCACGTCTTTCCTTCGCGCACCGCCGTCGCGGAGTCGCGCGTCAAACCACCAGCACCCGGGTGATAATCGTCGCGCGCCTTCTGCATCTGCACCACCGCCGGATGCATGTACAGCATCATTGACGTCTCGAGTTCGTCGGCGTGCGTGCCCCCTGCCTGCTTCCGCACCTTTGCTTCAGCGTCCTTGCCGATGTTCAGAATGTCGGTGTACTGCATGACGATTCCGCTGGCCGCGAGCGAATCACGTGCCGGCGCGAGCGCGCGGAGCGTCGACACACCCGTATTGAGCACATAAAACCGACGCGGTCCATGCCGCGCTATGGACCGCACGATATCCACGATCAGGTCGCGCGCGGTTTCCATGCGCAGCGTGGTCGATCCGGGGTATTCGACGAACGCCGGGTAGAAGCTGTAGTTGACGGTCGGATACACGATCACACGCGTGGCCGCCGCCACATGCTTCGCGAAGTACTCGGCGAGCAGCCAGTCGTTGTTGAGCGGCAGGTGCGGACCATGTTCCTTGGACTGCGCGCCGAGCGGAATCATGACGACGACTGAAGTGTCGAGCAGTCGAACGGCATCGGTCCACGGGAGCGTTTCGATGCGGATGCTGCCGCTGGTCGCGCGCTGCGCGTGTACGACGTTGCTTCCCAGTACAGATACCGCGAGTGCGACGGCGGTCCACGTGCCGAGTCGCAGACTGACTTCGTACCGCCGCATCCACATCGCTGGTATCTCCAAGGTTGGCGTCTCCGGACGAATCTACGACGCGCTAGCCCGCTGTCATCAGGTTGCGTTGGTGGCGGACATGGGGGCGTGCCGGCCATGGGAGAGACCGAAGTCGTCGCGTTTCTCACGCACCTGGCCGACCAGCAGCGCGTCTCGCGTTCCTCAACACCGATCACGGCGGTCGTCATCCTAACTGGACAGTATTGTCACTAGGAAGGCACTAACGAGCCACTAAGGCGTCTTTACCATCAGCAAGAAATGCTTCGCGTACCGTCGCCCGATCTCGCGTGCGGAGGGCGCGTCGTAGTGAACGGTGTCGCCACGATGCCGGAGCCCTTCGGTGAGGATGAACGCTGAATGCGGTGTGGTAGCGGCGACATTCCGGTGCGCGGAGTCAACGCGGGCGCGGTAGGCGTTCCATGGCTTTTCGGGAAAGTTTCCCATCTGCCCGATGAGGAACGGGACTTCGGGTGCCTGGAGATCGCGCCGAAGGTTGGCGATGACCGCAAACAGGCGCTGTTCGTAGTCACCCGCGTTACGCGCGTTCCCATCACTCTCCCCCTGCAGCCACAGAATGCCGGCGAGCGAACCGCGCTGCATCGCTACGCGCGCACGGGCGATGGCGTCGTCGTAGGGGTGCGTCTTCGTCGCGGAGTCAGCGGCGCCCGTCTCCCACGCGCGAATGCTCGACCCACCGACGGCTGCCGGCACCATGCCGATCTCCGTTCCTTTCCATGCTTGGGCGACGGCAACACCGAAGGCGCGGCCAGGGCCCACGCCCGCAACCTTGGGCTTGTCGAAGTGCAACGGTTCCACGGCGGGGGCCCAAGCACCGCTCTGCGTGAGCATCCACACGTGCGCGACCGGCGTGCTGTCTTCGACTTCGACGGTGCCGCGTCCCGCCATGTTCGACTGGCCCACCAGCAGGAAGAACTGCAGCCGCGCATTTGTGGCGAGCGAGTCATTCGTGCGGGCAGCGCGCACGGGGGTCTGCGCCTGCACCGAGAGGGCCATGCACGATGCCACCGCAAACGCGGTGGTCAGACGTGAGGTGATGGTGATAGCAGCCGGCCAAAGTTCGCGCTTCATGGTCGATGATTGTGTAGGGTGATCGTTCATACGCCAAGTCCCTCCCAAAGACCCTGCAGGTACATCGCGCCGAGCGCGCGATCGTGAAGGCCGTAGCCGGGACGGCCCTGTTCACCCCAGATCATGCGACCGTGATCAGGGCGCATTGGTCCGGGATAGTTGTGCGCACGCAACGCCGCGAGCACTGCACGCATGTCCACGTCGCCGAAGGCGCTCGGATGCGCAACTTCGTTGAAGGACAGCGGACCGGTGCGCTTCACGTTGCGGCAGTGCATGAAGTGAATGCGGCCCATCGCCGCGAACTCGTTGACCATCGACGGCAAGTCGTTCGCTGCGCTCGAGCCGAGGGATCCGGTGCAGAAGGTGAGCCCATTGGCCGGTACGTCGACGAGCGAGAGCAACCGTCGCAGCGCCGCCGCGTCGGTGATGATGCGCGGCAGTCCGAAGATCGACCAAGGTGGATCGTCCGGGTGCATCGCCAGCTTCACATTCGCCGCTGTTGCCACGGGAACGACACGCTCGAGGAAGTACGCCAGATTCTCCCACAACTGCTCTGCGTTGACGGCCTTCCACTGCGCGAGCAATCGCTGCAGCGACTCTCCATCGTAGGCCGTGCTCCATCCCGGCAATTCACCGGTCCCCTGCGACAGGTCGATGCGCGCCAACGCGTTTTGATCATACGTGAGCGTTGTCGACCCATCCGGCAGCACACATGCGAGATCGGTACGCGTCCAGTCGAAAATGGGCATGAAATTGTAGCACACTACTGGCACACCCGCCGCGCCCACACGCGTCACGCTTTCGCAGTAGGCATCGATGTAGCGATCGCGTGTTGTCGCGCCGAGCTTGATGTCCTCGTGCACCGGGATGCTTTCAATCACCGCAAGCTCGAGGTCGGCCGCTGCGATCTGCTCGCCGAGCCGCGCGATGTTCGCTTGGGGCCAGGCATCGCCACCGGGCACATCGTACACCGCGCTGACGATACCGCGTACGCCGGGAATCTGTCGGATGTACTTCAGCGGCACGCGGTCGTGCGGCCCATACCACCGAAACGTCATCTGCATCAGTGGCCCACCGACTGGAGGCACGCGCGCATGTAGCCGAGTGCAAACGCCATCCCTGCGTGCCACGGCGCGGCGCATGTCATCTCGGGCGTGTGGTCGGGAATGAGTACGCCGTCGTACTTCGCGTGATGCAGAATGCGCACAACGCGCAACATATCGAGATCACCTTCGTCCACGAACACTTCCTGATAGTGAGGCACCTTTCCGCGTACGTTGCGGAAGTGCACATAACCGATGCGTCCGGCGCGCGCGTAGCGATCAATCGTTGCGTACACGTCGCCTTCAGGCATCTCCTGCAATGAGCCAAGGCAGCACTCCAGCGCACTGGCGCCACTCGGCACGAGATCAATCATGCGTTGATACTTGTCGGGATGATTCACGAGCCGGGCCGCACCGCGCAGTGCCGCTGTCGGCGGATCGTCGGGGTGCAATGCCATGCGAACGCCGCACTCTTCGGCGACGGGAAGGATTTCGCGGAGAAACCACTCATAGCGTTGCCACAGTTCGGTCTCGGAAATCGGTGTGACAAATCCCGGCGGCGCATCGGGATCGTAGACCATGTTCCACACCATGCCGTTGCGCATTGGAAGCTGCGGATCGATCTGCGATTCATCGTACACCAGCGCGCGCGCGCCACCGCGACCGTACGGGCCCTTCGTCCAGCCCCACACACCGGCGATGCTGAAGTTGTAGCCCATGATGGGAATGCCGGCGCGACCAACGGCTTGAATTGTGCGCTTGAGGTTTTCCATCTGCTCACGCTTCCGTGGACCGTCGAGCAGAATGTCGTACCAGTGCGAGGGATCGAAGTTCTCGATCGCTTCCCACGTGAGTCCTGCCGCGTCAATCTGTTTCTTGATGGCCATGATCTCGTCGTACGTCCACGGCTTGTCCTGATTGCGCGTGACGCCCCAGCCCAGCGTTGGTGGGCCGGAGTCGAGTACCGGTGATGCGCCGGCGAAGTAGTCGACGAGATGCACGACGAGATGCGTGGCGCCGGCCTGCTTGGCGAACGCCAGGTTGTCTGGTGTGAGCAGGCTGCGATACAGACCGAGTCCGAGCTTCATCGGCATGAATCAGACGCCGCTGTACGCGCTGAATCCGCCATCGATCGCCAGTACGGTTCCTGTAACGAACGATGCCGCATCGCTACACAAATACACCAGCGCACCATTCAACTCAGCGTGATTGCCAAAGCGGCCCATTGGTGTCTTGGCGATGATGCTCGCTGCGCGCGCCGTGTATGAGCCGTCTTCGTTCACGAGCACCGCGCGATTCTGTGTCGAGACAAAGAAGCCAGGCGAGATCGCGTTCACCCGCAGTCCATCGCCACATTTTTTCGCAAGGTCGACCGCGAGCCACTTCGTGAAGTTCTCGACCGCGGCTTTGGCTGCGGAATAGCCCATCACACCGCTCAACGCCTGCGTGGACGCCATCGACGAAATGTTGATGATGGATCCTTTCTTCCGTTCGGCCATCGCTTCGCCAAAAATCAGCGAAGGCAACACCGTACCATGCAGATTCAGTCGCAGCACTTCGTCGAACGCGTCCATCGGCATCGCGAACGGCGTGACGTTGTCGGTACGCGCGCGTTGTACGTTGCCGCCAGCGGCGTTGAGTAGAATATCGATGCGTCCCCACTGCGCCAGCACCTTCGCACGCGCCGCGCGCAATGCGACGTCGTCGACCACATCAGCGATGAGTGCAATTGCCTCGCCGCCAGTTGCGCGGATGGTTTCCACCATCGCGTTCGCCTGTTCCGCACGTCGTCCGAGAATTGCGACGCGCGCACCTGCTGCGGCAAGCGCGGTGGCCATGCTGCCGCCCAGCACACCGTAGCCACCCGTGACGACGGCAACTCGACCCGTCAGGTCGAACAGATCAGCGGTCCTGCTCACAGTGGGCTCACGGGTTTATCGGCGTGTGGGCGATGCGTGTGGTGACGTATGTCGTGATGCGGTGCGTAACGCGGGTGGTAATACAATTCGGCAACGTGTTTGGCATTGTGTCTGAAAGCTCAGCGAAAATCCGACTCGAGCAGGATAAGCCGACGGTCGCCCCGCACCGTGAGCGAGACGGTGGTAACAGTAGCGGCGAGCGGCGACTCGATGCGAAGCGTCTCACCGGGTGCCAGCCTTCGGCGTTGCGATGCTCCGTTCACTGTCACGGTGACGTCGAGAGAATCGGATGACGGATTTTGCAGGGAGTTGAGCATTGCCACGCGACCGGTGGGAATGCGCATCCAGACGCGCCCCTCACCGTCGGGTCCGTGTTCGTCCGGCAGGCGATACGCACCGCCCGAGGTGAACTCATACGGGCCGAACGGACGACGCCCGCGTGGCACGTATTGCACTGCAGGACGCGTGTTCCAGCCACCGGCGTCACCGGCAGTCCAGAAGCCGTCTTCATCGATCTTGATAGGATACCGCGCTTGCAGTTCAGCGGGCATGGTGGGTACGGTGTTCAGCAGAAAGCCACTGTGCACGCCGGTAAGCAGGCCACGTTCAGAGGCGTAGTCACCCCACGTGATCTTTGACGCGATGAGTGGATGTACATCGTGCGAAGCGCTGCCGCCCACATAGGCAACGAGGTTGCGCAGCACGCGATCCGCGACGGGGTCCTTGCCCACGCGCGGTACGAGGTCGAAGCCGGACAACAGTGTCGACCCCGTGCCGGTAAAGAACTCGGCGAGTGCGACACCAAGCAATCCGTGATCGTAGTTGGCGAGGACGGCAACGCGGCCGAGGTCCTGCGGCCGCGTGAGGGCAAAGCCGCGTGTGACGGGATAGACAGCCGGGAATCCCGGTGTCGACTCGCGCCAGCCGGTGTAGTCGGACCAGAGGAAGAAGTCGTCGCGTGTGAGGCCGGCGAAGACGGCGTGCGTCGGGCGTTCAGGATTGATCGACATGCCCTGCGCCCACGGACGCCCACCCGGAAACACGTCAGCGTGATCGAGCGCGCCGATGGACAGGCGCACGCCGCCCGGCAGCCAGTGTGAGGCGAAGCGTTCGGGGCGCTGATCGAGCACAAGCGCGCGCCCACCCCGCGATACGAACTGTTCGATGGTGCCGATCTGACCGGTGAGCGCGGCGTCCCAGGCTTCGCTACCCACGATCAACGCATCCCGCGCGGGATCCAGTGTCACGACTCGCGTGACGGCCACGGTAGAAACGCCGAGTGCGGCGAGTGCACGCTGCGTGCGGCGGGATGGATCGTAAATGCGGAGACGACGTCCCAGGGATTCGGGGCCGCGTGCGCACTCCTGTGTGCATTCACGGGCGAACACGCGGATGGTTGTGCTGTTGCGCGATAGGGTATCGCGCCCGCGGAGTAACGCGCCATCGAGTGTGTACGATCCGGCGGCAGCGGTGGACGGAACCGTAATCGCCACGTCGCGGCTATTCGCGCCGTAGTACGCCAGGTCGGGCCACGGCATGCTGCGGCTCGCAACCGCGCGACCAGACGCATCGCGGAGTGCAACGTGGAGCGTTGCGCCCCGCAGCGCGGCGCCACCGTCATCATCGTTTACCACGTGCGCGACCGGCGACAGCGTTGTGCCGGCGTACACGTGGGGCGTCCACGACTCCCACGACAGCAGCACTGGCTGGAACGAGCGCGCGTACTGCGCGAGCACGGGCTTGGGTTTCATGTCGGCGAACGACGTGATGCCGAACCACTGCGAGAACACGATGGAGAACGGACTCAGCCCGGCGAGGTTGGGATTGCGTTCGCGCAAACGACGCGTGATTTCGATGGCTTGCCCCGCCATCCACGCCTGATAGGCCAGCGCACGCGGGCCCTGTTCTGCGTCGGGCGCATGCCCCGTCCAATTCAACTGCGAATCCGGTTGCTTGGTGTCGGAAACGAGATTGAATCGGCCGTCGCCACCGGTATAGTTGCCGGTGTTCTCGCTCATCGTGATGGGCTGACCGGTGCGCCCGCGCCAGCACACATTCGGATCGCGCAGCGTGTAGAAGCTGAGGAACGAGTTGTAGTACCAGCCCCAGTACCGATGCATGTCGCACACGTCGCCGGTGCGACCAAAACCGTAGCCGGCGTTCGCGATGACGAGACGTGTGGGGTCCCACACATGCAACGAGTCGTACATCGTCTGCAGGAAGCGACCCATCGCCGCAGCGCCGGCCGACTGATAGTGCACCTCGGCATCGGCCACTTCGTTGGCGAGCGTGTAGATGACGACGCTCGGATGGTTCACTTGCGTGGCGAGCACATCGTCGCGGTACCACGCGAGGCTGGTGGCAATGCTTGCTGGCGCGCGATTGGTCGTGCCGCCCTTGGGCACGCCGTAGCTGCCTTGGAAGACAAGCATGCCCACATCATCGGCGGCATCGAGCCACACCGATGACACCGAGCCCAGTCGCACGATGTTGACGCCCACGCTCTTGAGATAGCGCAGGTACTCTCGGGCAAAGCGCGGACTTTCATTCAACGAATCGGGGACGTTCCGGCCGGGCGGATTGATGGCGTTGCCGCGGAGAAAGAGCGGTGCACCATTGAGCAGGATGCGGCCGTTCGCGGCCGCCATCGTGCGGAAGCCGATGCGTACCGAATCGCTGATTGCATCGACTGCGTCTGCCGACTCGACGATGAGCCGATACATCGCTGGAGCTGAGGGCCGCCAGCGAGTCACGCGGAGCGATGCGATGCGCGTACGCGAGACGGCGTCGGCACCGCTCGTGCTGAGCGTGCCGAGTGAGCCAGACCACGCTACGGAAGCATCGCTTTCACGTATGAGCGCGCCGCGCAGAGCGTGGCCGTTGAGCGAGGCACCTCCGCGTACGGTGATCTCTGTGCGGAAGCTCGCGGTGTCGGTGAACACGAGCGTGCGAACGGCGCTGACGGGCTTGGGCTGTTTCGGTGCGGCTTGCGCGAATGTTGGTGTGCTGGCGACTGCGCTTGCCAGCACCGCCGTGAACCACAGCGGACGCAGCGAGCGCGCACGAACCGCACCGTCTGTAGCAGTGCGTATAGCGCGGGCGGGCAGTGTCGGGTTGCGGTGCGTCATCGGGCGCGCACGCGAATGCCGCTCAGAATCGGCTGACCTTGGCGTGCGGTGAAGGTGATGTTGAGGCCCTGTCCAGCCGACGATTCTGCAAGTACGGTGATCGGAACCGCGTGGCCGGTGCCCGCTTCTGCGACGAGATCAAGCGCGGTGACGGCCGGCTGGCCGTTGATTGCGATATCGAACACACGCTCCCCAATTGCCACGGCGGTCGGTTCGGCAAAGCGCAGCTCGAGTTCGTAGTCGCCGTCGGGCACGTCAAAGCGATAGCCCTGGATGCCTCGACGGTACGTGATGTAGATCGGCGTTTGCGTAGCACCCATGACCGGGAGGTCACGAGGAAACTGAGCGGCGTCGCCACCCACGAACCCGAAGCCACCTGTACGATATGGCTGGTCGGCATTCCAGATAACGCCGTCGGCGTCGGCCATTTCCGCCTTGCTGCCGACATTCACGGCGAGCTCACGGAACGGCATCGCGGCGTCAGCGAGGAACGGTGGACGATACGTGAAGTGGATGCTCAGTCGATCGAGCACGGTTGCCTTGCCGACGACCGCACGTGCTTCCAACACGTTCTCGCCGTTGGTGAAGGGCACGTCCCACGTGATGCGCTTCACGTCATCCGGCGTCCGCACGCCGAGTGACTTACCGTTCACGAACAGCTCGACGCGATCTGCATTGGAATACACATCGACCGGTTGCATGACGGTGCGTGCGCCCGCACCGCGCGGTGCTGTGGAATCCGTGCCAGTGCGCTGCGTCCACGTGCGACTGGCGATGCGCACCATTGGCGCGCTGGCCCAGTTGGCCTGATACACGAAGTACACGTCCTTGAACTCCCGATCCCACGTCTGCATCCCCTTCTGGTTGCGATACGGGATGGAGCCACCGATCTCGGGCTGGCTGAAGTCGAACTGGTTCCAGATTGCGGTGCCAGCGAGCCATGGACGCGCCGCACTTTGCCGCAGATGCGCTTCATGAAACCGCCGCTGCCACGTTCCACTGAAGTCGAAACGTTCCGGCTGTAGCGAGTTCACACGATAGTCATCCTCGGCGCCGTACTCGCTGACCATCAGCGGCTGACTCGGCCACGCGGCATGTCGCTTGTCGAGGGCCTTGCCGAAGTCGCCGAACACGCCGCCGTACCAGCCATCATAGCGATTCACGCCGGTCACCTGCGTGGCTTCACTGATGCCGAACTTGTCGTAGTCGTCTCCACCGTGCAGCGCCATCGCCGTGTAGCGCACTGGATCTTCTGTACGGGCCGCACTGTCGAGATGAAACGCCAACGCGCGCACCTGACTGAGATACGTCGTGTCCGTGTGACGTTGAATGCGTTCGGCGTCTTTCGACCACAACAGCGACTCGTTCATCAGCCCCCACATCACGACCGACGGATGATTGCGATGCTGCCGGATCATCTCGCGCAACATGCGCGTACTGTTGTCCGTGAAACGCGCATCGGTGTTGATGTAGTTCACGATGGGGATCTCTTCCCAGATGAGCAGCCCGAGTTTGTCGGCGGCCTCGAGCACCTCGGGGTCCTGCGGATAGTGGGCCAGCCGCACGAAGTTCGCACCCATCGCCTTGATCATCGCCATGTCGCTGCGATGCATACTGTTGGCCAAGGCCGATCCGAAGCGCTCGTGATCCTGATGCCGCGTGGTGCCGCGCAGCGTGAGCTTCTTGCCATTCAGCTGGAAACCAATGGTCCCGTCGAAAGCGAACCACCGGTAACCAACGGCGTTCGACACGCGATCGACCACTACACCGTTCGACACGACATCGGTGTGCACGCGATAGAGATATGGGTCGTCGGTAGACCACAAGTGCGGCGTGCGTACCGTCGGCAAATCCTGCGACACCGTCTGACGGCCACGCGCCGGGACCGACACATCGCTGGTCTGCGTGGTGACGACGCGCCCAGCCGCATCGGTGATGGTATTGACAACGCGGACAGTCTGCGATGCATTGCCGTGGTTGACGACCGTGGCCTGCACGCGTGTACGCGCAGAATCCTGTCGAACGTACGGCGTGGTAACGGCGGTGCCATTGGAGCCGTGATCGTCGAGCGCAATGTGTACGGGCGACGTGGCCACGAGCCATACATCGCGATAAATGCCACCGTACAACGCGTAGCCGATCGCCAGCGGTGCGAGGAACGGATCGGTGGTGTTGTTGACCTGCACGGCGATGAGATTCTTCTCTCCGACCTTGAGCCATTGCGTCACGTCGAACGTGAACCCGGTGTATCCACCCTCGTGACGGCCGGCGAACGCTCCGTTCACGTACACGTCGGCAACCTGGTTCACGCCTTCGAACTGCAGAAACAACTGCTTGCCCACGTAACTGCTGTCGAGCGTGAGATACCGTCGATACCACGCGAGTCCGCGACGATAGCCCGGCACATCATCGAACGGATCCTTCGCGTTCCAGGTATGCGGGATGGTGACCTGCTCCCACCCCGCATCCGAGACCTGCGCGCGCTCGAACGCGCGAAGCTTTCCCGGCTCCAGAATCGATGTGAACCGTTCGGCGAAGCTCTGGCCGCCGTACGCAAAATGCCATCCATCATTGATGGTGCGCTGCGTGCGCGGCTCCTGCGCCACCAAGGCGAGCGGCAGCAGGAGCGGGAACAACAACGAACCAACGCTCGATCGTGTCATGCGTGAACCGGTCATGGTGTCAGCGTCAGTAGCCGGGGTTCTGCGTCATCTTCTTCGTCAGATTCGCGTCGATCACCGACTGCGGAATCGGGAGCAGCGAATCGCGCTGTGTGACGGCCAGTCGCGCCAACGGATTGAACCGCACCGTGCGATCGAACCACGTCCCCGTGCGCAGCAGGGTGTAGCGACGCTGCTCTTCCGTCACCAGTTCGCGCGAGCGCTCATCGAGAACGAAATCGAGCGTGACTTGCGCTGATGTAATCGGGCTGGCGCCGGCGCGTGCGCGCACGATGTTGAGCGTGCTTGCTGCATCCGTCAGCTTGCCCTGCGCGAACTGTGCTTCGGCAAGCAGCAGATACGTATCTGCGAGACGGAGATACGGCTGGTCGACGAACGTCGCGCCGCCAACAGGATCGACCGTGCTGGCCCAATCCCACTTTCGCGTGCTCGGCCACAACGGATCACTGATTCGCTCCGTGGTGAAGACCGTTCGAAGCGTGTCGCCGAGCCGCCCACCCGTTGGCAGCGTTGCCTGATTGTTGTACGTGTAGAAGCGGCGCAGCGCGAAGGCACCACCGCGCTGATCCTGCGTTTCGTACAGGTTGATGCCGTACCGCGTGATCGCGAGACGTCCGATGCCACGACCGCCGTTGTCTGGCGAGATCTGCATGCCGCGATTGGTCTCGTAGCGATTGACCCAATAGCGGCGCATGATGCTGCCACCACCACCGTTCACGAGCTCGGCGTACTGCAGCACCCACAGCGCCTCGGTATTGCCCTGCGCGCGATTGACGTTGCCGTCCTGGAACTGATCCATGAACGCGACGCCGGGCTGCGTGGCCCGTACGCCGTAGCGTGCGGTGATGAGCCGGTAGTTGCCGCCGCTGATGACCGCGGCCGCCTTGGCTTCCGCGAGCGCGGGCTGTTTGAGCGCGAGGTACATCTCGGCGAGATAATGCTGCGCCACCGCCTTCGTGACCTTGCCCGCATTCGTTGACAGTGCGGGAGGATTCGCTTCGGCAAACAGTAGATCGGCCACGATGAAGCGGCGGACGGAATCACGAGGCGCGCGATCCCAGTCGGTGCGGATGTTGGCGCCCGACGACTCTGCCGTATTGATCGGCACATCGCCGTAGAGATACGACAGGTGACGATACGCCCACGCGCGCATGAGCCGCGCTTCGGCCACCACGCGCGCTTTGTCCGTCGCGCTCCACTTCACCGACGGATTCTCCGCGCGCGCGATGATCGTGTTCGCGGCGTTGATCGTCTGGTACATCACCTGCCAGATGTTCGTGACGAAGCCGTCAACGGACGTCATCCGCACGCCAAATTCCTGAAAAGTGCGTTCATTCGGCGAAACGAAGTTGCCGAACCCGTTGTCCACGCCGATCGTCATCGGAATCATCAACAGTTCGTTGTTCGTTTCGTCCTGCCCCCAGCGTTCGCGGCGCACCTGCGCATAGAGCGCATTCAGACCTGCTTCGAAACCTTCGAGGTTGGTGTACAGATTGTCCGCGACGATGACGTCCTTTGGACGTTCGGTCAGCAGCCTATCGTTGTTGCACGCCGTGGCCGCGAACACGAAGCAGGCCGCCGAAAGGATGCGGGCAGTGCGCATAGTGAGATTCCCGGAGAGGCGGAGAGTCGAAGTGAAAGTCATGATTAGTACCGGAGGCTCAAGCCGCTCATGAACGAGCGTTCCAGCGGAATCGCGCGCTGGCTGCTCAACTCCGGGTCCATACCGGTCCACTTCGTCTTCGTCCAGAGGTTGCGGCCGTTCACGTACACGCGTGCCGACTCCACACGCAGACGCTTGAGCAACGACGTCGGCAGGTCGTACGACAACGAGACGTCCTTGAGGCGTATGAAGCTCGCGTCTTCGTAGAAGCTGACGCCGAGTGGATTGCTGGTGGTGCTGTTGGACGGATACGTGTTGATCGGGTTCGTGGTCGACCAGTACTCGTTGAAGACTGTGTTGCGGCTGACGTTCGCGTTCACCTGATTGCTGCCACGGAGAACGTTCTATCGCGTCACACCCTGTA
The DNA here is from genome assembly GCA_964456595.1 of uncultured Gemmatimonas sp. Taxonomy (GTDB): domain Bacteria; phylum Gemmatimonadota; class Gemmatimonadetes; order Gemmatimonadales; family Gemmatimonadaceae; genus Gemmatimonas. Next base: position 5,319 of record CAYWCJ010000007.1, on the reverse strand, counting down.
TGGTCTGCAGGAATGCGCTCGCCGTGAAGCCCTTCCACTTGAGCGTGTTCGTCATACCAGCCGAATAACTTGGCTGGAGGCTGCCGATGATGGTGCGGTCGGTGGGATCGATTTTCCTGTCGCCGTTCTCGTCCACGATCTTCACATCGCCCGGCCTGGCCGTCGGTTGCGGAGACGTTCTGATCGCCGCCGTGTCAGCGGTCTGCCAGACGCCGCCAAACCTGTAGGCAGAGTTCACGTCGACCGGCATGCCGATGAACCACTGATTCGCGAGATCGCTTTTGCCGTCGCCATACAGATCGACAATACGATTGCGATTGACCGATGCGTTCAGATCGGTGTTCCAGCGCAATCCGTGTGCATCGATGTTCACCGTGGTGAGCTGTGTTTCCCAGCCCCAATTCGCGGTGCGCCCGATGTTCTGCGTGGTGCGCGAGATGCCCTGCACCGACGAGATGGAGCGCGACAGCAGCAGATCCTTCGTGTTCGCCTGGTAGCGATCGAACGTCAGCGCCACGCGTCCTTTCCAGAGCGAGAGATCGAGGCCGATGTTCGTCGACTTGGTCGTCTCCCACTTGAGATCGGGGTTGCCGAGTGTGTTGGGGAGGTAGCCTGGTGCACTGACGTCGCCGTTCAGGTACGAGCGGTCGGTGAGCTGCGAGAGCGTCTGGTACGGATTGATGGCTTGATTGCCGTTGGTGCCCAACGAGAAGCGGAATTTGAGTGCGTCCACTGAAGTCTTGAACGGGAAGAACGATTCATTCGACGCGTTCCAGCCGAGCGCGTACGACGGAAAGACACCGTACTTGTTGTTGGCACCAAAGCCGGAGAACCCATCACGGCGGGTCGTGAGTGTGGCGAGATAGCGATCGTCGTAGACGTAGTTGAGACGCCCCATTTGCGAGGCGAGCTTGGACTCGGTGACGTTGGCGTTGGTGATGTTGAGCGTCGCCAGCGCCGAACGGTAGCCGAGGACGTCGTTGGGAAAGCCCTGTGCGTCACGGCTGCGCGTTTCAAGACTGCTGGACTGCACGCTGTAGAGCCCCGTTGCGTCGAATGAATGTCGACCGAAGGCACGCGCGTAGCGGAGGATGTTTTCAATGGTCCAATCGTTGCGCGCGGTGTTGCTGGTGCTCGCGTTCCCGGCTTGGCGGAACCCGGTACCCGTGTTGCGGCCGTAGTAGCGGCCGTTGCTGCTGCTGGTGATGTCCGCGCCGGCGTTGAGACGGAAAGAAAGGCCGGTGATGCGCGGGACCGTGATCTGCGCGTAGTTGGACGTGAACAACCGGTTGTTCACGGCATCGTCGGAGACGAAGAGATTCTCGAGCGGATTGGCGCCGTTGATCGGCTCTTCGGGCCACGGGTTGATCAGAATGCCGCCGTCGGCGTTGAACGGCTTGATGAGCGGATTCTGAAAGAACGCGTCGGTGAAGCTGATCGGCAGTCCGCTGCGGTCGGTGCGCGCGAACTGCGTGGCGGTACCGGCAGTAAGCCACGGCTGGATTTTCTGATCGAGGTTCGCGCGGAACGTCGACCGCGTGAACTGGTCATTTTTCGCTACGCCCGTTACATCGAGCAACGACCCGCCGAGTACGTAGCGTGTGTCTTCGTTGCCGCCGCTGACCGTGATGTCGTGTTGCGTCTGGCGGCCGGTGCGCGTTCCGAGTTGTTGCCACGGCGTGTCGGTGCCGTCGGCGATATTCGCGAGTTCCGTCGTCGTGAACAGCGCATCGCACACCTGGTTCGCCGACGCAGTACGCAGGCGTGTGCACTTGAAGTCCTTGAACTCGGCGGCGGTCATCGTGCGCGGGAGTTCGGCAAACTCCTGCGTGCCGGTGCGCCCCTGATACGAGACGCGTGCCTTGCCCACCGTGCCTTTCTTGGTGGTCACGAGGATGACGCCGTCGAGCCACGCGCGCCGTAGATCGCCGTCGCCGATGCGTCCTTCAGCACTTCGATGGATGCGATGTCGCCCGGATTGATTTCGGCGAGCGTCCCGTTGTACGGAATGCCGTCAACGACGACAAGTGGCGACGAATTCGCGGAGATGGACCGTTGTCCACGCACCGTGATGTTGAGCGTGGGTTCGGCACCCGCGCTGCTGTTCACGACGCTGACGCCGGGCAACGCGCCCTGCAGCGCCTGCGCGAGATCGATATTGGGCTTGTCCTGCAAACGCTCCGCCGGCACGCTGACCACCGACCCGGTGATGTCACTTCGCTTCTGCGTGCCGTAACCGACGACGACAACGCCCGTGAGGGCGACCGCGGTTCGCGTCAGTTTGACATCGACTGTGCTGCGACCGGCGATCGCGATGCGCTGTTCGACATAGCCGATGCGCGACACCACGAGCGTGTCAATGGCAGAGCGGACGCGGAGCGAGAATTGCCCCGCATCGTTGGTGACGGTGCCGAGTCGCGTTCCGGCGACGACGACGGTCGCACCGGATACCGGTTCGGCATTGTCGGTCGCGGCGACTGAACCGCGAACGATCGGCCCTGGTTGCGCTGTAAGCAGCGCGGGACCCGGTAGGGCGAGCAGGAGGGCGACGAGCGCCGATCGCGGTTTACGACACGCGGTGTGGAGTCGACGCAGCATGCGCGAGGGGGCGTCAGGCAGCCGTGAAGTTGGAGCGGTATGTGGCATGGAGGGATGTGGCTCGGGGTACGCGCGAAGGGAGGGAACCGCGTGTGGCGCACCGCTGGGCAGGTGGGAGGCGACAACGGGAGCAGCAGGGAACGGCGGGAAACCACGACAGCAACGGCAGCAACGGCATAAGACAGACAACGGGGCAGAGAGGGCGGTCGCGATGCGAAGACACCCTGACGACGTGCGGCGAGGCTCAGCGAATGGGGTTCGTTGTCGGATCCCACTGCTCGAGGTCGCCGCGCACCTTCTCCAGGTGCCGGCGCATGAGTTCTCCGGCCCCCTCGGCGTCACGGGCGCGCAGAGCTTCATAGATGCCGACGTGCTGGCGATGGTCGGCGATGCGGGCGTTTTGGATGTCGAGGATGGCGCGCTGTTCGCGGGTGAACAGGCTCGTCATGACCTCGAGCAACTGGCGGAACACGGCATTGCCCGAGGCGATGGCAATGCAGCGGTGAAAGGCCATGTTCGTCTGATTGAGAACATCGCCGTCCCCCAGGTTGGCCTCAGCCTTGTCGAGCAGGCGGGCCATTTCATCGAGCTGCGCTTCGGTGGCCTGAACGGCAGCCAGTGCGGCGCCGGTCACTTCGATCGCGGTGCGCGCTTCGATGAGGTCGAGCAGGAGCTTCTTGGACGGTGCGGCGCTGTAGACCGGGTTGGTCATCAGGAACGAGTCGTCTTCCCGTCCGACGTAGACGCCAGAGCCATGGCGGATGGTGACCGTGCCGGCCATTTCGAGACGCTTGAGCGCTTCGCGGACCGTGGGGGCGCCAACCTCGAAGTCGCGGGCGAGGGCTGCGATGGAGGGTAGCCGGTCGCCTTGGCCATACCCGTCGCGCTGGATCATGATCTTGATCCGGTCGGCGAGGTTGTTTGGCAGGCGGGTGCGGAGCAGCGGCGAGATTGACGGCGGGAGCGGTCGGGCGGGTCTGGTCATCAAGATTGATTAGCTGATAAAGTCATATGATGACTTTATAGAAAGCTTATCAGGGCAAGCTGCGCCGTGTCAACGGCTACTTCTCGTCCTTGTCCGAACTCAGCACCGCCCCAAGCACCATGCTCACGATGCTCACCACGAGCGCGCCGAGTAGAGCCGGGACGAACCCGCTCACCGTAAACGCGATGTCAAAGCGCACCGCCAGCCATCCAGTCAACATGAGCATCAGCGCGTTCAGTACAACCGTGAACAAGCCGAGCGTGACGATTTGAATCGGGAAGGAAAAGAACGAGAGTACTGGCCGGATAAAGGCGTTCACAATACCGAACACCAGTGACAAGCCGACGAGCCCCGGCCAACTTCCGCGGTAGCTAATCCCGTCGATGAAGCGGGCGGCGCACCAGAGTGCAACCGTATTGACGAGTAACCGGACGATGCTGCTGATACTGCAAGATGACCGCTGAACCACTACCGCGCGAGCTACGTCGCTATCGCGCTTGGGCGCTGGCCAGCAGCTTCGTCGATGGCGTTCGCGATGCCGGGTTCATGGAGCTCGTGCAGCGGATCGATGGGGGCGCGTTGCATCCCGCCCCGCCCGTCACGTTGCTTGTCGACGATTTGCAGGCGTTTGAGGCGATGCCGCAGGCCCTCGCGATCGCTCGCGAAGAGATACTGCTCGAGACGTACATCCTGCGTGATGACCGCATCGGGACACAGGTGCAGACGGCGTTGATTGCGGCAGTGACACGTGGCGTGCGGGTGTGTGTGCTCGCTGACGCAATCGGCTCAGCGGCAACGCACGAATCGTTCTGGGACACCCCCAAACACGCCGGTGCGGTGGTGCGTCGCTTTCATCGCTTCTGGCACATGCCGTTTGAAGCGCTGCGCCGCGATCATCGCAAAATCATCGTCATCGATCGCGCTGTCGCATTCACCGGCGGCATGAACATCGGCGAAGAGTATGGATCGTCCATTCGAGCGCACACGTCGGGCGCGTGGCGTGACACCTTCATGCGCATCGAAGGCGCGGTCGCACAAGAGTTGGCTGCGGTCTTCCCCGAAGGATGGGATCGCGCAGAGGGACCAGCACTTCCCGGTCTCGACTACATGTCGTGATGTGAAGGAGTGGTTGTGCCACCACTGGGGAGCATGCGTGCGCTCAGCGCGCAAGCCCTACGTGCGCGTGTCCAACCACCAACGCGCGCGCTCACGCTGCTCCTGCACGCAGCACGCAAGGGCGTTGACGTGCGCTTACTGCTCTCAGGCCCCAAAGCCGGGTGTGTCCCGCGCGTAGTTGAAATTCAGGCAACGCCTCGTGATCGCCGCTCACGCAGCAGTGAATGAGACGAGGTGGAGTTTGCGCTTGAGCGCCTGTTGGTGCAAGCCCAGCTGCTTGCACCCTTTCACTTTGCGGAACTGCTATTCGATCTGCATCAAGGTCGCCGCACACCATCGCAACTTCTGATCGCTGGTCCGCCATCGATCCACGCGTGGCGTCTTGGCTTCGACGCGGGCCATGACACTCTCGATCAGGTTCGTCGTCTTGAAACTCGTGCCCAGTTCGGCGACGACGCCGAGACGGTGCAGTGTCAGGGTTTCCTCCAAGCCTTCTTCGAGACTGCGCGCCGCGGATTCGTTAATCGTCGTGAGCTCGCGCACAAGTCGCTGGAGCGCCCGTTTCGCATCGGCGTAGCTCCCGTGCGCATACGCCGCTTGCAGTTTTCGACGCCACACGA
>CAYWCJ010000006.1:31618-32501 GCA_964456595.1 uncultured Gemmatimonas sp. | reverse complement strand
CTCACCGTGGCCGTGATCGGCAATCCGTCATAGAGCTCCGTGACCCTGTTCTTGTTCCACGTCACGTTGACATTACTGGTCCACTCGAAGCCGCCCTTTGCAGCGGCGCGGATGTTCGTGGTCTGCAAGCTGAGATCGAAGCCGCGATTACTGATGGCGCCGACGTTGTCCCACACGCTCGTGTATCCGCTCGTCGACGGCACCGGGCGCTGCACGAGCAGGTTGGTCGTCGCGCGATCATACCAATCGACGATGAGGTTCACGCGTCCATCGAACAGCCCGATGTCGGCCCCGATGTCCGTCTCGGCCGTCTGTTCCCACTTGAGGTTGGGATTACCCAGCTGGGAATTGGCAAGACCAGTGACGCCCGAATAGGCCTGCGACGTGGCCAGCGTGCGGCTCGCGAAATCGCTGATACCCTGATTGCCGGTGTTCCCGTAGCTCGCGCGCACCTTGAGGCTCGCGACGTTGGCCAGCGCCGAAGCAAAGCTTTCCTCACTGATGGTCCACGCACCGGAAACGGCCTGGAAGACGCCGTAGCGATTCGCACTGCCGAAGCGCGATGAACCGTCGGTGCGCACGCTGGCCGACAGCAGATACTTGTCGCGCATCGACCAGTTGGCACGTGCGAAATACGAAACCAGCGTGTTCTCCGTCGCGCCGCCGTCGAAGGTGGAGACCGCGGCGGCGTTGCGCACGTAGGTGTTGAAGCCGGTCGGGAATCCGTTGCCGGCCACGTAGTTGAAGTCGGAACTGTTCAGCTCCACGCTGCTGCCCGCTGTCAGCGCCAACGTCTGTCGCTCGTTGCGCAGAACATCGAGATTCGCGAACGCTTCCGTCACGTAGCGCGTGGCGGCGGTGCGCCCGCTGGCGCCTTCACCAC
>CAYWCJ010000006.1:9750-31608 GCA_964456595.1 uncultured Gemmatimonas sp. | reverse complement strand
ACACTGCTGCTCGACGCGCGATCGACCTTCGGCGAGCGCCAACGCAGTTCATCGACGGTGTACACATCGCCGCCGACACGGCCGGTAATGGTGAGTCGATCGCTGGCCGTGATGCGCGCCTCGAGATTGCCGAGTGCGCGCAGCGTGCGTGAGTTGAGCGTGCTGAAGGCGGCGTAGGCGACCGGGTTGGAATAGAGCAGGTTCTGCCCGATGCCGGCGTATCCGAAGGATGTGCCGCGCACCGGCGAGAAGGGCTGCATGGCAATCGCGTTCGTGACGATGCCGTCGACGTTGAGGTCGCCCGGAACGCGGTCGTTCGACTCGCGTGTCAGACCGATCGAGCCGGTGAGGAAGAGACGTTTGCTGGCCTGCGCGTCGAGGTTGAGACGAAACGTCTGGCGCTGATAGTCTGAGCCAAGCACGATGCCATTCTGCGTGTAGTTGGCGCCGGACAGGAACATCCGCAGACGGTCGGTACCGCCACTGATGCTCAGTTGCACATCACTCATCGGCGCAGTGCGGAACACGGCGTCCTGCCAGTCGGTGTTGACGCTGTCGGTGCCCGCCGCAAAGAGCGGCGCGAGATTCTGGTTCGCGCGCCCTTCGTTCATGAGCGTGACGTACTCCGTCGCACTCAGCAGGTCGACCGTGCGCTCCACCTGCTGCGAACCGGCATAGCTGTTGATGTTGAAGCGGAACCGATTCCCCGCCGCGCCGCGCTTGGTGGTGATGAGCACCACGCCATTCGAACCGCGTGAGCCATAGATGGCCGCAGCCGCGGCGTCCTTGAGCACATCGATGCTGGCGATATCGTCCGGGTTGATGCCCGAGATCGGCGTCATGCGTTGACCGCTCGTGCTCGTGATCTGCTCAAAGGTGCCCTGCAGCATCGGCACGCCGTCGATGACATAGAGTGGCTGGTTGCCGGCGTTGAGCGACGCCGGTCCGCGTACACGCACCGACACACCGGTGCCCGGCTCGCCGCTGTTCTGCATCACCTGCACGCCGGCGATGCGACCCTGCAACGCGTTGTCGATGCTCGACACGGGAATACGGGCGAAAACGGACGAGTCCACGGAGGCAACCGACGCGGAAACCGTCGCGCGCTGACTGCTGCCGTAGCCGATCGCGACGACCGTGGAAAGGAGAGTGGCAATCGGGCGCAAGGTGAAATCGACCGTGGCAGATGCGCCCTCAGCGACCGTGACCGTGCGCGACGCGACTGCGTAGCCGATGCGTTGCGAACGCACGGTCACGGTACCGGGCAACACTCCCGTGATCTGATAGCTGCCCGCATCGCCGGTCACCGCACCGCTGGCGGTTCCGGCTATGGTGACCTGCACGCCGGCAATCGGACGGCCACTCGACGAATCGGTGACCACACCGCGAACGGTACTTCGCTGTTGCGCGGCCAACGGAGGCGGCGCCAGAAGCGCCGCAATGAACGCGGCGGCAAGCGGCGCGTAGGCGAATTGCCAACGCGTACGGCGGGGAGGAATCATTCGGGATCTCCGAGGGGTGGGATCAGCGCGACCGCACGCGTCGCATATCGGTCGAGCCAAGGGAGGGCTGGGCTTGGACCGATGATCCCATCGTGCCGGGCACGCGTCAAGCAAACCGTGACATTACGCCCGGCACGTGGTCCCAGACGTGCATATCTGCAACATGAGTGGCAGCTCCCACGCTTCCGTTGGACACGGTTTGTAGCGTTCGAACACTCCCGCGCCGGTCGCAACATCATCCGGCACAACAGCACGGGGCGACACCGTTTACCGATGTCGCCCCGTGCTGCGTTGTCTTCACTCCGGTGCCAACAAGTTCACGATCACCTTGGCGTACCGCCGCAGCCGAGTCCGGCGATCAGAACCCCAGAAAGTTGTCGTCATCGGGGTCGTCCGCCGCGCCGACGGCTACGGAGACCGGCTTCAGCATTGCACGCGTCACCTTCGGGCGGGCCGGGGCACGCTGCGACGAAGTGGTGGGCCGCGTCGTGGAGCTCCTCGGGAGCTGGAACGTGTTGATGGTGTCGCGGAGCGTCCGCGCCTGACTGTCCAGCTCTTCTGCGGCGCTCGCTGACTCTTCGGCGTTGGCCGCCACCTGTTGTGTCACCTGATTGAGCTGCTCAATGGCCGCGTTGATCTGCGAGACACCCTGCGCCTGCTGGTCCGCCGACGTGGCGATTTCCGCGGCGACGCTCGTCACCTTCACCACCTGATCGTTGATCTGCCGCAGACTCTCCTGCACTTCGTTGTTGAGCGCCACGCCACGCTCGGCGCTGCTCAAACCGCGTTCGATGAGATCGGAGGTTGTCCTCGACGCCTCGGCAGAACGAATGGCCAGGGCGCGCACTTCGTCGGCGACCACCGCAAATCCACGCCCGGCGTCACCCGCACGCGCTGCTTCCACCGCAGCGTTGAGCGCCAGCAGGTTCGTCTGAAACGCGATCTCTTCGATGGTCTTCACGATCTTGGCCGTCTCTACACTCGTGGACTTGATCTCGGCCACCGCTCCGGTGAGTCGCTCCATGCGGGCCGAACCTTCGCCGGTGTGCGCCAATGCACGTTCCGCCATGGCGCGTGCTTCTCTCGCGTTGCCCGCACTCGATCTGGCCATGCTCGAGAACTCGTGCACGCTCGCCGCCACCTCTTCGAGATTGGCCGCCTGTTCGCTCGAGCTGCTGGCCAACGACTGACTGCCGCTCGTGATCTGTACGCCGGCCGCCGCCACCTGTCCCGCTGCGGCGTTCACCTGCGCCAGCGTGTCGGACAGACTCTCGACGGCCGTGTTGATGGACTGCTTGATTGCCGCGTATTCGCCGCGGAAGTTGCCCGTCATGCGCACCGTGAGATCACGATCCGCGACACGCGCCAGCACGGACTGGGCTTCACCAATCGGTGCGGCAACTGCATCGAGCATGCCGTTCATGCCGACAACGAGTTCGCGGAAGTCTCCCTCGTAGCGCGTCACGTCGGCGCGCTCGGCGAGTTCACCGGCCTGTGCCGCCTCGGCAAGTTTTCGTGTTTCACCGATGAGACCGCGAACCGTCTGCTGTGTGACCGCAAAGTTCTCGACGGTGCTGACAATGTCCACAATCATCCGGTCGATCGTGCGCGCCACATCGCCGATCTCGTCCTGCGCGCTGTCACCGATGGGCTTCGTGGAGGGCACCACAGCCACGCTCGTATCACCGCGGGCTATCGCCGCAAGGCCGGCGCGAAGATCGCTGATGCATGCGCGTTGCAGCGACGATGCACGATCGAGCACGACGTTGATCTTGCTGGTGATCTGGCGTGCGATGGCCGCAACGAACCCGAGCCCTAACACGATCGTGAGGATCACCGATGACGTCAGCCACTTGAGCGACGAACTGTAGATTGCGTTCCTACGCGCACTCGCTGCGCTCGATCCGTCGTGATTGTACTTGATGAGTAAAGCGATGTCGGCGCCGACCGCGTCGAAGCGGTTCTTCGACTCGCCCGTCACGGCAGCCAGCGCCGTCTTCGTGTCGCGCGTTCGCGACACCGGGAGAACGACGTCGCGCCAGTTTGCCAGGTATGCGTCAAAATGTTTGCCGAACTCGTCATATGCTGCGCGTTCTTCCGGCGACGTGACGAGCGCTTCGTACCTCGTGCGGGAGGCGGCGATGGTGGTCAACGTCGAGTCCACCATCGCTTCGATACGCTGCGCGTCCTCAGGCGACTCGCTTGCGATATGCCTCCACTGCTTTATGCGGAAATCGCTCACCGCGGCATTTAAGCGGCCAAGTTCTTCGATGCTCGGAAGCCAGCTTGTCGCGATCTCGTTCGACTGCTTGTTCACGATCCGCAGCTGATACGCGGCAAACCCGCCCAATATCGTCGTCGCTGTGAGTACCGAACCCATCATCACGCCGAGCTTTCGGCCCAGTCGCAAGTTGTTGAACCACTTCATTGTGCGCTCTCTATGCAGGATAGTGGGGTCGGGCGGCCCGGACGCGCGCCAACGTTTCCCAAAAGGTCGACTCACTCTGTTGCGATACGGTCCAAACCCGGTTGTTCAGGCTTGCTGCGTTGCCTGCGGATGAAGTACGCTGAGCAGCGCATCTTCTCCCCTTAGGCTTCGGACTGGCGTGACCTTGTCTGCAGCACTTTTCGCGACGTCGATCTATCTTGTTACTGAAAGAGACATTTCGGTATACGTTCGGTCCTAACGATACTTGTCATCTGTCGTGGACTTGTGACGCCGTAACACCTCTGTCGTCCGCTCCGTAGTTTCCTGACAATGACACCAGCCGCCGACAGCCCGGCCATGAGCGACCTGGCCTCACTGCGTGCCGCTCTGCGCGGCCAGTATGCCATCGAACGCGAACTCGGCCGAGGCGGCATGGGCATCGTGGTGCTTGCCCGCGACGAGCGACTCGACCGTCAGGTCGCACTCAAGGTGCTGCCGCCTTCGCTGGCCGAGTCCGCCGAAACGCGCGAACGGTTCCTGCGCGAAGCGCGCATGTCGGCCAAGCTGTCGCATCCGAACATCGTCCCGGTGTACCGCGCCGATGAGATCGGTGGCTTCGCCTTCTTCGCCATGGGTTATGTGGACGGCGAGACGCTTGGCGACCGCATCCGCGACCGCGTCTCTCTGCCCCCCGCAGATGTCGTCCGCATGCTGCGCGAAGTGGCGTGGGCACTCACGTATGCGCACGCGCAGGGGATCGTGCACCGCGACGTGAAGCCGGAAAACATCCTCATCGAACGATCCTCGGGGCGCGCCATCGTCACCGACTTCGGTATTGCGCGCGCCGACTTCCATCCGTCGCTCACGCAGGACGGACACGTGCTCGGCACCGTGCACTACATGAGCCCCGAGCAGTCCACCGGCGAACCATTCGACGGTCGCAGCGATCTCTACGCGCTCGGTTGCGTCGGCTTCTTCGCGCTCAGCGGACGGCTGCCGTTTGAAGGTACGACTCCGCAGGCAATTCTCATCGCGCACGCCACCAAGGCCCCGCCGCCGTTGCGGAGTGTCGCACCGCACGTACCCGCAGCGCTGGCCGTGGTGATCGATCGCTGTCTCGCCAAGCGTCCCGACGATCGCTACCAGGCAGACGAGCTGTTCGAAGCACTCGGCAAGGCGTTCGATGCCGTCGCCAACGACGAGCGGGATGCCGCCGGCGCAGCGTCGGTGCTGTCGAGCAATGAAGCGATGGTGGTATGGCGTCGCGCGGCCGAGTTGCAGGCGGAAGCAGCAGCCTTGCTCGAATCGAAGATGCGTATTGCGACCGAGACGCGTTCGATGACCGCCGCGAATGGCACATCGCCGAGCGCGGAGTCGCAGGCCTCGACGATTCCGACCGATGCGTATCGGCTGCGCGATGTCGAAGCGGCGGCCGCCGAGGCGGGAATCTCGCAACGGTATGTGGCGCTCGCACTTGCCGAACTCAAGTCGTCCCCGACCGCGTTGCAGCGCACGCAGCCGACTTCGCAGTTCAAGGAGCGACTGGCCACGCGCATGTTCGGCACCACGCAACGCGCGTTGTCGGTCTCGCGCATCGTGCGATCCGCGCCACGCGAAGTGCTGCAGGCCGTTGGACGCACCCTGCAAGCGCCACCGTGGTCGCTGACGCTTCGCGACACGCTGGGTGGACATCCGCTTGACGGCGGTGTGTTGGTGTTCGACTTGCCGGCGATGACCGACGCCAACTATCGGTGGACGTGGACACGCTACGGCGTCTATGTGCCCGAAGTGCGCGTGACACTGGCCTCGGTGCCCGGCGATGCGCGCGCGTGCGAAGTGACCATGCACGTCGATCTTCGGGCCGGTCTCAGCGCCAACATCGCGGGATACAGCATTGCTACGGGAGGCGTCTCAAGCATGGGCGCCGTGATCGGAGCCGCCGTGGCCAGCAAGGCGTGGCTGATGGCCGGTGTGGCACTGCTTGGTCCGGCGCTTGGCGCCGCCGCTGTGCTCGGTGTCGCCTGTCTCGCCGTCGCGGGGCCGCTCTATCGCTGGGAAGTCGGCAAGACCTCCGAGGAGCTGACTGCCGCGTTGGCCGCCATCGAAACGTCCATCCGCTCCATCGATATCTTTGGCGAAGCACCGCGCCCGAGTCTGCCGAGAGCATCGGCCTCGTCCAGCGACTCGATCTTCATCGTGGGGCTGTAGAAGGGATGTAGTCGCGACTGATTCTCAGCCGCGCTCCACAACGGGCACGCTATGTGCTCGTCCAGCAGGTTCACCCCTGCCGGAGTGCACCTGTCCAGTCCGAATGCCAATCTCGCGGCGCCGCCGAATGCGCACCCGTGGCATGCGCTCGACGCAAGCGAAGTCGCCCGGCTGCTGCAAACCGACATCGGCAGCGGGCTGACGGCGACGGAAGCGTCTGCCCGACTGGCACAGTACGGCGCCAACACCTTGGGCACCGCGCGAACGCGATCACCGCTTCGCATCCTGCTGCATCAGTTCCGGAGCGTGCTGGTCCTGCTCCTCGCAGCGGCCAGTGCCATCGCCTTCGCACTGGGCGATGCGGTCGAGGCGATCGCGATTCTGCTCGTCATCCTCCTCAATGCCACCGTCGGGTTCGTGACGGAGTGGCAGGCGGCACGCGCGCTGGATGGGCTGCGTCGACAGGAGATTCCACAGGCGCGGGTGCGGCGCGATGGCGGCGATATTCCGGTTGCGGCCGACGCGCTTGTACCGGGCGACGTCATCTTGCTGAGCGCTGGCGATCGCGTGCCAGCCGATGCACGCGTGCTCGAATCGGCCGCGCTGCGCGTGGACGAATCGTCGCTCACCGGAGAATCGCTCCCGACAGACAAGGCGTCGGAGCCGATGGTGGATGCGCTGGCCGCGCTCGGCGATCGGGCAAGTGTGCTCTTTGCCGGTACCGTGGTCACCGACGGGCGCGGAGAGGCGATCGCATTCGCGACGGGTGCGGCGACAGAGACGGGTCGCATCGGCACGCTGATAGACGAGGCACAGGAGCACGGCACGCCGCTCGAACGCAAGCTCGCGTCGCTGAATCGTGTGTTGCTGCTGCTCGTCGTCGGCCTCTGCGCGATCATCGTGCTCGCCGGCTGGCTGCGTGGACACGCGCTGATGGAGATGGTCCGCATTGGCGTGTCGTTGGCCATCGCGGCGGTGCCCGAGGGGCTGCTGGCCGTGACGACGATGACACTCGCCATGGGTATGCGACGCATGGCTCGCATGAACGCGCTCGTTCGTCGCCTGCCCGCGGTCGAAGCGCTTGGCTCGACCACTGTGATCTGTACCGACAAGACCGGAACGCTGACGCGCAACGAGATGACGGTGCGATCGCTGCAGATTGGATCGCGTCGCGTGGATGTGTCGGGTAGCGGGTATGCCGCCGAAGGCTCATTCAGCGAGCAAGGCAAGCCGATTGCCAGCCCCGGCGACCACGCCGATCCGTTGCATCTCGCATTGCGCATCGGCGCGTTGTGCAACGACAGCAGGATCGATCGATCGAGCGCGTTGCCGAAGATCCTCGGCGATCCCACAGAAGCAGCGCTGCGTGTGGTCGCTGAAAAGGCACAGATGGATCTCGCGGCGCTCGAGGCCTCGTATCCGCGCGTGCACGAGATCCCGTTCTCGAGCGAGACCAAGCGCATGCTGACCGTGCATCGCACGCCGCAGCAGGGTGTCGTCGCCTATGCGAAAGGATCACCGGCTGCGTTGCTCGGGATGTGCGGAGAAGTGCTGACAAGCGGGCAGCGGGATCCGATGAGCGCGGAGATTCGTGCGCAGTGGAAGGAGGTGAACGATACGTTGGCTTCGCAGGCACTTCGCGTGCTGGCGCTCGCGTACAAGGACCTTCCCGACAGTGCTGGCGCGGGCGCCGCCGCCGACGACGTGCCGCACGAGGATGCGTTGCGCGATGGCTTCGTGTTCGTGGGCTACGCGGCCATGAGTGATCCGCTGCGCGACGGAGTCGGTGACACGATCGCCACCTGCCGCACGGCCGGCATTCGCGTGATCATGGTGACGGGTGATCAGCAGGTCACGGCGGCGGCGATCGCACGCGAACTCGGACTCGATCACGGCGCCGACGGCAGCGCGACCCGCATGGTGCATGCGCGCGAGCTGAACGGGCTCGATGAGCCGGCGTGGCAGGAGCTTGCGCGCCACACGTCGGTGCTGTCGCGCGTGTCACCGGAGAACAAGGTGCAGCTCGTGGCCGCGCTGCAGCGCGATGGCGAGATCGTGGCCATGACCGGTGACGGTGTGAACGATGCGCCTGCGCTCAAGACGGCGGACATCGGCATCGCGATGGGCATTCGTGGCACCGACGTGGCCAAGCAGGCGGCGGACATGGTCATCACCGACGACGACTTCACCACCATCGTGAAGGCGGTCGAGCAGGGGCGCATGATCGTCAACAACATCCTGCGCTTCATTCACTATCTGTTCTCGTGCAACTTCGCCGAGCTGGTGACGGTGTTCGTGCCCGTGATGATCGGCTGGCCGCTTCCACTGGGCGTATTGCAGATCCTCTGGCTCAACATGCTGACCGACATCTTTCCGGCGCTCGCGCTCGCGCTCGAACCGTCGGCGCCCGATGTCATGACGCGCAAGCCACGCGATCCGAATGCACCGCTCATGACCTGGAAGTTCGGCGCGCTGATCGCCTGGCAAGGCGGCGTCCTCGCCGCGTGTACGCTCATCGCCTTTCGCGTCGGGCTTTCCTGGTATGGCGACACGGGCGACGGGCTGCGTCACGCGGAGACCATCGCGTTCATGACACTGGCACTCGCGCAGGTCTTTCACGCCTTCAATGCGCGTTCGGCGAACCGGTCGATCTTCGCCGGTGGGCTGTTCACCAACAGCTGGCTGTGGGGTGCTTTGCTGCTGTGTACTGCGTTGCAGGTGGCCGCCGTGTATGTGCCGGCACTGCGCCTTGTGCTGGACACCACGCCGTTGAATGGGGTGGACGTGCTGCTGGTGCTGGGTGCGGCGTTGACTCCGGTGGTGATCGTCGAGCTGGTGAAGGCATTCGGCATGCAACGTGCGCTGAATGACGAGTGAACGTGCGCTTGTCCAACGCGCGCCATCCTTCACTCTGCAGATCATGAACGCGACAGACCTCCCGTCGTCCTCGATGCGACAGTCCATACCACTCATCGATGCTCGTCTGCTCCGTCCCGTGCTTCCCGGTCTGCTCTTCGGCGTGCTCACGTTGCTCTTCGGTTTCGCGCTCGGGGTCGTGTTCGGACTCAACGAGGACGCGATCAAGTCGAGACTCGCGGCCTCGGCGGAGTCGGTTCGAGTCACCGTGTACCAGGACGACGCTGGCGCCATCAAAGGTGTCCTCGACAAGTCCTGGAGCTACATGCAACGGGCGCACCTGCACGCGGGCAGCCTTGGCGCGGTCGCTGTCTCCCTCACGATCGTGCTGGTGCTGATGGGTGCTCGGCCGGTCGTGGCGCGCGTGCTGAGTCTGTGCCTCGGCGTTGGCGCCCTCTCATACGCAGTGTTCTGGATGTGGGCCGGCGTTCGCGCTCCTGGGCTCGGCAGCACCGGGCTTGCCAAGGAGTCGCTCGCCTGGCTTGCCATTCCGTCCTCGGGCATGGTCGTCGCAGCAACGGTTGCGGTCGCGCTCTTGCTTGGACGGGCCGCGATGTCCAGCCGCACCTCGCCCTGAGCTACTTGCTGCAACCCGCTCATCGCCGTTCCGTTGGGCAACGGGCATCTGGGTCAGGCAGGCGACTGAGAAAGGGGTGGAGACTGATTAGTGTGTCTCTACACGCGTAGCTGGTTCGCCCAGCCAACCAGCGCAGGGTCCAGTCACCATGACTGACCGCCCGTCTCCTTTTGCATCCTGTTCGTTATGCACGCTTCGAGTCCGACTTCTGTTCCCCGCACGTTGCGACGTGTCCTGGCCGCCTCGCTCGTTGTGTCAGTGTCTCTGGCCGCTTGCGTCAGTAACGACGACCCGGCCAGTCCGACGGTGCCCAGCAGCCTCGCGAAGGTGAGTGGTGATTCGCAGACCGTAGTGCATGGCGTCGCGCTGCCGAGGCCCATGGTTGTGCGCGTGCTCGCGCAGAATGGGTCGCCGCTCTCTGGCGTCACCATCTTCTGGGCGCGGGCGGTGGGTGACTCTGGGAAGCTCGGCGACACGACCAGCACCAGCAACGCCGCGGGCGAAGCGAGCATGACGTTCACCGCCGGCGCGCTGGCCGATACGATTCGCATCAGCGCGCTGCTGAACACCGTTGTCGGTCAATCGTTTACGCACTTCGTGACCGCGAGCTCCGCCACTGCCCTGCGGGCGTTCGCGGGCGACGGCGCCGCCGGCGTGGTCGGAACGGTGGTTCAACTCGCCGTCATCGCGTCCGACAATGCCGGAAACCCGATCTCCGGCGTTGCGATCACGTGGGCGAACGGATCGAGCGGCGGTACGGTCAGCACCACCACCGCGACCACGGGAAGCAATGGCGTTGCGCGCACCGCCTTGACGCTCGGCACCGCCAAGGGCAGCTACACCGTGACGGCCACGAGTCCCGGGTTGCCCACGGTCACGCTGACGGTGACGGCGATCTAGCGTCGCGGACGCGAGGGAGAACCCATTGCCTTTACTTTCAACTCTCTCACCACTAAGATACAGGAGTTGCGGTTCGCTCCATCATGTCAGAGGTCTGCATGTCCATTCGCCCCGTTCGCCGTATTGATCGCGCGCAGCCGACCCTGGAAGGCGCGGGTGTGCACCTGCACCGTGCCTTTGGCTTCGGCAACACGACGGAAACCGATCCGTTCCTGCTGTTCGACGACTTCCGCAACGATGTGCCGTCGCAGTACCGCGCCGGTTTTCCGTGGCATCCGCATCGCGGCATCGAGACGATCACCTACGTGCTCGCCGGCAACGTCGAACACGCCGACAGTCTGGGCAACCGCGGTCTGCTTGGCGCCGGTGACGTGCAATGGATGACGGCGGGCAGCGGCATCGTGCACCACGAAATGCCGCAGGGCGATGCGCAGGGTCGCATGCACGGCTTTCAGCTGTGGGCCAATCTGCCGTCGTCGCTCAAGATGACCGCGCCACGTTATCAGGACGTGCAGAGCAAGGACATCGCCGAGATCGTGGATGACGACGGCACCGTCGTGCGGGTGGTGTGCGGCGAGTTCTGGGGAAAGCGTGGACCGGTGGACGGCATCGCCGCCGATCCGATCTATCTCGACGTGTCGGTTCCGGCGGGCGTGAAGAAGTCGCTCCCCGTCGAGTCGTATCGCAGCGCCTTCGCGTACGTCTTCGCCGGTAGCGGTTCGTTCTGCCACGCCAGCGATCCGATGGGCGTACTCACCGAACGCACGGCCGGCAACGATGATGATCTCGTGCGCGATCGCACGGGCAATCGATCACTCGTGCTCTTCGACAGCGGCGATGAAGTCACGGTGCAGGCAGGCGACGAAGGGATTCGCTTCCTGCTCGTCTCCGGCGCGCCCATCAAGGAGCCGGTGGCTTGGTACGGCCCCATCGTCATGAATACGCAGGCAGAATTGCAGACTGCGATGCGCGAGATCAACGCGGGGACGTTCATCAAGAAGTAGCGCGGCAGTGGAATCAGAACTACACCAGCAACAACCACAACAGCAACAACCACAACAGCAACAACCACAACAGCAACAACTACAACAGCAACAACCACAACAGCAACAACCACAACAGCGAGCACGGAGAAACGGGAGAGAAAGCGAGAACTGCGGGAGCAAGCGGTTAGAAAAAAATCGTTCTCCTGCAGTGCTCCCTTTCTCTCCCGTTTCTCCGTGTCCGCTGTTTTTCTGTTCCGTGGTTTTGCTGTTCCGTGGTTTTGCTGTTCTGCTGTTTTGTGGCTATGCTGCTCCGCTGTTCTACTTTACCGACGTGCAGCTGACTTGGCGACGCCTGCGACGCTACTCGGCTGTCACGCTTGCATCCGCACTCCGACACTCTGGCTGTTGACGCTGACGACCGGCGCCGGCGAGGCGCGGCCTGACGATCAATGCGCGTCATCGTCGCGCCTGCGGTCACCTCACCGCACTCGCACCCGATGCTCGAACGCGCCACACCACATTCCCGACATCGTCGGCCACCAGCAGTGCGCCGCGTCCATCGAGCGCCACACCAACCGGCCGACCCGACGCCTCGCCATTCGCGTCGATGAAGCCCGTCAGCACGTCCTTCGGCGCACCACTCGGCACTCCATTCGCGAATGGAACGAAGATCACCTTGTATCCACTGCGCGGCTTCCGGTTCCACGAGCCATGCTGACCGATGAACGCTCCCATCGAATACTCGGGCGACATGGCGCCGTTGCGCGAAAACGCGAGCCCGAGCGACGCCGTGTGCGACCCCAACGCATAGTCGGGTACAATGGCGCGAGTCACCAGATCATCGCGCATCGGCTTGACCCGCGCGTCCACATGCTGTCCGAAGTAGCTGTACGGCCAGCCGTAGAATCCACCGTCCTTCACGCGCGTCATGTAGTCCGGCACCAGATCGCTCCCCAACTCATCGCGCTCATTCACCGCCGTCCAGAGCGCTCCTGTCGTCGGTTCGAAGTCCATGCCCACGGGATTGCGCAGCCCTGACGCGACTACACGATGCGACCCGGTCGCCACATCGACGGCCCAGATGGCCGCGCGCTCGGCCTCGACGTCCATTCCCCGCTCGGCCGCATTGCTGTTGGATCCCACCGCGACGAAGAGCGTCTTTCCGTCGCGCGACGCAATCACATTCTTCGTCCAATGATGATTGATCGGTCCCGCCGGAAGGCGCGCCACCACGACCGCTGAATCGGTGATGCGCTGAACATCCGCAGCATATGGAAAGCGGACCAGGGCATCGGTGTTCGCCACATACAGCGCGCCATTGAGCAAGGCCATGCCGAACGGCGAGTGCAGGCCGGCGAGCAGCACGGATCGCACATCGGCCACGCCGTCACCATCCGTGTCGCGCAGCAGTGTGATGCGATCCGCACTTGGCACCGCGCCGCCGGCTTTCTTCATGAAGCGCTTCGTGAACCACCCCTTCACGCCCTTCGCGTCGTCCGGACGCGGTGGTGCATTCGTCTCCGCCACCAACACGTCGCCATTAGGCAGCACATACAGCCAGCGCGGGTGATCGAGATCACGTGCGAACGCCTGCACCGCGAGCCCCGCCGACGGCATTGGCCTTGCACCGTCCCGCCAGCCCCGGGCCTTCGCGATCGACATCGCCGGAATGAGGGAAGGATCAGGTGCAGGCAGCTGCGGGGTCGGCCCCATCTGCGCTTCAATCGGCACCCGCGCACTGCCACCGCACGACAGGAGCGCGGCGACGGTGCACAGCAGCGAACTTTCCCGCAGGCGTTTGCGATTGATATGGAGCGTCTGGTAGAGATTCATGTGGTATTACGACAGCAAGATTCGCGCGCGCAACACGAACTCATCCGCATGCTCCGTCTCACCGATCGCGGTCTCTACTGCAACGCTGCCGATTGCTACATCGACCCGTGGGCACCCGTGCCTCGCGCGCTCATCACGCACGCGCACGGCGATCACCTCACCTGGGGGTGTGACGCGTATCTGCTCGCCAGCCCCGGCAAGCTCGTCGCACGAGAACGTCTTGGCCAATATGCCGATCGCATCGAGACGATCGAATACGGCGCGACTCGTCTCATCAACGGCGTGCGCATCTCCTTTCATCCGGCCGGCCACATCCTCGGCTCCGCGCAGATCCGCATCGAGCACGCGGGCGAAGTGTGGGTCGCGTCGGGTGACTACAAGACCGACCCCGATCCGACCTGCGCGCCGTGGGAACCGGTACGCTGTCACACCTTCATCACCGAAAGCACCTTCGGTCTGCCCATCTATCGGTGGCCGTCGCAACAGACTGTCTTCGACGAGATCAATGCGTGGTGGCGCGACAATGCCAACGACGGCCGAGTCTCGCTGTTGTACGGCTACGCCCTCGGCAAGGCGCAGCGGATGCTTGCCGGACTCGATCCATCCATTGGCCCGATTCTCACCCACGGTGCGGTGGAGAAGATGACGCAGTGCTACCGCGACGCAGGCGTTGCGTTGCCGCCAACGACGTATGCGACACTCGCCGAAACCACGGGGTCGAAGTCGAAGGCGAATGCGAGGCGCGATGCGTTGTCAGGCGCCATCGTGATCGCCCCACCGTCCGCCGATGGCTCCACCTGGGCGCGACGGTTCGGTAACTACTCCGCCGCATTCGCGAGTGGCTGGATGCAGGTGCGCGGCGCGCGACGTCGTCGTACCGTCGATCGCGGCTTCGTACTCTCCGATCACGTCGATTGGCCGCAACTGCTTTCAGCCATCAGCGTAACCGGCGCCGAGCGCGTGTGGGTGACGCACGGCTTCACTGGGCCCGTCGTGCGCTGGCTGACAGAGCAGGGACTCGATGCGCGCGCCATTGCCACGCGCTTTGAGGGCGAGCGTGATGATGCCGCGGACGATGCGAAGGTCGATGCGACGGACGATGCGAAGGTCGATGCGAAGGTCGATGCAACGACTGACACGCCGCAGAGTTCCCAAACCAATGCCGCGGCACCGGAGCCGTTGGCGTGAGGCAGTTCGCCGCGCTGTACGATGCGATCGACACGACTACCGCCACGTCGGCAAAGGTTGCGGCGCTCGTCTCCTACTTTCGCGCAGCGCCCGCAGCGGATGCGGCATGGGCGGCCGCGTTTCTGCTCGGACGTCGGCCCAGGCGACTCGTGCGTGCTCCCGACTTGCGCCTCTGGGCTGCCCAGGCGGCGCAGGTGCCGGACTGGTTGTTCGATGAGTGCTACGCGCAGGTGGGCGATCTTGCGGAGACGATCGCACTGCTCGTTCCAGAAGGAATGCACGACGACGGCGAGAGCTTCGCCTGGTGGGTGGAGCGGCGACTGTTGCCGCTCGCGACGATGGCCAACGACGTGCAGCGGACCGCCCTGCTCGACGCCTGGCAACGACTGCGCGGCAGCGAGCGCTTTCTCTTCAACAAACTGATCACCGGTGCGTTTCGCGTTGGGGTGTCGGACGGACTCGTGGTGCGCGCCCTGTCGCAGGTGAGTGGCGTGGAGCCGGAGGTCATCGCGCATCGGCTGATGGGGCAGTGGGAGCCGAACGCGTCGTGGTATGAGCAACTCGTGGGTAAGGAGACGACCGACGCGGATTGGAGTCGTCCATATCCGTTCTTCCTCGCGCATCCGGTCGATGGCGACCCTGCATCACTGGGCGATGTGGGCGAATGGCAGGCGGAGTGGAAGTGGGACGGCATTCGCGCGCAGCTCGTGCGGCGGCGCGGCCGCACATTTCTCTGGAGTCGCGGCGAAGAGCTGTTGGCTGGTCGCTTTCCGGAGATTGAAGCGGCTGCCGATTGGTTGCCCGATGGTACCGTGCTGGATGGCGAACTGTTGGCGTGGCGCGACGGTAAACCGCTGCCGTTCACCGAACTTCAACGTCGGATCAATCGCAAAACGGTCGGGAAGAAGTTGCTGGCTGAGGTACCGTGTCATCTGCTCGTGTACGATTGCCTCGAGTTCGGCGGTGTCGATGTGCGCGCACAATCGCTCGACGATCGTCGCCTGCACGTTATCAAGTCGCTCGCGTCGTTGCCGTCGGGATCACCGTTCGGCATCTCGCCGGTGGTCGGCGCATCGAGCTGGAGTGTGCTGCATGAGGCGCGTGAACGCGCGCGTGAGGCGGTGGCCGAGGGGCTGATGCTCAAGCGACGCGACTCGGCGTATGGCGTTGGAAGACGTGTCGGCGATTGGTGGAAGTGGAAAGTGGTGCCGCTCACCATCGACGCAGTGCTCGTGTACGCACAGGCCGGCCATGGACGTCGTGCGGGGCTCTACACGGACTACACGTTTGCCGTGTGGGATGGCGATGCACTGGTGCCGTTCGCCAAGGCGTACTCGGGGCTCACCGACGCGGAGATCCGTGATGTCGACCGTTTCGTACGCCAGAACACGATCGAGAAGTTCGGACCGGTTCGCACGGTCAAGCCGGAGCTGGTGTTCGAATTGGCCTTCGAGGGCATTCAGAAGAGCACGCGTCACAAGAGCGGCATCGCCGTGCGCTTTCCGCGCATCGCACGGTGGCGTACCGATAAGCCGGCGCGGGAAGCGGACACGCTGGTGAACGTGCAAGCCCTGCTGACCAGCCGCGGATAGCACGGATGTCAGCCATCACGCCCCAACCTTCACTCGAACGTCTCGAGCAGTACTTCGCATCGCGCAGTTGGGAACCCTTCGCATTTCAACGCGAAGTATGGGACGCATATGCACGTGGCGAGTCCGGTCTCATTCACGCCGCCACCGGCACCGGCAAGACCTACGCGGCGTGGATGGGCGCACTGCTGGAGTCGATGAGCGAGCATCCGACACCGCGTGCGATGCGCCGACGCGCCGATGGCATGCCGTTGCGCGTGCTTTGGATCACGCCGTTGCGTGCCCTCGCGGCTGACACCGAACAGGCGTTGCATGACCCGGTCGAAGCACTCGGTTTGCCGTGGACCATCGAGTCGCGCACCGGTGACACGACACAGGCACGACGCGCGCGTCAGAGGGAACGACTACCTACGGCACTCGTCACGACCCCCGAATCGCTGTCACTGCTGCTCTGTCGCAAGGACAGCGCAGAGATCTTCGCCAACCTGCGCTGCATCGTGGTGGACGAGTGGCACGAGCTGTTGAGCACTAAACGTGGCTCGCAGGTGGAGCTCGCACTGGCGCGACTGCGCATGCTTTGCCCGCAGCTGCGCACGTGGGGTGTTTCCGCTACGCTGGGCAATCTTGCCGTGGCGGCGGAAACGCTGATGGGCATCGACGCTGCGGGCGTGGCGCGTCCACATCGCATCGTGCGCGGGATCGTGCCGAAGGAGATCGTGGTGGAGTCGCTCATTCCCGACACGATGGAGCGATTCCCGTGGGCCGGTCACCTCAACACCAAGCTGCTCCCCGAGGTGATGCGACGACTGGCCACTGCACAAAGCGCCATCGTCTTCACCAACACGCGCTCGCAATGCGAGATCTGGTTTCAGTCGATCATCGCGGCTGATCCGTCCTGGTTCGAGTTCACGGCCATTCATCATGGCTCGCTCTCGCGACAGCAGCGTAGAGATGTCGAAGACGGCCTCAAGTCGGGCCGGTATCGCGTGGTCATCTCCACCTCGTCGCTCGATCTGGGCGTGGACTTCACGCCCGTCGATCTGGTCATGCAGGTGGGTAGCCCCAAAGGCGTGGCGCGGCTGCTGCAGCGCGCCGGTCGCTCGGGCCATTCGCCCGGTCGCGTCTCGCGCATCGTCTGCGTGCCCACGCACGCCTTCGAACTGGTGGAAGTGGCTGCCGCGCGCGATGCAATGCGCGCCAACGCGATCGAGAGTCGTGATCCGCTCGATCGACCGCTCGACCTGCTGGCGCAACACCTCGTGACCCTCGCCCTGGGCGGCGGCTTCACGCGCGATGCCGTGCTCGCCGAACTGCGCACCACGCGTGCGTACGCGTTGCTCACGGAACAGGAGCTCGATTGGACCATCGACTTCGTGACGCGCGGCGGCGACGCCCTCAAGGCGTACCCGGAGTTTGCGCGCGTACAGCGCGATGGTGAACGCTACGTGGTCACGGACCGACGCGTGGCGTTGCGGCATGTGCTCAACATCGGCACCATCGTCAGCGACGCCGCCATCACGGTGCGGTATCTGCGTGGCGGGCGGCTTGGCACCGTCGAGGAAAGCTTCGTCTCGCGGCTGAAGGAAGGGGACAAGTTCATCTTCGCGGGGAAACCGCTCGAGTTCGTGCGCGTGCGTGAACTTACGGCTTGGGTCCGCAAGGCCAAGGGCGCGTCAGGCGCCATCCCGCGCTGGGCCGGCGCGCGCATGCCACTCAGCAGCGAGCTCTCGCTGGCCGTGCGGAACAAGCTGGAAGAGGCGCGCGTGGGTGTCTACGAAGGAACAGAGATGACCGCCGTGCGCCCTGTGCTGATGCTGCAGGCACAACGCAGCGCCATTCCGCAGCGTGATGAACTGCTGATCGAGCGTTGCGAAACGCGCGACGGTCATCACTGCTTCGTCTACCCGTTCGAGGGTCGTCTCGTACACGAGGGATTGGCGGCGCTCTTTGCGTACCGCATCGCGCAACTCACGCCCATCTCGTTCGTGTTCGCGTGCAACGACTACGGCTTCGAGCTCGTGTCGCCGGAACGCGCGCCATTGGAGGAAGCGCTCGACGCCAACCTGCTCACGACCTCGCACCTGCTGCACGACATCCTGCAGAGCCTCAACGCCGCCGAACTCGCACGTCGACAGTTCCGCGAGATCGCGCGTGTCGCCGGACTGGTCTTCGCGGGCTATCCTGGTCAGGCGAAGTCGCTCAAGCAGGTGCAGGCGTCGAGTGGATTGCTATATGATGTATTCGTGAAGTACGATCCCGACAACCTGCTCATTCATCAGGCGCAACGCGAAGTACTGGAACGACAGCTCGAGGCGAGCCGCCTCGGTCGCGTACTGGCGCGGCTGTCCACCTCCACCGTGCGCGTCATCGATGTCGAACAGCCCACACCGCTCGCCTTTCCTCTGCTCGTGGACTTCAGTCGCGGCAAGCTGACGACCGAAAAGCTCACCGATCGTATTCGTCGTATGACTGTCTCCGCCGAGAAGTCCACGCGAGCCGGCGCCCCATCGATGCTTCGTCCAGCGCTGGCCCGATGAGCAGCGCATGAGCATTTGGCGGGGGTGCGACCAACCTTTGCTCATCACTCGCTGAACGGACCATGAGCACACTCGAGATCACGCTCGG
The DNA here is from genome assembly GCA_964456595.1 of uncultured Gemmatimonas sp. Lineage (GTDB taxonomy): Bacteria > Gemmatimonadota > Gemmatimonadetes > Gemmatimonadales > Gemmatimonadaceae > Gemmatimonas. The sequence goes on along the minus strand of CAYWCJ010000006.1, from coordinate 12,856 downwards.
CGGCGATCGCGCCGTGTTGCTGCCAGATCGCGCGCTTCATCTGCCTGAGCACGACTCGGTGCTCGTGGCCGATCTGCACTGGGGGAAAGCCGCCGCGTTTCGTGCCGCCAACGTGCCCGTTCCCACTGGCACCACGGCGTCCGATCTCGCGAGACTCACCCGCGTTCTCCACGAGCTGCGTGGCGCACCGCGCATCCGGCGCTGCGCATCGTGCTCGTGCGCGGCAACCACGACGCGCACGCCGGCGATCCACCGCCGTCGCTGGAGATCGACTGCGTGGACGCGCCGTGGATACTGGGGCCATTCGCCTGCGCGCATCATCCCGACGAAAGTGACGCGGGCTATGTTCTGGCGGGTCATCTGCATCCGCACGTCTCGCTCGGTGGGCGCGGGCGGCAGCGCGTGAAGTTGCCATGCTTTGCCTTTGGCCTGCGCGTGGGGCTGCTGCCGGCCTTTGCGGAGTTCACGGGAACGGGTGCGTTCCGCGCACGCGGCGACGAACGCCTCTTTGCGATCGCAGATGGCGCAGTAGTGGCGATTGGCGCGTCGGCCACGCAGTTCGCACGTTGAGTATGCGCCTTGCTTGATGCACACCTTGATGCGCAAGTTCGCCTGTTCCCACATTCATCGTCGGTGACCATCGGCCATGCAGACACGCCTCGGTTTCACGCTCATGACCCTCGGCGAGTTCGAGGGCTGGCTCGCGCAGCAACAGGTGGGGCGCACAGTCCTCACGCTCCAGCAGCATCACACCTGGTCGCCTTCGTATGGAAGCTTCTCCGGCACGAATCACTTCGACCTGCAGTCGGCGATGAAGCGCCATCACATCGTCAACAACGGGTGGGCTGACATCGGCCAGCATTTCACCACATTTCCCGACGGCACGGTGATGACCGGCCGCACGCTCGAGCAATCGCCAGCGTGCATCAAGGGCAACAACGCCAACGCCGTCGCCGTCGAACACGTCGGCAACTTCGACACCGGCCGCGATGTGATGTCAGCGGCTCATCGTGCGACGATCATCGGCATGTCGTCCGCCTTGTGCAAACGGTTTGCCATTCCAGTGAACACCGATCGCATCGTCTACCACCACTGGTTCCGTCTCGACACCGGCGCGCGAACCAACGGTAGCGGCGTGACGAAGACCTGCCCTGGATCCGCGTTCTTCGGTGGCAACAAGATCGAACACGCACAGCGCTCGTTCCTGCCATTGCTGCGTCGTGCAATGGGCGGCGCCGAAGCGTCCGTTCCGTCGGCACCGCCCGCAGACATGCGCTACGGTTGCGTGAACACCGATCGACTGAACGTGCGCGCTGGCTCTGCCGCCGATGCGCCGAAGGTGAACACCGTATTGCTCGGCAGCATCCTTCGTATTTACGACGAGCGCGATGGATGGTTCAAGATCTCCGGATCGCAGCAGGAGTGGGTGGCCGCACGCCTCGTGGTGCCGGTGGAGTGCGCCACAGTGAACACCAACACGCTGAACGTGCGCAGTGGCCCTGGTGGTGCGTTCGACAAGCTCGCGTCGCTCGCGCGCAAGCAGCAAGTGTTCATTCACGAGCGCAGCAATGGATGGTGCCGCATCGGACTCGAGCATCGATGGGTATCGGAGCAATTTCTGACGCTGGAGTGACGCGTCCGGCGGCTACGCGGGCCGTCTCACTGCCGCGCGCCACACCCACCAGATCAGGACGGCCTGCAACGGCAGTCGCGCCCACAATGCTGCCACATACATCGGGTTGGCACCGTCCGCGCGTGCCAGCTGCAGCATCTGCACGTTGGCCGGAAACACGGACAGCAGCAGCGCGATCAGTCCCCACGCGGCGTACACACGCGTGGCTGGCACGAGCAGCCCGATGGCACCGGCGATTTCGGCAATGCCGCTCCAGAAGACGACGGCCTTCGGGTTCGGCACCCAACTCGGCACGATGCGTTCGAACGTATGCGGCACCACGAAGTGCGCCAAGCCTGCCACAACGAACATGAGCGCGATGACGCGCAGCGCCTGTACGCGCGTCAAGTCGGCACGACCTGCACGCATCCCGGATCACGCCCGAGCGTCAACGCAACACGCTGCCCGAAATGCTGTGCGGCAGCGGCGACGAATACCAGAGCACGGCGAAATAGTGACACGCGCTACCGCCCATCACGAAGAGATGCCACACCGGATGCGACCAGCTGCGGCGTGCGAGATAGAACACACATCCGCCCGTGTAGAACAATCCGCCTGCACCAAGCAGCAGCAATCCTGCAGTCGGCATCTGCTCCATCATCGGCTTCACGGCAATGATCACGACCCAGCCCATCGCGATGTACATCGCCGTCGACGCGCGCTGGAAGCGCGGACCGTAGCGCAACTTGAACAATGCACCTAGCGCCGCGAGCGTCCACACGATGCCGAACATCGTCCAGCCCCACGTGCCGCGCAGGACGCCGAGGGTGAATGGCGTGTAGGTGCCGGCAATGAGCAGGTAGATCGCCACGTGATCGCACACCCGGAGCTTCTGCTTGAGCGTGGGGTGCGGAATGGCGTGGTACAGCGTGGACGTTGCATACAACGCCACCAGCGTCGCACCGAACACGCTCGCACCGATGATCGTCAGTCGTTCACCGCTGGCCGCCGCCGTGAGCACGAGGATCGGCAACCCGATCAGACTCGCCAGCAACCCGATCCCATGCGTGGTTGCATTGAGAAACTCTTCCCGCAACGTTGCTACGCGGTCTTCGTTCATGATGGCATCCTATCGCGCCTATCGTCGTCCGCGCTTGGTCCAGACGACAACCGCGCCGCAGTTGTTGCTGGAAAGGAACTCGGTGGGAATCGCGCCCCGGCTCGTGTACACCTCCACACCGAAAAGCTCCTCGGGCATGAAGAAGTTCCGTTCGTCGAGCGAAGAACGACGTCCATCGAGGTAGTACGTTGGACTGCGTACACGGGGCCCGCGGGTAATCGTCACACTCGACCGCAGTCCACGCCGCTGCACCTGTAGTGTCGGCACATTGCGCAGCACATTCCGCAGCACATTGCGCAGCACATTGCGCAGCACATTGCGCAGCACATTCCGCAGCACATTCCGCAGCACGCTGCTGAAGTCCGGTCGTCCCA
>CAYWCJ010000006.1:0-9650 GCA_964456595.1 uncultured Gemmatimonas sp. | reverse complement strand
CGCAGCACATTCCGCAGCACATTCCGCAGCACGCTGCTGAAGTCCGGTCGTCCCACCAGCTGATCGGGCCCAATGTAGTGTCCGAATCCAGTCTTGCGACGCTCCTCGAAAGCCAGCTGCTGCGCTGACTGCCGACGGTCCGTCCATCGAGATCGGTGTCACCGATGCGCTCGGAGCCCGACACCAGCACCGTTGCGCCAGCGAGTGGCTTCTTCGCCAGACTGTCGAACAGCGCACCACGCAACCGTCCGATGCCCTGCGCGTCGAGCGCGCGCGCTGAGAGCAGGACGCACGCCGTCGTCGCGGTCGTCAACGCGCGCAACACGCCGTCCCTAATCTCACGCATGCGCAAGCGATCAACGACGCGCAGCGGCGTCCATCGGCGCCGAGACCGCGGCCACCAGCCGCTGCACGAAACCGTCCACCGCGCCGTTCTCGATCCAGCGCACCACCGCCACAATATCGTTCGTCGGATCCACGTAGATGATGTTCGTACCGTTGCCCAGGTGCAGGAACGCTGTTGCCGGTCCACTCGGCACGTACTTCCGATCGGTGTTGAGGAACCAGTTCATGTAGCCGTAGGTCGGCTGCGCAGCGGTCGGCGTGAGCGCCTGCGTCACCCACGTGTCGGAGAGCAGACGTTTGTCCTTCCACATGCCGCGTCGCAGCGTCAGCAGTCCATATCGCGCCATGTCGTGCGAGTTGATGAACATGCCGCCGCCCCAATGACCACCACCGCTCACCGATTGTACCACGCGCCCGTCCAGGACGATCCACGCGTTGTCGTAGCCGTACCAGCGCCACGTGCTCGACGCACCGATCGGCTCCATGATCTGCTCGCGCAACACTTCCGGCAGCGGCTTCCGCCAGACATTGAGCGCCGCGAGTGCCAGCACATTCACGCGAGTGTCGTTGTACTCGTACACCGTGCCCGGCTCCACACGTGCGCGCGGCGCCCACGGCGTCGGCGTTCTCGCTGGGCGATCGGACCATTCGGGCTTTCCCCAGAGTGTGCCTTCCCAGTCACTCACCTGTCGCAGCAGGTGATCCCACGTCAGACGACGATTGTGTGGCGTGTCGAAAGGTCGCAACCATCGGCCGGCGGACGGCGCATCGACAACGAAACCCGCCGTGGGCGCATTTGCGAGCAGGATCGGACCCACCGCCTTCGACACCGTGTCCTGTACGCTGTGAATCAGTCCCTTGTCGAACGCGAGCCCGACCACCGTGCTGAGGAAACTCTTCGTCACACTGTGTGACATCTCCACCGCGCCCGGATCGCCCCATTCGGCGACGATGTATCCACCGCGAAGGATCACACCCGTCGCGTCACCACGAGGCGCAATCGGTCCGATCGCCGCCCCATTCGGCTCGCGCCCGAATGTCTGGTTGTGATTGACTTCGAGATCGCGCGGGTTCTTGCTCTCGCTGGTGATGGCGAACGCGATCGCATCAGCAAGCTTCGCCGAATCGAGCCCTACCTGCGCCGCACGACGATGCTGCCAGTCGTTTCCCGCGCCGGGGTAGTACGAGTTGGCAGGAACGAGCCAGGAAGCCTGCGCCTGCGCACGCCCGGCAACAAACGCGCACCCCGCGACAATGCCCACCAGGCGCGCTACCTGCTTCGCGTCGATTCGCGCCGTTGTTCGCGTCATTCGCGACATCACAGAATCGGCCCCTTCTTCTTCGTCGGCGTGATGACACCCTGCACTTTGCCCGCCTGCAGCAGTGCGTTGAACGCGGCGACATCCTGCGTTTCGATCAGCTCCACTTCACTGCGCAACGACATCCACAGGCGTTCCAATTCCACCAGTCGATCGCGCACCGGCTTCGTGACTCCGGGATTGCCTTCCACCTGGCCGAGCAGGAAGCCGTACTGTCCGTTGATGCCGTTGGCGTAGTTGATGATATCCTGACCGTTGCCGGCCTTCGTGGTCAGCCGCGGATCGATCTTGGAGAGCTTGTCGCCCAGCGCCTTGCCCGCCTTGGCAATGGTGTCGGCGTTCGTGGCGTCCTTGCTGCGCGTGGTGAAGCCGGCGACTTGCGTGCGCAGGTCACGCACCCGCAACACGGCGTCGTGAATTTCGGTGATGCGATTGGACAACAGGTTGGCGATGGAATCACGTTCGGCGACGACCGCGCGCGGCACATCGATGCGCGGATCCTGCAACACTTCGAACGACTTCATCATCACCGTGGTGCCCTGCGTGAGTCGCACCTGATACGTGCCGGGCGCGACGCGCGCTCCACCGTCGCCGGGCGCACCAAAGAGCAGAATGCCGGGGATGCGTGTCGGCGCGGCGCGACGCAGGTTCCAGTTCACGCTGTTGAGTCCTGCTTTCACCGTGATGCGATCGGTCGAATCGCCACGACTCACGTACGTGCGCAGTGCCGTTCCCTTGCTGTCGAGAAACTCGACCTTCACCGTCGTGCTGCTGTCGGGTACTCCCGCCAGTCGATAGTAGATCGTCGCACCGTACGCCGGATTGCGCCCCGCGTTGCGCGCCGGCCCGGAGTCACCACCCGCGAGTACCGCGCTGCGCGGCTGATAGAGGTGCACGGCAGCGGTCGCGATCGAGTCGGCGCGCTGTCGGACCACGGAGAGATCATCGAGAATCCAGAACGACCGACCTTCGGTGGCCGCGATGAGATCACCGTGGCGCGCCTCGAGATCGGTCACCGGTACGACGGGGAAGCCGACGTATGGCATCCACTTGGCGCCCGCATCGTACGACAGGTACACACCCGTTTCCGTGCCGGCGTACAACAGCCCGCGACGCTCGGGATCCTCGCGCACCACGCGCACCGGTTCACCATCGCGCAAGCCGTTCACCAGGCGTGTCCACGTCTTGCCGTAGTCCGTCGACCGGAACACATGCGGCGTCGGATCGCCCAGACGATCTTTGCGGAAGGCGACGTACACCGTGGCCGGATCGAAGGGTGACACTTCGATCTCGTTCACCAGACCGTCGCCCCACGCGGATGGCGTGATGTTGCTCCACGTCTTCCCCGCGTCGCGCGACAGCTGCATCAGTCCATCGTCGGTGCCCACATAGAGCGTGTTCGCATCGTGCATCGATTCGTTGATGACGACGATCGTGGCGTACACCTCGCCGCCGGCGCCTTCGTTGGTGATCGGACCACCGCCCCACCCCTGCCGCGACTTGTCGTTGCGTGTGAGGTCACCCGAAATCGGCGTCCAACTCATGCCGCGATCGGTCGTCTTGAAGAGCACGTTGCCGCCGTGATACACCACCTTGTCATCGAAACGCGACACGAATACCGGCGCGGTCCAGTTGTAGCGGTACTTCGTCTTGTCGGTCGGCTCGGTGAGGTTCATTTCCGGCCACGGCATGATCGCGCGCGACACTTCGCTCTGCGTGTCGAGTTCGTCGATGATTCCCTGATAGCAACCGCCGTACACGAGGCGCGGATTCTTCGCACTCACGCCCACGTTCGCACTCTCGCAGCCGGGTCCTTCGCTCCAGTCGCGCATACCGATCGCGCCGCCTTCGGTGCGGCTCCTGATGATCACCGACGAATTGTCCTGCTGCCCGCCGTACAGCTTGTACGGAAATGCGTCGTCCACCGCGACGTGATAGAACTGCGCGGTGGGCTGATTGTCCTGCGTGCTCCAGCTGCGGCCACCATCGAGCGACACGGACACACCACCGTCGTTCGAGTTGATCAGGTAGCGGCTGTCGGTGGGGTTGATCCACAGTCCGTGATTGTCGCCGTGCGTGGCGGGCACATTCTGAAACGTGCGGCCACCATCGATCGACTTGAGCAGCGGCGCGTTGCTGATCCACACCACGTCCGCGTTCTTCGGATCGGCCGTGATGTGCATGTAATACCACGAGCGCGTCTGGATCAATCGGTCGCCCGACATCAACCGCCACGTCTTGCCTGCATCGTCGGAGCGAAACAGTCCACCGTTTTCCGCTTCGATGATCGCGTACACACGATCGGGATGGGCGGGTGACACCGCGACACCGATCTTGCCCATCAGCTTGGGTAGTCCTTCGATCAACCGCGTCCACGTGTCGCCGGCGTCGGTCGACTTCCAGATGCCGCTGCCCGCGCCACCGCTCCGCACCATCCACGGTGTGCGCTGATGATCCCAGAACGCGGCGTACAGTATGCGCGGGTTCGTGGCATCCATCGACAGGTCCGACGCGCCACTCGTCGCGTTGTCTCCCTTGAGCACCATCGTCCACGTCTTTCCACCATCCATCGTGCGATAGATGCCGCGATCCGCGCTTCCCTTCCAGCGATCACCCTGCGCCGCGACGTACACGACGTCGGGATTGTTCGGATGAATGCGCACCGCCGAGATCTGTCGCGTGGTGCCGAGCCCCACATTCGTCCACGTGCGTCCCTGATCCGTGCTGCGATACACACCGTCGCCATACGTCGAGGACTGCCCGCGGATCGCGTGCTCACCCATCCCGACGTAGATGACGTTTGCATCCGACGGCGCCACCGCGATTGCGCCCACCGATCCGCTTCGGAAGTACCCGTCCGAGATGTTGCGCCAGTTGTTGCCGGCATCGTCGGTGCGCCACAGGCCGCCGCCCGTGTAGCCAGCGAAGTACGTCATCGGCTGCGACGGGATGCCGGCCGCCGCCACCGAGCGACCGCCGCGCCACGGGCCGACATTGCGCCACCCCATGGTGCTGAAGGTGGTGGAATCGAGCGGCAACATCGGCGGCGCGGCGTTCGCGCGGGCGGCCTGCGCCGATATCGGCGCGGCGGGGGCCAACAGCAGGGCGCCGGAGAGCAGGCAGAGAGCAGGATAGCGAGTCGGCATGATGCGGATATTGGCGGGAAGAGGCGATCAAACAGAACATAGCGCCTGCTGCCGATACTCCGCTGCATGCACCATCTCCACCCGACAACGCCGCCGGCGGCCGTGCCCCGTGTCATCCTGCCGCCGCTGCACCGCCGGCGTCGCGCGTCGGACATCACGGCGGCCAGGTTGGGACGGGCGACGCTGGCGTATCTGGCCGCGATGATGGGCATCATCACCATGGCGCCGTTTCAGTTCGCGTCGGCCCCGGTGCACGGGCTGACCGCATTGTGGTACTGGCAGGATGTGGTGATGAACGTGCTGATGTTTCTGCCATTTGGATTCGTCTATCAGCTCACACGACCCTCGGGCGCACCGGCGTCGCTGCTTCGCGTGTTCTTCTTCGGCGCGCTGCTCAGCGCGTGCGTGGAGACGGCGCAGCTGTTCGAGGCCACCCGTTACACCTCGCTGGTGGACGTGGTGACGAACGCCGCAGGCGCGATGCTCGGCGCGGCGGTCTATTCGCTCATCCTCAAGCGCGTGCAGAGCGCACATGCGGTGCGCACGCTGGCGCTGGAGCTGCCGCTCACGGCGCTCATCTACCTGCTGGTGCCGCTGTCGTGGTTGCTGGGGCTGGCGAGCGCGGGTGGCTCGCGCGCCTGGTTGGTGCTTCCCATTGCCGTCTTCGCCGGCGGCATTCTGGGCACCGTGCACGCCGCGTACCTCGCGCCGTCCCATGGCTTCGCCCGCGGCTGGCTATCGCTCGCCGCACTCGCCTGGAGTGCGGTTGCGCTCGTCCCGGCGACGATCGGTGATCCGCACCTCCTCGTCGCGGCCGTCTCGCTGACGGTGGGCACCGCCTGGCTGCGCAGCATCGCCACCTCGCGCTACCGCGCGGAATTCGTCAACCGCCGCTTCGAGCTCCCCACGCTGCGGCTCGTTCTGCCACTCTTCGCCGCCTATCTCACACTTGCGTCGCTCTGGCCGTTGAACGAAACGCCGATACCGTGGCGCGGCTCGCTGACGCTGCTGCCGACCGGCACCCCGCTCACGAATCACCTCATCTACGTGATGCTGGAGCACATCGCCGCGTTCACGCTCGTCGGCTATGTGGTGGGGGAATTTCATGGACGCGATCGATATCACTACCGCGAGATTGCGCCACACGTCGTCGGCTGGGGCGGCGGCATTTCCCTCACGCTGGAAGCGACACGAGGCTGGCACCCCGATTATGGCGCGAGCCTCCTCATGCTTGCCTTCACCACCATTGCCAGCGCGTTTGGCGGCTGGCTGTATCTGCTGCAGCGGGATCATGTGAAGGCGTTGCTGGCGCGGCGTGGCGAGCCACTGTCGAATCGGTCGGCCACGCCGATGGCGTCAGCTCCGATCGCGACATATGAGTATGCGCCGCCCCTTGATCGTCGTACTGCGTAGCGCAGAGATGATGTCTTCGGACTTTTCGTAGCTGTCGTAGCGTGTGTTCACAGACTCCGGACTTGTCGACGGGTTCCGGTGGGCCGATCAGGCCTTCGCACCTTGACGGCGGCCTCCTGACCGTCGCCGGTCGCCCGCCCGCCAGCATCGATGGCCAACTCAAACGAGCCGGAGAGCGTGATATCCGGCTACGTCGATAACGAAGGGCAACAGTTCACGCGCGGGGCATCCGGATCCGGCGACGTTCCCCTCGCACACGCCATTCCCGACGGCAATCGTCATCCGACCGGCGGCGAGCGACGTCTCGCTGCGCGCAATGCGCTGCGCGCAATGCGCCCCGCGCGCGACGCAGCAATTGCATCTCCGATTCTCGTGAAATGAATGTCATCGCAAATTTCCCCGGCGCGCCAAGACTGGCTCGACCGCGCCCGGGCGGTTCACGTATGCATACATGCTTGCTCCTGCCGCGGGTGGCGGGTGCTGTCACTCGTTCACATAGCTTCCTGCTGGAACGACGTGCTGCTTTGTCCCCTCACTTGTAGAGCACAACGTTTCACTCGCTCGGCCGACATTTTCCCCGCGCGATGCTGGCATGTGGCGGATTCTCGTGACACCATCGTGGGGCGGAGTGCCTTGGACGCCCCCGTGGTTCGCAGATCCACTCTCCACCGGACTTCCCAATCATGTTCGTGCTCGCCGCATTCGTGCTTCTCGCGCAGGACTCGGTCTACACGAAGCCCGAGTCCTGGCTCTGTCGGCCCGGACGCTCCGACGCCTGCGCGGTCGACCTGACCACGACCGTCCTGCAGGGCAACGGCTCGACGTCCACGGAAAAATGGACGGCAGCGAAGAACCCGTCCATCGACTGCTTCTACGTGTACCCGACGGTCTCACGCGATACGTCAGACGTCAGTGACATGGTCGCGGGCGACGAAGAGCGCGATGTCGTGCGCCAGCAGTTCGCGCGCTTCGCGTCGCAGTGCCGCCCCTTCGCGCCGCTGTATCGTCAGGTCACGTTGCGCGGTCTGCAAAAGCGTCTGGCGGCGCCCGCAACTGCCGCGCTCAATCGGGGCCTGTCGTATGACGACGTGGCGTCTGCCTGGGCGCACTACCTCGCGCACGACAACAACGGGCGCGGCGTGGTGCTCATCGGGCATTCGCAGGGATCCTACCTGCTCGAGGAGCTGATCAAGCGGGAGATCGACGGCAAGGCCCAGCAGCGATTGATCGTGTCGGCGGTGCTCCTTGGCGCCAATATCGCGGTGCCCGCGGGGAAGGACGTGGGGGGCGCCTTTCAGTCGATGCCGCTCTGCCGACGGGCGGACCAGGTTGGCTGCGTGATCACGTACGGATCGTTCCGCAGCGCGGTGCCGCCGTCGGCGCGTGCGCTCTTTGGGCGTGTGCCGGGTGCCGGGATGGAAGCAGGCTGCACCAACCCGGCCGCACTGGGCGGTGGGAGCGGCGCGCTGCGCGCCTATTTCAGTGCCACCGGAAGCCTCATCGTGGGTGCAGCGCCCAAGGCGCACCGCTGGCTTCCGCAGGATGCGGCTTTGGGGACGCCATTCGTGAGCGTGCCGGGCTTGCTCACGGCGGAGTGCATCAACGATGCGAACGGTTCGCGTCTCGCGATCACCGTACACCCCGATTCCGCCGACCCGCGCGCCGACAATATTCCGGGTGACATCGGGACGGGCACGCCCGCGCAGGCCCAGTGGGGACTGCACCTCGTCGACGTGAACCTGTCGATCGGTAACCTGCTGGAGATCGTCAGTCGCCAGTCGGCGGCGTACCGCGCGAGCCGAAAGCGTTGAGCACCTGCGCGTCGCGCCGTAGTTTCTCGTCGTTCAGACACGTCCACCGATGACGAACGGAGTCAGGATTGTGGTGATGCGCGACCGGTTGGCTGCGTTCGGTTCGATTGTATGTCGGCTCGCTGTTGTGGCGTTGCTGTGCGTCCCCGCGCTGGCCCCCACAGTGCTCCACGCGCAGCGCGGTACGATTCCGCGGCTCGCCAACGGCAAGCCTGATATGAACGGGATCTGGCGCGCCAACGGCAACGACAACTACGATATCGAACCGCACAACGCCCGCGCGGCGCTGGCGTCGCGACCGGGGCCGGTGGTCCCCGTTCCGGCCAAGGAAGTCCTCGCGTTCGGCGCCGTCGGCTCCGTGCCGTCGGGGCGCGGCATCGTGGTGGGTGGTCCGATTCCCTACACGGCCGAAGCACTGGCAAAGAAGCGCGAGAATCAGGAGAACTGGCTGACCCGTGATCCCGAAATCAAGTGCTACCTGCCGGGCGTGCCGCGCGCCAACTACATGCCGTACTCGTTTCAGATCATTCAAAGCACCAAGGCGTTCTTCATGGCGTACGAGTACGCCGGTGCCACGCGACGGGTGTATCTCAGGGATCCTGGTCCGGCCGAAACCGACAGTTGGATGGGTCAGTCGGTTGGCGTCTGGCAGGGTGACACGTTTGTGGTCACGGTGACCGGGATGAACGCCGAGACGTGGTTCGATCGTGCGGGCAACCACCACACCGAAGCGATGAAGGTGGTGGAGCGCTACACGATGCTTGGGCCCGATCACATCCGCTACGAAGCGACGATGGATGATCCGCAGACGTTCACGCGTCCGTGGACCATTCGCACGACGTTGTATCGCAATGTCGAACCCGACGCGACGCTGGGGCAGTTCAAGTGCGTCGAGTTCGTGGAAGAATTGCTGTACGGTCACCTGCGCAAAGCTCCCATCAAACCGTGACGGATCCCATGTCTCTGGTTCGACCACTGTTTCGCCGCCTCCCGCTGGCGGCGGTGCTTTTGGCGTCGATCGTGCCGCGCTTCGTGGACGCGCAGGCCGCCACGGCGACGACGTCGAAGTCGGCTCCTGCACGCGCACGTTACGTGGCGCCGCGCACGCCAGACGGGCATCCCGATCTGCAGGGCAACTGGACCAACGCGACACTCACGCCGCTGGAGCGACCGGCCGGACTGCCGCGCGCGTTGAGCAAGACGCAGGCGGCGGCGTTTGAAAAGGTCCGTGCCGATACCGTCGAGAGCACGGCCAAGCCCAGCGATCCGAATCGCACCGCACCGCCCGTGGGTGGTGACGGCTCCACCGGCGCCGCCGGCAACGTCGGCGGATACAACTACGTGTGGATCGACGCTGGGGATCATGTGGCTTTCGTGAACGGCGAGCTGCGTAGCTCGTTCATCGTCGATCCGGCCAACGGCCGCCTGCCTCCGCTTACCCCGGCGGCGCGCGCGTGGGCCCAGCAGCGCGGGGCCAGGAACCGCCGGTTTGGTCAGTACGACAATCCCGAGAACCGCCCGTTGGCCGAACGTTGTCTCATGTCGTTTGGCTCGAATGCCGGGCCACCGATGTTGCCGAACGGGTTCTACAACAACAACTACACCATCGTGCAGAC
>CAYWCJ010000005.1:32255-38244 GCA_964456595.1 uncultured Gemmatimonas sp. | reverse complement strand
GTACTGAAAGTCGAGTTTCACCGGCACGGCGCCCGGTGGCGAGGACATGTGCGCCAGTTCGAGTCCCTGCAGCGCTTGCCGGATGAGTGTGTCCACGGCGTCCGCCGAGCCGACCTTGCAGCCGGACAGGACCTTGGTGATGAGCTCCTGCTGTCTGACCGGAGCGCTGACCGCGAGAAACCACTGTGGGGCGTCGAGCCACTTGGCTTGGTCGATCGCGACCGCGTGCAAGGTGGAGCGCACGGGTTTGAGTGGCAGCGATACGGCCGCATCCACGACGGCGCCTTCGAGTAGCTCGTAAAGCCGCCGTTCGAGTTCGGCGAACCCTTCGCCCAGGCGCAGATGATCGTAAGCCGGCAACGTGCGTGCGTCGGCCGTCGTGGCGAAGGTGGACAGTGCGCCCACGAGCGAGAGCATGGCCTCCCAGAGCTGTTCGGGGTGCCCGTGGCGCACTTCATACAAATGGCGCACTGCCGGAAAGTGCGTGTTGAGCGTGTAGAGCAGCCAGAAGGCGCTGACGTCGGCCACGGAGAAATCGGCCAGCCCTTGATTGCGTTGCCGCCGACTGCCGGCGAGCGAGGCACTCTTGGCCGCGAGTCGTTCGGTGAGTCGTCGCGCGAGACTCATCAGGGTGTCGCTGGCCGCCAGGTCGAGCAGCGGCGGAATGAACGTGTGGTCGAAGGAAATCGCACCCGACGCGGCACGCTGCAGTCGCGCGACGGGGAGCGTGGTGTAGCCTTCGATCGCCTCGCCCTCGAGCAGGAGGCGGAGGCCCGGCGGCGCCACTTGAATCGGTCGTTCGCTCAGCCCGGTGGTTTCGTCGCGTACCAACTGCTCATCGGCCAGCCAGCGTGCGGCAGTGCGATCGCTGGTGCGCGCGATGTTGCGGGCGCCCGGGCGATACTCGGGGACGGCGAGATACGCGAGCAACGTGCGCTGATCGGGGCCGAACGCCTCGGCGAGCGGTTTCGGCGCTGGCGTCGTACCACCTTGCGGCGCGTCGAAGAGGAGGCCATCGGGAAAGCGCCCCGCCACGGCCGTGAGCACGAGTGTGCCGCCGGCCAGCGCCTCGTGGTCGAAGGCAAGCCGGACGAATCCCCACGGACAGAAGCTGAGCGCGCCGACCTGAAACGCGAGGGTCTCTTCATGATGACGGTCCTGTGCCTGCAGATGCTGCGGCGAGAGCAGGACGCCTTTGGTCCACAGGACCGGCTGCAAGTGACGCATGGCCCAAACGTAGTGCGACGTGTCCGTCATCGTCAGATCTCACGACCGCGGCCGCTGTGTGGTGAACGACGTGTGCCGCGGCGCCGATCTGCGCGTGTGCTGGTGACGCGGTGCGCCGCTAAAGCGCGAACTGGTGCCGCCGATGTGACGCGAATACGCTGTCATATGCTTGACAACGACGTTTCGCGGGAGAACACTTGGCAGCCTTCCCCACCTTGCCACACTCCATTCCCAGGCGCATGCGCGCCGGAGCATTCGCATGGCCGACAATACTCAGAAGAAATTGGAGCGCGTGCGCCCACCCCGTATTCAGATCTCATACGAGGTCGAAACCGGTGGCGCCATCGAGATGAAGGAACTGCCATTTCTCATGGGTGTGCTGGGCGACTTCAGTGGCAATCCCAGCGAGCCGCTGCCGCGCCTGAAGGATCGCAAGTTCGTCGAGATCACGCCCGACAACTTCGACGACACGATCGCGAGCATGAAGCCGCGTCTGCAGTTCTCCGTGGAGAACAAGCTCAGCGAAGATGCCGATGCGCCGAAGCTGGGCATCGAGCTGAATTTCCGCAGCATGGATGACTTCTCGCCCGAAGCGGTGGCCAAGCAGGTCAAGCCGCTGCGCGAACTGCTCGAGCTGCGCACGGAGTTGGCCAACCTGCGCGCCAATCTGCAGACCAACGAAAAGCTCGACGAAGTGCTGCAGGAGACGCTCGGCGACAAGGACAAGATGGCCAGGTTGAAGGCCGAACTCGGTCTGGAGAGCTGATCATGGCCGAAGCACAGAAGGCAGCGGCGCAAGCCGTCACGACGGACGCCGAGCTTTCCTTGCTCGATCAGATCGTCGAGCAGGGGAAGTTGGGCAAGGACGCGGAATCGAAGGGAAGAGGCAAGGATCTGGTGAAGCGCTTCGTGTCCGAGGTGCTGGAGGGGTCGATCACGATCAATCGCGACACGGAAACGATGATCAATGCGCGCATTGCGCAGATCGATCATCTGCTGTCGCTGCAGTTGAACGAGATTCTGCACCACCCGGACTTCCAGAAGCTCGAAGGCTCGTGGCGCGGCCTGCAGTATCTGCTCAAGCAGAGCGAGACGAGCAGCATGCTCAAGATCAAGGTGCTCAACGTCTCCAAGAAGGATCTGCTGCGCGACCTGCAACGCGCGCCGGAGTTCGACCAGAGCGCGCTCTTCAAGAAGGTGTACGAAGAGGAGTACGGGGTCTTCGGTGGCACGCCGTTCGGGGCGATGGTGGGAGACTACTACTTCGAGAAGAGCGGTCAGGACATCGAGCTGCTGGAGAAGATTTCCAACGTGGCCGCGGCGGCGCATGCACCGTTCATGACGGCCGCGTCGCACGATATGCTCAACCTCGAGAGCTGGGCCGATCTCGATACGCCGCGTGACTTGGCGAAGATCTTCGACAGCACCGAGTACGCGAAGTGGAAGGCGTTCCGCGGCACCGACGATTCGCGCTACGTCGCGCTGACGGCGCCGCGCGTGCTGATGCGCGAGCCGTACGGCTCGGCCACGGTGCCCGTCGAAGCGTTCAATTACGAAGAGCGCGTGGACGGCACCAACCACGATGATTACTGCTGGGGGAACGCGGCGTACGCGCTGGCGGCGAACGTGAACAAGGCGTTCGCGTTCTACGGCTGGACGGCGGCCATTCGCGGTGTCGAGAGCGGCGGACTGGTGGAAGGGCTGCCGGTGCACAACTTCCGCACCGAGTCGGGCGAGATCGCGATGAAGTGCCCGACGGAAGTGCAGATCACCGATCGTCGAGAGAAGGAGCTCGCCGACCTCGGGTTCGCACCGCTCGTGCACCAGAAGGGGACGCCGAACGCCGCGTTCTTCTCGATCCAGTCGGCGCAGAAGCCCAAGGTGTATGACGATCCGAAGGCGTCGTCGAGCGCGCGTTTGTCGGCTCAGCTGCCGTACATCTTCTCGACGTCACGGTTCGCGCACTATCTCAAGGTGATGATGCGCGACAAGATCGGTGGCTACACGTCACGCGCCGAAATCGATTCGTTCCTCAATCGATGGATCCAGAACTACGTCGCGCTCGATGACGCGCCGGCGATGATCAAGGCGAGCAAGCCGCTGTCCGAAGCGCGCATCGATGTGGTGGAAGTGCCGGGGAAGCCCGGTGTGTATCGCGCCGTGGCGTACATGCGCCCGCACTACCAGCTCGACGAACTCGGCGTAGCCATGCGTCTCGTCGCCGAACTGCCCGAAGCCGCGAAGTAAGCACGAATCGCATTGCAGGATGTGGCTCCCGACCGTCCGGTCCGGGAGCCGGGAGACCACTCTCAAGTGTGAGGAATTCAGCGATGGCGTTTGATACGTTTCTCGAGCTGGCCGGCATCGAAGGCGAGTCCACCGCGAAGGGATTCGAGAAGAAGATCGAGATCTATTCCTTCAGCTGGGGTGCGAGCAACCCGAGCTCGATCGGTTCCGGATCGTCGGGGCTGTCTGCGGGCAAGGTGTCGATCTCGTCGTTCAACATCATGAAGAAGTCCGATATGGCGTCGGCGAAGCTCTTCCAACGCTGCTGCGAAGGGCAGCACATCGCGACGGCCAAGGTCACGATGCGCAAAGCTGGCGGAGAGGCGGGTCAACAGATCTTCCTCACGTACGAGTTCACCAGCTGCATGGTCGACTCGATCCAGTGGAGCGGTTCGAGCGGCGGAGACGACACCCCGACCGAGTCGCTTTCGCTCGCCTTCGGAGCCGTGAAGGTCACGTACTTCAAGCAGGACGCGAAGGGCAAGATGTCCAAGGCCGGCGAAGGCGCCTGGGATCTGACCAAGGTCAGCAGCAAGTAACGAGCGATCGCATCCATGCCAACCGCGCAGCAGCTGTTCGCCGACGGTCGGCTGGATGCGGCCATCGAAACGCTGGGTGTCGAACTGCGGAGCAATCCGACCGACGCCCAGCGCCGCTCGTTTCTCTTTGAACTGCTGGCGTTCGCCGGTCAGTATGATCGCGCGGAGCGGCAGCTCGACGTGCTTGCCGGTGCAGGCGCGATGGCCGAAGCGGGGGCTTCGGTCTATAAAGCGGCGATGCAGGCTGAACGCGTCCGTGAGCACATGTTCGCCACCGGAGACTATCCCACCGGTGCGACACCGCCGTCACCGCGCGGTAGCTGCAATGGCGTGCCGTTCACGACAATCGAAGACGCCGATCCGCGCATCGGTGCGCGGCTCGAGCTGAGTGCCGGCGGACGGTATCTGTGGATTCCGTTTGCGCATCTCGCGTCGGTCAGCATCGAAGCGCCGCAGCGACTGCGCGATCTGCATTGGATTCCGGCGCGCGTCGAAACGAACGCTGAGATCCGCCATATGGACCTCGGTGAAGTGCTGTTGCCCGCGCTCTCACCTGCAGCGTGGCGCAACAGCGACGCCGAGCTGCGACTCGGGCGCGCGACCGACTGGGAGGAGCTTCCCGACGGCGAGTTCGCGCCGGTAGGCCAGAAAGTGTGGCGCATCGATGGACGCGATGTGCCGCTGCTGGAAGTCCGTCAGCTCATTCTGACAGCCGACTGATTCATCGGTTGGCGGCATCGTGCCGTTGCCCGACGCGCCGGTCCGCGCCGACTGATCGCGGTGGCTGATTCATTCATCGTCTCGTTCATCGTCTCGACAGTGGATCGATAAGAAAAGATGCCCGTCAACACCGAACTCGTCGCCCGATTGCTGCAGCCGATTCCAGGCGCCGATCTGTCCGGTCGAGACCTGCGCTACGATCCTCGTCTCGACGCAATCAAGGAAGCGCGTCGCGAAGAGCTGGACCTGCCGGGTGTCGTCAATCGCAAAGTGGCGGATTGGCCGACCGTTGTTTCCTCCGTGACGGTGCTGTTGGAGACGGAGACGAAGGATCTGCAGCTCGCGGCGTGGCTCACCGAAGCGCTGCTGCAGAAGCAGGGCGTTGCCGGCCTCGCGACGGGGCTCGACGTGCTGCGCGGTCTGACCGATCAGTTCTGGGAGACGGTGCATCCGCTGCCGGAAGACGGTGATCTCGAACTGCGCCTCGGTCCGCTCGAGTGGGTGGGTTCGCGCCTCGTGATTGCCGTGCGCATGGCACCGTGGGCCACCAGTGGCGTGAGCTATCTGCAGTGTCTCGCGGCGCGCGAGATCCCCAGTGAGTCGGACGCTGAGCACGACGCCGACAAGAAGACGTTGCGCGAGGAAGCGATCGAGCAGGGGAAGCGTCCTCCGGAGGAGGTGGATGCGGCGATCGAGGCGATGAACAAGGCTGCCGTGCGCGCCGTGATGGCCGATATCGATCTGGCCGTGGCCAGCGTGTCTGCGCTCGAGAAGACGACCGACGACCGTTTCGGACGAGATGCACCGGCCTTCAATCCGATGCGCAGTGCGCTCGACGAGATCAGGCGTTTTCTCGGCACGCAGCTCGCGCGCAAACTCGAAACCGATCCTGATCCTGTCGCACTGGAGATTGAGTCGGGGAGCGCCGAGTCGGTGGCTGAGGATGCATCTGGCACGCTCACCGTCGAACCGTCCAATCGCAACGATGCGGCACGCCGGCTCGGGGTGATTGCGCGATGGTTTCGGCAGCAGGAGCCAACGAGCCCGGCGCCGTACCTGCTGCTGCGCGGCTTTCGCTGGGGCGAGTTGCGTGCTGGCGCGCCTGACGTCGATCCAAAGCTGCTGGAAGCGCCGCCGACCGCCACCCGTGCTCGGCTCAAGACGCTGCTGCTCGACGGCAAGGAGGTCGCGTTCCGCGATCCCGCCGCGGCGAACGA
>CAYWCJ010000005.1:0-32245 GCA_964456595.1 uncultured Gemmatimonas sp. | reverse complement strand
GATACGTGCTCACCGCGTGCGGCAATCTCGGCGGCAGTCATGATGCAGTTGCCGCGGCGATTCGCAGCGAACTGCACGCGCTGCTGCGCGCGTTGCCGCAGCTTTCCAGGATGACGCTCATGGATGACACGCCGACGGCGAACGAAGAGACGCGCGCGTGGCTGGCCAGCGACGAGCAGGGTGACGACGCGTCGAGTGGTGATGCGGATGGTGAGGGGTCGGCGCAGTCCGGTGACGTCGAGATCGACGACGGTACGACGGTGCTGGCCGATGCACTCGACGATGATGCCTCGGCCGCGTATCAGGGCGGTTTTTCGCGCACGCGTCCCGCACGCCGGGTCAGTGTGCGCGGACCGGACGCGTTCGATGTGGCGCGCAACGAACTCGCGCAGAATCGCCCCAACCGGGCGATCGAAGTGCTGATGTTGGAGTTGTCGCGCGATCAGTCGCCGCGCGGACGGTTCGTGCGACAGACGCAGATTGCCTATGTGATGGTGGAGTCGGGGCTGGATGCGGTGGCGCAGCCGATCCTGCAATCGCTCATCGAAACGATCGATGCCAAGGGGCTCGAGCAATGGGAGTCGGGACCGCTGGTCGCGCAGCCGATGGCGTTGATGTGCCGCGTGCTCGATCGCACCGGCGACGAGTCCAGCGCGCGCACGGGCCTGTACCTGCGCGTCTGTCGACTGGATCCGCTGCAGGCGCTCGCGCTGCAGTCGCGCTGACGCGCGCATAACGGAACGCGAACGTTATGGCCCGCACAGAACTGGATCGCGCGGTTCGCCCGTCGCTGCTCGATCGGCTGACGGATGAGGAGCCGCGTGTTTCCGCCGATCGGTCGACGACGCGGGAGGAATCGGCACGTGCCTACCGGATGGCGGTGCAACGAGATGTGGAGTGGTTGCTGAACACGCGCCGGGGTATCGTGCCGGTACTGGCGTCGCAGACGCAGGTGCGCAATTCAGTGCATGAGTATGGCGTCCCCGACACCACCGGCGTAGCCATCGGCACCGCCGCGGGTCAGCGCCGGTTGAGCGAGGACATTCGCGATGCGATCGAGCGCTTCGAACCGCGACTGACGAATGTGCGTATCGTGCTGGTCGCCAGCAGCCAGGTGCAGGCGCCGCAGGTGCGCTTCTCCATCGAGGCGACGTTGCGCATGGATCCGAATCCCGAGCAGGTGGTGTTCGACACCGTACTCGAGATCTCGAGCGGCACGTACGACGTCGTCGACCGCGTCTGATGCAGGACGATCTGCTGCTCTACTACGAGCGCGAACTCACCTATCTGCGCCAGCTCGGCGCCGAGTTCGCGCAGCGCTACCCGAAGGTCGCGTCGCGGTTGCAGCTCGAAGCCAGCAAGGCGGAAGACCCGCACGTCGAGCGCCTGCTGGAAGGGTTCGCGTTTCTTACCGCGCGCGTGCATCGCCGACTTGACGATGACTTCCCGGAAATCTCGGAAGCACTGCTCGAGATGCTGCACCCGCAGCTGCTGCGTCCATTGCCGGCGATGTGCATCGTGGACATGCCGCTCGATCCGGCGCAGGGACGTCTGCCGGAGGGCTATCGCGTGCCGCGCGGCAGCACGCTGCAATCGCGACCAGTGCAGGGCGTGCCGTGCAGCTTTCGCACCGTGTACGACACGACGCTCTGGCCACTGACCATCAGCGCGACGGAGTGGACCACACCTGATGGTGTGGGCGCGGGCGCGAGCGGTCGCGACGCGGTCGGAGCCGTGCGCATGGAGATTCGCGCGTTCGACGGAGTGAAGCTGCAGGATCTCAGCATGTCGTCGCTGCGGTTGCACGTTGCGGGCGATACCAGTGTCGCCGATACGTTGTACGAGTTGCTGGTGAACAACGTGGCGCAGGTGGTGGTGCGCAACCCCGATCAGCCCACGCGCGCACCGGTGCTGCTTGGTCGCAGCAGCATCGTGCCCGTGGGCTTTGGCATCGACGAGCATATGCTGCCGTACCCGGTGCGCAACTTCACCGGCTACAGCCTGCTCACGGAGCTGTTTGCGTTTCCCGAGAAGTTTCACTTTCTCGACGTGACCGGTTTTGGCGATGCGCTTCGCACGCTCGGCGCGACCGATCGCGTTGACGTGGGCTTCCTCATCACACCGTTCGAGCGCGCGGAACGCCGGCAGGCACTCGAGCTCGGGCTTTCTCCGCGCACGTTTCGCACCAATGCCACGCCCGCAGTGAATCTGTTCGAGCAGGTCGCCGAGCCGATCCTGCTGACCGAGCGTACCTACGAGCATCAGATCATCGCGGATGCGCGCCGTCGGCTCGAGGTCGAGGTGTGGTCGGTGGATCGCGTGACGCTCGTGGAGCATGAGTCGCGCGCGAGTCGTGTGATCGAGCCACTGTACTCGCATCGTCATGGCGTGCGCGGCACCGATCCCGACATCTTCTGGAGTGTGGCACGTCGCGATTCGACGTGGCGCACCGATCGTGGCACCGATGTCTTCCTGTCGTTCAGCGACCTGAGTGGCGAGATGCGTGCGCCTGATGTCGATGTCGCGTCGATCGGGGTGACGTGCTTCAACGGCGACCTGCCGAGTCGATTGCCATTCGGTGTGGACGAACGCGGCGATTTCGACCTGCTGAGCGGCGGTCCGATTCAGCGTATCACCTGCGTCGTGAATCCCACGAAGTCGGTGCAACCATCGCTTGGCAAGCCGCTGCTCTGGCGCATGATCTCCTCGCTGTCGCTCAATCATCTGTCGCTGAGTGACGGTACCGCCGACGCGCTGCAGGAGCTGTTGCGACTGCACAATGTCAGCAACGCCCTGAGTGCAGAGCGGCAGATCGATGGGTTGGTGAGCGTGCGCAGCGAGCCGGCGTTTGCCCGTGTGGCGGCCGAGCACGGCATCGCGTTCGCACGCGGTCGGAAGGTCGCACTCGAGTTCGACGAGGAGCAGTTTCCGGGCGGTGGCATGTTTCTCGTGGCGAGCGTGCTGGAGCGGTTCCTCGCGTTGTACGCATCGATGAACAGCTTCACGCAGCTGTCGGTGCGTTCGCGCCAGCGTCGTCGTGTGGTGGCGGAGTGGCCGGCACGCGCCGGATGGCGATCGTTGCTGTGAATCCGCCATGCATGACACCGTGAACGCGCCCGTAACGTCGACGGAACGGCAGCGCCTGGAGCGCGCGCTCGAGACCGAAGGAACGAGCTTCGAGTTCGTGCAGGTGATGCGTCTGCTGATGCGTTTGTATCCCGATCGCGAAGCAGTGGGCGGATGGGGTGTGCCGTCGCGCGAAGTGGTGCGGTTGTCGGTGCCGCCGACGCTGGCCTTTCCGCCGTCGGAGATCGCGAAGCTCGACCTGCCGTCTGCGGATGAAGCCGACGCGTCGCACACCGACCAGCCGCGGATGTCCGTGCGCTTTCTCGGCCTCACGGGCCCGCAGGGCGTATTGCCGCACGTGTACACGGAGCATGCGGCGGCGCGTGCGCGTGTACGCGATACGGCGTTCCGCGATTTCCTCGACCTGTTTCATCATCGTGCGCTGTCGCTGTTCTATCGCGCATGGGAACGACACCGCACAACAGTGGCGGCGGAGCGCGGCGACGAAGATCGTCTGCGTTCGCACCTGCTGGATCTGGCAGGCGCGGGCACGCCCGGTGTGCTGCGACAAAGTGGTGTGCCGGCCGACACGATTGCCTACTACGCCGGACTCCTCGCCTTGCGCACGCGACCGGCGGCCGGATTGGCGCAGCTGGTGTCGGACTTCTTCGAGGTGGCGGCGACCATCGAGCAGTTCGTGGGCGAGTGGCAGCCACTGCGCGCCGCTGGCCAGCTCTGCCTCGGCGCCGACGACGAAGACGGACGACTCGGTTCAGCGGTGGTTGGTGATGCCATTTTCGATCCATTGGCACGCGTGCGATTGCGTCTCGGCCCGCTTACGCGATCGCAGTTCAACAGCTTCCTGCCCGGTGGACGCGACCACGAGCCGCTGCGGCAGTTGGCACGCCTGTACGCCGACGATCAGGTTGGCGTGGAGGCGCAGTTGGTGCTTGCGCGCGACGAGATTCCGGCGGTTGCGCTCGGGGTTGCTGGCGCCGCTACGCTCGGTTTTGGTACCTGGTTGCGATCGCGCCCGCCGTCGCGCGATGCGGATGATGTACGTCTCACCTTGTGTTAGTGGCGTTGTTCGATGCGAGCATTGTCCGTGTGCGAGTTTGCGTTCCCTTCCTGACGTCCTGACGACGGAATCGACATGGCTGTGAACCTGCGTGGTCTCATCGCGAAGCTGAACGCTCCCACCCGCAGCGCGGTGGAAGCGGCGGCGGGCTTGTGTCTGTCTCGCACCAACTACGACGTCGAGATCGAGCACTTCCTCGTGAAGACCCTCGATGCGACCGACACCGATTGTGCCGCAATCATCAAGCACTTCGGCGTCAATCGCTCTCGACTGGCTGACGATCTGGCGCGCGCGCTCGACAAGCTCAAGACCGGCAACGCGCGCACGCCCAGTCTGAGCCCGACGTTGGTGAACATGCTGCGCGAAGGCTGGTTGCTTGGATCGGTGGAGTATGGTGCGCCGCGCGTGCGCAGCGGGCACTGCCTGCTGGCGCTGCTGTCCGTTGGAGAGCTGGCACGCATGGCGGTGGACATCAGCCACGAGTTCGAGAAGATCCCGCCCGATGTGCTGAAAAAGGATTTTGTCACCATCACCGCGCCATCGAGCGAAGCGGCGGCGGAGTTGGGCTCGATCGATTCGGCGGCGTCGTCGGCGAGCGCCGGCGCGGGTTCTGTTGCGGGCGGTGCGAAGGCTGGTGGACGCACGCCAAATCTCGATCAGTACACCGTCGATCTCACCGCCAACGCGAAGGCGGGCAAGATCGACCCCGTGCTCGGACGTGATGTTGAAGTGCGGCAGGTGGTGGACATTCTCACGCGGCGACGGCAGAACAACCCGATTCTCGTGGGCGAAGCGGGCGTAGGAAAGACGGCGGTGGTGGAAGGGTTCGCGCGTCGGATTGCCGAAGGTGACGTGCCGCCGCCGCTGCGCAACGTGTCACTGCGCTCGCTCGATCTGGCGATGCTGCAAGCCGGTGCCGGTGTGAAAGGTGAGTTTGAGAATCGTTTGAAGGGATTGATCGAAGAGGTGAAGAACTCCCCGACGCCGATCATTCTCTTCATCGACGAAGCGCACACGATGATTGGTGCGGGTGGCGCGGCAGGCCAGAACGACGCCGCCAACCTGCTCAAGCCGGCGCTCGCACGCGGAGAGTTGCGCACGATCGCGGCGACAACGTGGAGCGAGTACAAGAAGTTCTTCGAGAAGGATCCGGCGTTGTCGCGCCGCTTTCAGCTGGTGAAAGTGGAAGAGCCCACCGAAGATCTGTGTCTGCTCATGATGCGCGCCGTCGTGCCTGCGCTCGAAAAGCACCATAGTGTGCGCATTCTCGACAGCGGCACCGATGCGGCGGTGCGCCTGTCGCATCGCTATCTCGCCGACCGGCAGTTGCCCGACAAGGCGGTCAGTGTGCTCGATACGGCGTGCGCGCGCCTGGCACTCGGCCAGAGCAGCACGCCGGCGCCCATTGAAGATGCGCGTCGCACGCTTGACGACCTGGCGTTGCAGGACCGCGTGCTGACGCGCGAGCAGGCGGCGGGTGCGAATCATCTTGAACGACTCGCATCGATCGCAGCGACGCGTGAACAGGTGCAGGCGACGCTCGCGACGCTCGAGGCGAGATGGACGACGGAGCGCGACCTGGTGGAGCGCATTCGCGCGCATCGCCAGCAACTCGAGGCGGAGGCCGGCGGCGAGGACGTGGCCAAGTCGGATACGTTGCGCGCCGAGCTGAACGCGCTCAACAGCGAACTCGAGGCAATGCAGGGAGACACGCCGCTGGTTCGTGTGTTCGTCGACGCGTCGATTGTGGGCGAAGTGATTTCAGGATGGACCGGCATTCCGGTCGGCAAAATGATGAGCGACGAGTTGGGCACGATGCTCGCCCTTGAATCGCATCTTGGTGCCCGCGTGATCGGTCAGGCGCACGCGCTCGAAGGAATTTCGCGTCGTGTTCGCACCTCCAAGGCCGGCATCGAAGATCCGAACAAGCCCAAGGGCGTGTTCATGCTCGTCGGGCCGAGTGGGGTGGGCAAGACGGAGACTGCGCTTGCGCTGTCGGATCTGCTGTATGGTGGTGAGCGCAATATCATCACCATCAACATGTCGGAGTTTCAGGAAGCGCACACGGTCTCCACGCTCAAGGGATCGCCGCCGGGATACGTTGGTTATGGCGAAGGCGGTGTGCTCACGGAGGCCGTGCGTCGCCGTCCCTACAGCGTTGTGCTGCTGGACGAAGTGGAGAAGGCCCACCCGGACGTGCTGGAGCTGTTCTTCCAGGTGTTCGACAAGGGTGTGATGGACGATGGCGAAGGACGACAGATCGACTTCAAGAATACGATCATCATTCTCACCACGAACGCCGGCACGGAAACGATCATGAAGCTCACCGCCGACCCGGACACGATGCCCTTTGCCGATGCGATGGCGAAGGCGCTCAAGCCGGAGCTCGATGCGGTGTTCAAACCCGCGTTCCTTGGTCGCATGGTGATCATTCCGTACTATCCGGTGCGCGACGAGAATCTCAAGCAGATCGTACGACTCAAGATCGGCAAGATTGCGCGTCGGTTGCGCGACACGCATCGGTTGGTGTTGCAGCACGACGAGACGCTGATTGTGCAGGTGGCGGCGCGATGCACGGAAGTGGAGAGCGGCGCGCGCAACGTGGACAACATTCTCAGCAACACGCTGCTGCCCGAGATCTCGCGCCTCTTGCTGGTGGCGATGGCCGAAGGACAACGGCCGTCGGCGCTGCATGTCGCTGTGGGTGACGACGGTGACTTCACGTACACGCCGGTGATGGAACCCGCCGCGGTTTGATGCGACGGATACCCGCGCACTGCCGACGCGCATTTCCGAGGAGAGCAGGATGACGTGGTCTCAGACGAAACGCCCGTACCGACTGACGACGCCGCTGGGCGAAGACGCGCTGCTGCTCGTGCGCTTCGAGGGCGAGGAGCGTGTGTCGTCGCTGTTCCGCTTTCGCGTAACGGCGTTGAGCACGCGTGACGACATCGCGGCAAAGGAGTTGTTGCTCAAGCCGGTCACGCTGCTCCTGCGTCTCCCCGACTTCACGGATCGCGCGATTCACGGCATCGTGAGCCGGCTGGGGCGAGGCGGTTCCGCGCCCGATGGGCTGCATGCGTACGAGATCGAGATCGTGCCGCCGCATTGGGTGCTCTCGCGTGACGAAGGGTTCGACATCTTCCAGGCCAGAACGTCCCGCGAGGTGTGTGAAACGCTGCTCCAGGGAACGTCGCACGACTGGAAGTTGTCGAGCACGCCAACGGCGCGCCCCTATTGTTTCCGTTATCGCGAAAGTCGGTGGCAGTGCATCTCGCGGCTGCTCGAGCAGGAGGGGATCTGGTATCGCTTCGAGCACCGGCCGGGAGATACGAAGATGGTGCTGAGCGAGGCGGTGGCATCGGCGAAAGCGGCATGGGGTCTATCGACGCTGCAGTGGGCCCACACCGATCTCAACGCGCCGCGATTGCTCGACCTGCGCATGGAGATGGAGCCATACGTAGCCGAAACGCACCTGCGTTCGGCGACGGAGTTCCTGCCGAACCAGAACCTCGAAGCGACGACTCCTTCATCGGGTGCGTTCAAGCCGCCGCCGGAGCTTTCGTCGTATCTGTTCGAGCAGCAGCTGGGCTCGCAGCACTCGCGCTATTCACACTCGGGGAGCGAGACGTCTGGCGATGTCGCGAAATTCGCCGTCGAGATGAAGGCGTACGCGCGCCGTCGGCAGGAACTGGCGGAGTCGCAGTCGGTGCGCTACTCCGGCGAGACGCGATGCGTCGGACTCGAGACCGGCGCGAAGGTGCAGGTGGCCGATCATCCGAACAAGAGCATGAACGTGTCGCTGTTCCTCACGGCGGTGCGGCATGACGGCAGCAACGGATCGTACGACGCGGGTGACGACTTCGAGGCTTCGTATCGCAACACCTTCGAGGCGATTCCATCGACGGCGATCTTCCGGCCGGCGCGCCTGACGCCGTGGCCGCGTGTCGGTGGTTCACACGTTGGCGTGGTGGTCGGCCCCGATGGCGAGGAGATCTACACCGACGGCCATGGTCGCGTGCAGGTGGTGATGCATTGGAACACCGACCACAAGATGACACTGGCGCAGTCGTGCTGGATTCGTGTGGCGCAATCGTTCGCGGGGCAGCAGTTCGGCAGCGTGTTTCTGCCGCGCATCGGCCACGAAGTGCTGGTCGAGTTTCTCGATGGCAATCCGGACAATCCGGTCATCGTGGGCAGCCTGTACAACGCCGCCAACATGCCACCGTGGAAGCTGCCGGAGAACAAGACGCAGAGCGGAATCCGCACGAAGTCGACACTCAAGGGCGGCGCGGACAACCACAACGAACTGCGTTTCGAGGACAAGAAGGACCAGGAACAGATCTTCGTGCAAGCCGAGAAGGATCTCGATGTCGTCGTGAAGCACAACGAGACACGCAAGGTCGGGCACGATCGTACGACAACCATCAAGCACGACGAGACGAAGACCGTCGAGGAAGGGAACGAGACGACGACGATCGCGAAAGGCACGCAAGTCATCAAAGTCGCAGACAACAATCGTTCACTGCACGTGGAGAAGGATCACTCTGTCAAGGTGAACGGGGCAGAGACGATTACGGTCGCCAAGGATCGCACGGTGACAGTTGCGCAGACGCAGACCTACGCCATCACGAAAGACAACGTGCTGACGGTGAAGGGCAAGCAGGCGCGTACGATCACCGGCGATGACACCACCGAGATCAAGGAAGGCGATTCTTCGCTGCGCGCCAAACTCGGCAAGATTGCCGTCGAGGCGAAGGTCGGTAACATCACGGTGAAGACCGGCGCCGGCAGCATCACGATGGAAGCCATGCAAGCCATTGAGCTCAAGGTGGGCGCAAACTCCATCAAGATCGATCAGACCGGCATCACCATGAAGGGCATCATGGTCAAGATCGAAGGACAGGCGATGGCCGACGTCAAGGCGCCGATGGTGCAGATCAACGGCGATGCCGTCGTGAAGATTCAGGGTGCAATCACCATGATCAACTGACGGTGCGCGCATGACGACTCCACTGGCTATCGCCGCCGATCCGCTCGCGTCACTGTCGCCGCCGCTGCGCTGGTTGATGGCGCGCGCGACACCGGACGACGAAGCACTCGCGCTTGTGCAGACGTCGAGCACGCTCGATGCACTGTTCACCGCGTGCATCGACGCGAAGTTGTTTCCGTCGGCGATCCGCCTGATCTCGGCCGTCCTGCCACCGCGCGAGAGCGTGTGGTGGGCGTGGGTCTCCGCGCGACACGCCACGCAGATGCCTGGCGGCAAGGCACCGAACGCGGCCGTGCACGCGGCCATCGGTGCCGTCGAACGCTGGATCACCCGCCCCGACGATGCCGCGCGACGTGAGGCGTGGGATGCGGGAAACACGGCCGGGCTCGACACACCGATCGGCATGGTGTCGGCCGCCGTCTTTCTCAGTGGCACGACGGTCGCCCCGCCGCACGTCCCACCGGTGCCACCGCCGCCCGGCTCGGCCATGCCGCTCATTGCGGGCGCCATCACCATTGCCGGTGCGTCAACCACGAACGCCGATCAGATTCAACCAACACTCGGTGCGTTCGCCGCAC
Organism: uncultured Gemmatimonas sp.; assembly: GCA_964456595.1. GTDB lineage: Bacteria > Gemmatimonadota > Gemmatimonadetes > Gemmatimonadales > Gemmatimonadaceae > Gemmatimonas. Next base: position 22,530 of record CAYWCJ010000005.1, on the reverse strand, counting down.
AGGGGCTGGAGATCGTCAAGCGACTGGGTGGATGGGATGCAGCACTGGCCGCCGCACACAGCACGCATTTGCGGCAGTTGCAGGAATATGACAGTGCAACAGCCGCTCCGGCCGCGAGGTAAAGCACGATGACCATGCCTGCAGCGCGAATCAGTGACATGCATGTGTGCCCGATGGTGACACCAGCAGTGCCACCGATACCGCATGTCGGCGGTCCGATTCTTCCGCCCGGTGCGCCGACAGTGCTCATCGCGAAGTTGCCCGCGGCAACGGTCACCAGCATGTGCGTCTGCGTCGGTCCTCCGGACGTGATCGTGAAGGGATCCGTCACTGTGCTCGTGCAGAAACTTCCCGCTGCGCGATTGGGCGATTCGACCGCGCACGGTGGCACCATCATCCTCGGCGCACCTACTGTGCTCATTGGCGGTTGATCATGGCTGGCAATTGCAGGACCTGTCGCTGCGCCGCCTGGCTTTCCATCAGCGCAATTGGTGGGCTGATGGCCGCGTGCACACCGCCGTCGGCCATGTACGGCAAGCGTGCTGCGGACGCCGATTCGCTGATGCGCCGCGCCATCGCGCAGGAAGCATCGATCGATGCGGCGAGTCTGCCGTTCAACACAGTGAGCGTGGTGCCCATGCGCGTGATCACCACCGACACCGCGTATGCATCGCTGGGCTACGGCATGGCGGCGCTGCTGGCGAGCGATCTCGCACGCAGTGCGCGCGTGATCATCGTGGAACGACTGCGGGTGGACGCCGTGTTGCGCGAATTGCAGCTTGCAGGGAGCGGCCGCGTGGACACGACGACGGCACCCCGCATCGGCCGGCTCGTCGGGGCACGTCGCATCGTGGTGGGTGCCATCGACCTGCGATCGGGCGGCAACCTGCGGCTCGATTCGTACGTCACCGATGCAGCACGCGGCACGGTGAGTGCGACGCTTTCGGGCAATGGCACGCTGGCGCAGTTGTTCGACGCCGAGAAGATGATGGCGTTTCGATTGTTCGAGGCGCTTGGTGTCGCACTGTCGCCGGCCGAGCGGCGCGCCATCGAGCAGGTGCCGACGCGGAGTTTGCGCGCGTTTCTGGCGTTCAGCAAAGGCGTGCAAGCCGAGTCGATGCGCGACTTCACCGGTGCCGCCGCCAACTACGCGATGGCGATCCGCATCGATCCCGGATTTGGTGCCGCGACCGAGCGATTGTCCACCGTGCGGGGCAATCCGTCACCATTCGGTGGGCAGATCTCCGCGATTGAACGTGCATCGGCCATTTCGAATGAGTTGGTGAACCGTCCGACACCACTCGTCTTCGGCACCGGCGCCGACGCACCGGCGACATCGCGCCAGCAGCTCGTCACGATCACCCTGGTCATTCGCACGCCATGACGCGCGCGGCAGAAGGACAGCGTGTTCGCGCCCCGCGGCAGCTCACGCGACGTGAATTGGGCCGTGCGTTGGGACGTGCGTTGGGACGTGCGGCGGTTCGTGCGATCTCGCTCGCTGCGCTCAGTGCGATGGGCGTGCGTGGGCTGTCAGCGCAATCGATCTCGCGCGACGGCATGTCGTTCGTGATTGCGCCGGCGGCGCAGCGGTGGAGCTTCGCCGATGCCGTACCGCTCGATTCGCTGACGGTGCGCAGCGCGACACAGATTTCCGTGCCGTTCGCGTGGCAGTTTCCGTTCGCGTCACGCTGGAGTGCGTCGGTTACCGGCGGTGTCGCGCGCAGCGAGCTCGATGCTGTGAGCAGCACGCGTGTGGTGACGCGCACGCTCACCGGTCTCACCGATCTTCGCGTGCGGGCCACGGGGCGCGTGATTGGTGACGCCGTGCAGCTGACTTTCGGCGTGAATGTGCCGACTGGTACAGTGGGGTTGTCGCCCGCAGAGAACGACGTGTTGCGCGTGGTGTCGGCACCATCACTCGACGCGCAGGTGCCGGTGGTGGGTATCGGACTTGGCGGAACGATCGGGGCCGTGTTCGCGCGCACGATCGGCTCGTGGGGGTGGGCCGCGGGCGCTGCCGTTGAGCAGCGTGGTCGCTACACACCGCTTGAGGCGCAGATCGCCGGGCTCAACGCGCGCGCCGAACTCGTCTCGGGGCAGGCGGTGCATCTCTCACTCGGCGCCGATGGCCTCATTGGCGGTGCACGATTGACCGTCGGACTCGTCGGCGATCTGTATGGCAAGGATCGTGTACGATTGCTGGCGGGGAGCAACGAGGTGCGGAACGAACGGTTTCAGCTTGGTCCCACGATGTCGGCCAACGTTTCGCTGCAGGTCAATAACGCGCGCGTTCGCGACCTCACGTTCAGACTCACCGATCGATACCGCAGCGCCTTCAACGATGCGAGCGGTTCAGCCGTCGCCGGATCGAGTGGCAATTACTTCGACGCCGCTGTGTCCGGATTGATCGGATCGCCGGGACGCACGTCGCTGCTGCTGGGGGCCGACATTCGCCAGCACACGGGACTCGCCGTGGATCAGGGGTTCATCGGCGCCGGGATCACGGCATTCGGCGGCACGATCGGCGCCTCGATTCCCAGTGCGGCGCTCGAGTGGCGTCCGTCGGTTCGCGCTTCAATTGGCACATTGCGTACGGCGCTCATCTCCACCAACGTCACCGGCATCACTGTGGGGTTGACGGTCAATGCGCGCTGACGATCGTCGCATCATCAATCGCGCAACGACGTGGTCGCGACGCGCGAAGCTGTTGGCGTTTGGTGCGATAACGATGGTCACCGGTTCCTGCCAGGACGCACATCGCGGGCTCGTCGCCCCCGTGCCGGCCAACGCGCGATTGAGTGTGTCGGCCAGTGCATTGCTGTTGGCGGACGCAACCATCGTCATTCATGTTGGCTACACGCGGACTGGCGGCGCCACGATCGAGTTGGCGCGGCAATCGTTGAACGTATCTCCTGGCGGTGGCACAGCCGGTGCAACCCAGTCTGTTGCGCTCACCGTTGATGTCGCGCCCTGTCTGGCTGATGTCGATCGCCCTGCGTCGAGCAGTGGCACGTGCCCCGCATTCGTCGACATCGAGCTCACACGCGGTGGTGTCGTGCTCGATCGACAGCTGCGCAACATCCTCTTGCAGCCGGGACAGAATCTCTCGCTGCCGGATCCGATCAGTTTGCTCGAGGTGTCACGCGTTGCGGTGCAGCTGGCCGGAACGCTCGATGCGAGCGTGTCACCACCGCGCGCCGAAGTGAATCAACGTCTCACCGCGACGGCGACAGCGGTCGATCGAAGCAATGTGCTGGTGCCCGATCGGATCTTCACGTGGTCTACATCGGACGCCACGATCCTGCGACTGAGCGCCACGACTGGCGCGACCGTCTCCATTGACATGCTGCGTCCCGGCGTCGCCGAGGTGCGTGCAGCGACTGGCGACCGGGTCGAAGTCAGGCGAATCGAAGGGGTGTCGGAGACGGTGCGTCAGCTCACGTTAAGACCCGCCGATACGACCGTGTTCATTGGCGATACGGTGCAGTACACCGCCGAGCCGCGCGGCGTGTCCAACGCCATCGTGCCAAACGTTGTGTTCCAGTATGCTGCATCGTCGTCGGTCGCGACGATCAGCGCGCAGGGAGCGGCCATCGCGCGCGCGGTTGGCAGTACCACGATCACTGCATCGACCAGCCTGGGCGTGGGTGGCAGCACGGTCTCTGCAGCGGCCACATTGCGCGTATCCTCGAGGCCTGTGCTCACCGTTGTGCCAACTGCGGTGAACATGACGACGGATGTCGCGACGCCACTGCCATCACAGGCCGTCAGCGTCAGCGGCGCGAACAGCGCCGTGCTGGCTGGACTCTCAGCGCAGGTGATCGGCGCCGCGCCGGTTGCGGTGACGTTCGATCGCACAACGACACCCGCGACCATGACCATCACGGTCACGTCGCAAGTGCAGGTCGGGAGCACGGCGAATGGCACGGTCCGCGTGCGATCGAGCACGCCCGGCGTATTGCCGGTGGATATTCCTGTCTCTGTCACCGGACTCGTGCCGTCGGCTCTGGTCGCAACACCCGCGACGGTCGACTTCGGCATACTTGATCCCGGCACGCAGTCGGCCTTCACGCAAGTCGCGATCACGGCGCTCGCGGGACGTTCGTTGAGCGGACTGTCGGCGCAGGTTGCGTATCTCACCGGCACCGCGAGCGCGTGGCTCACCGATGTGGCACTCGATCGCACGACGGCGCCGGCGACGCTGCGCTTCCGCGCGAACACCGCCAATCTCGCTGCCGGCACGTACACCGCGTCGATCACCGTCGCGGGCGCCAATCCGATCAACAGCGCACCGGCGGTGATTCAGCTGCGCCTGCAGGTATCGGCACCGGCGACGTTGCAACTCGCGCAGACCACCATCGACCTCGGCACCGTTGACTCGGGGACCGTCGCCGCCGCCGCCGCCATCGCAGTGAGCGCCGCAGGCGGGCGAGTGATCAACGGACTGACGGCCGACACGGTGTACGCGCCGGGCACCACCACCGGCTGGTTGCTGGCGTCGCTCGATGCGCCGACCACGCCCGCGACGTTGCAGATTCAGCAGCGCACGGCGTCGCTGCGCCCAGGTGTCTACACCGCGACGGTCGTCGTCGGCGCCCCCGCCGCACGCGTCGCTCCGGTGCGTGTGACCGTGCGGTTGACGGTGCGCAGTGTCGTAGAGTTGCTGGCCACCCCGTCGAGTCTCAGTGTCGTCACTGATTCCGGCGGTACCGCGCGCATCGAAACCGTCGCTATCGCCACCACGGACGGCCGCACAGCAAGCGGCTTGAGCGTAACGCGCACGTTCAGCGGCAATCCGCCGGTGCAGTGGCTCACGGCAAACCTCGCCGGCACGAGCACGTCCACCACGCTACAGCTGATTGCCAGCCCGAGCGGACTCCGTTCAGGCAACTACGTGGCAACGGTGACCGTCGCTGCGTCGTCTCCGGCCAATACGCTTCCCACCAGTATCACGGTCAACATGCGCGTACTTGGTGCCGATTCGCTGGTAATCTCACCGACGTTCATCGATTTTGGCACGGTGCCGGTTGGCACCACTGGCCTGTCGCAGACCTACACCGTCTCCAGCCTCTTCGGTCGTGCCGTGGTGATCAGTGCGCCGGAAGTGCAGAACTTCATTCCGCAGAATTTCGACACGTGGCTGACGACCATGATCGCGCCCGGAAGAACCCTGCTCACGCCAACCGCCGGCGTGGTACAGGTGAGTACGGTCGGGCTAGACCCAGGGCAGTACTCCGCTGAAGTATTGCTGCCGTCGATCAGTGTGGCGCTGCGCGGATCAACAATGCGTGTGTCGGTTGCGGTCAGTGCCAGTTTGTTCGCATCGAAACAGTCCGTGACGTTTGGGCCGTTCTCGAGAGCAGTCGTGGCGGTGAACGATTCCACGAGAATTACCGCGACGAATCAAGCCAACGTGCCGGTGGCCCCCCCCACGATCTCGTACGCGCCCGGTCAACCCACGGGCTGGTTGGTGGCGACGATGGTCGAACCGATCACAGCGGCTGCCCTGAGTCTCGAAGCGAGTACCGGGAACCTGCCAAACGGCACCTACTCCGCAATCGTGACCGTCACCGGCGGACCTTTCGTGACGCCAGTGTCGATCAGTGTGCAGTTGATTGTGCAATGAGCGTGCAATCGGACATCAGCGCACAGCAAACAGCGACTGACTATCACGGATAGCAGCAGATCACCCATTCTGATTCACGCAGATACCGCAAGAACAAACAGGAAAGCAATCGTTGTTCGCTGTATCCGTGAGAGTCCGTGTCCAATCCGTTTCTATCCGTGATAGTCGGTTGCAGTTGCAGTTGGAGCGGCCCGTCTCAGTTCACCGCACTCGTCTGTCGACGAGAACGCTGACCCCGCACACCGTGGCGGTGTTGAGCGTCAACGCCATCACCCAGCGACCGTTGCCTCTGCAACCAGAATCCCGGCCATTGCGACGCCGATCGGGTGCAACGGTTCAGTTGAGCAAGTCGAGTGTTGCGGCCAGCAGGTACGTGAGCCCCATGCCGAGCGCGCGCTCGTCAATCTGAAAGCGCGGATGATGATGCGGGTACGCGATGCCGGCATCCACATTCCCCGCGCCGACAAAGGCGAACACGCCAGGCGCGCGTTGCTGGTACGCCGAGAAATCCTCTCCACCCATGCTCGGTCGCATCGGTGCGAGGGTGTCGGCACCGAACGTGCGCGTTACGACGCCAGTCAACCGTTCCGTGAGTGCTGCATCGTTCACCACCGGGCGATAGCCGCGCTCCACCACGAGATCGTACGTCGCGCCGTGCGCATCGCACACCCCCTTGATGACGCGTTCCATCAGCTGCGGCACGCGCGTGCGCAGCGCGGGATCGAACGTGCGCACGGTCCCGCCTAGAAACGCCGAGCCAGGAATGACATTGTGCGTTGTGCCCGCGACAAATTGCGTCACGGATACGACCACGTGGTCGAGCGGGTCCACCGCGCGAGACACGATGTGCTGCAGCGCCATCACCACTTGTGCGCCGATCGCGATGGGGTCGACCGTCTGGTGCGGAGCGGCAGCGTGTCCGCCGGTGCCGATGATGTGACACTGAAACGTGTCCGGAGCTGCCATGGCGGGGCCCGAAATGAGACCGATCCTGCCCACCGGCAGCGTGCTCCACAGGTGCAGTCCGATCACCTGCTCCACACCATCCATCACGCCGTACTGCACCATCGCTTCGGCACCGCCTGGTGAGACTTCCTCGGCGTGCTGAAAGAAAAAGCGCACTTCACCGCGCAGTGACTCGCGATGGCGCGCCAGCAGCGTGACGAGACCCAACACGATCGACGTGTGCCCGTCATGGCCGCAGGCGTGCATCGAGCCTTCGTTGCGCGACCGGAACACACTTTCGTGCTCTTCGAGAATGGGCAAGGCATCGATGTCCGCCCGCACGGCAATCGTGCGGCCCGGCATGCCGCCAACGAGGCGCGCCATGACGCTGGTCTCCGTCGGTCGCGAGAGCTCGAGTCCGTCGATCGCCATGAGCGTTTCGCGAATGAAGCGCGCCGTCTCGTGCTCCTGAAAGGCGACTTCGGGGTGCATATGCAGATGGCGTCGCCAGGCGATCACCTGCGGTGCCAGCGCGTCGGCCTCAGCGAGGAGCGACGCGCAATCGAGACTCGGCGTGATGGTCGTCATGTTGTCGGCAGCGTGGTGTTGGCAGCAGAGTGCGTCGTGCGCTTTGGCGATGGCAGAGTACGGTGCCCTCGACAATCAACGCCGGCGGCCCCATCCTCTCGCCCAAGGTGGCTCCGCCGTCTTCGGAAAGGTAGTCTTGGCTCCTTGGCGACGCGGCCACCGCCGCCATGTAACCGCAGCTTCGCGCGCAGCGTAGTTTCCTTCATGCCACTCGTCCAAGCAGACCAGACGCCGCCAACGCCGCCGTTGCCACCACAGGCTCCGACGGCACCGACTCCCGTCGCCGGCGGTGTGACCGTGACCACTGCTGAGTTGCAGGCTCGTCCGATCACGCAAGCGGACGTGGATGCACTGAAGTCCAAGCGTTCCGAGCTCTCCCGGCAGCTCAACTCGGCGCAGGGACGGCGTGATGAATCCGCACAGCAACTTCGGCGCTCGTCATCGGGGCCTGAACGGACAGGAATCGAGCAGCGGATCACCGTGCTCGATCAACGCATCATTCAGCTCGAGCAGGATATCGCCGCGAACGGTCGCCTGCTGGCCGCCGCTCCCGGGGCGCTGGTCGCGGCCAGCGAGGCAGAAGGAGGCAGTACGAACGGATTCAATGCGCTCGGCTCAGGCCAGATCACGGCCATCTCGATCGTGTTCACCCTTGCGGTGCTCATGCCGATGGCGATCGCGTTCAGTCGCTCGCTGCTGCGACGCGCCCCGAAAGAGCGACCATCTCCACAGATGATCGAAAGCGCAGCACGACTAGAGCGCATGGAGCAGGCGATCGATTCGGTGGCGATCGAGGTCGAGCGCATCTCCGAAGGCCAGCGTTTCGTGACGCAGCTCATGGTCAAGCGGGGCGACCCCGTCGCCCTGGGCGAAGGCCGCGCTCCGGCTGAACCCATCAAGGTGGCCAAGCCGGAGCAGGTCTCGTTCGAGAATCGATAGCTCGAGGATCGATAGCTCGAGCATCGATCGCCCAACAATCGATCGACGTTGCTACATCGCCGAACGCGTGGGCGGCGTCTTGAGCACGAGGTTCTCGATGAAGAACTCCATCATGCGGCTTTGCTGCAAACCAGTGTGACCGGCATCAGGGCCAACTTGCAACTCGAAGGACTTGCCCGCCTTCTGCAGCGCGCTCACCAGCTGCATGGTGTTGGAGGGATGCACGTTGTTGTCGGCGGTGCCGTAATACAGCATGAGACGACCTTTCAAGTCGTTGGCGTACTTCGCGGCGCTGCCGATCTCGTAGCCCGCGTTCTCCTGCGGAATCCACATGTAGCGCTCGGTGTAGATCGTGTCGTAGTTGCGCCAGTCGGTCACGCTGCTCGATGCACTCGCCGCCTGAAACACATTCGGGTGACGCAGCAGGGCCAGCGCCGACGCGTAACCGCCGTACGACGTGCCGAAGATGCCGACGCGCTGCAAATCGACATACGGACGATCCTTGAGCGCCGTCACGCCCGCCGCCTGATCGTCGATCTCGACGGTGCCAAGCTTCAGGTAGATGGCATCGAGAAACTTCTTGCCCCGACCCGCTGCACTGCGTGAGTCGAGCGACAACACGATGAACCCATACTCGGCCATCGGGCTGGGCATCGTGAACGTTTCGCGCGCACCGTTCGTCGCCGGCCCGCCGTACACCGTCACCAGCACCGGATACTTCTTGCTCGGGTCGAAGTTGCTCGGCTTGTGCAGCATGCCATGCAACTCGGTGACACCATCGCCGGCCTTGTACGTGTACAGCTCCACCGGCTGCAGGTTGAGCGCGGCAAACTTCGTCAGATCACTCCTGGCCAGTTCGGCGACGAGCTTTCCCGCATCGTCGAGCAGGCGTGTGACGGGTGCCTTGTCGTGTGTCTGCGCGATGTCGACGAAGAACTTGCCATCCGGCGAGAGCGAAATCGTGTGATGGAATGCGGGATCGGTGAGCCGACGATCGTTCTTGCCATCGAGTCCGACGCGATGGAGCTGCATCTTCATGTGGTTGTCGCCGTCGCGCGCCATGTACCACATCGTGTTCGACTTCTCGTCTACACGCACGATATTGCCGACTTCAAACGCGTGGTTGGTGATCGTCGAGATCAGCTTTCCACTCATGTCATACAGATAAAAATTGCGGAATCCCGTACGCTCAGACGCCCAGATGAAACGCTGCTTGTCGGCGAGAAACTGCATGGGCGGATGATTCTCCGTCCAACTCGGCAGCCACTCTTCGCGCACCACGACGCGACACTTGCCATTGGCCGGATCGCACGCCGTGAACTCCATCACGTTCTGACGCCGATTCGTGCGGTTGAACGTCAGCATCGTGCCATCGGGTGACCAGCGCACGCTGTAGACGTAGTGTCCAATCACGTCGTTGTTGAACGACTTGCCATCGCGCACATCGACCGTCGTGACCGCCTTCGTCGCCACGTCGTACACGAACAGATCGACGATCGGATTTGGTGAACCAGCCTTGGGATACGCTTCCACGTCGACCGCTGCCTGCACCTTCGTCTGGTCCACGCCGAGGAAGTAGTCCTTCACCGGATTCTCGTCGAAACGGTAGAAGGCGATCTTCGTGCCCGCCGGGTTCCACCACATCGCCGTCGTTTGCGCGAGCTCTTCGCCGTACACCCACGACGCGGTACCGTACTTGATGCGCTTCGCTTCGCTGCCATCGGTGGTGATGGCGAACTCGTTGCGCCCCGAGGTATCGCTCACGTACAGATTGCGATCGCGATAGAACGCCTTGCGCGTGCTGTCCGGTGACAGCGCGGATGCGACCTGACGTCCGCGTTCCACGCCGCCGCCGAAGCGACGCCCGGCTGGCGCGGCCGGTGCAGTGCCGGTCGCCGGAGCGATCTTGCGCGTGGCAACATCGAAGCGCTGGCGTTTGCCGTCGAGCACGTACTCGAATGACTTGCCGTCTGGCGACCAGGTGACGTTGAGCGCGCCGAGTTTGACGGAGGAGCCGATCTGCGGCGCCATACGCTGGTACTGATCGTAGCCAGGCATCGTCTTCAGGCGGTCCTGCGCGTGCAGCCGTGTCGGCAGCAGCACGGGCGCGCAGGCAATCGCGAGCCACGCGACAGTGATGCTTCGCGCAACGACCGACGTCAGGCGCACACGACGGGACAACAGGTGCTGCGACATCGGCAAAGTCCGGGTAGTGACGAGGTGGGAAGGGCGATTGCAGTGGCGACGTGGCACGCCCGATTGCGGGGCGCCGTTCATCGCGGACCAGCGAAACTTCGCGGACAATCGCGCAGTGTCAAACCTTGGAGTTGAAGGGTCGTCGGACGACAGTGCCCGACGGAAGACGACGGGCATGTCTCCACGGTACCCGCCGGCACGACTCCATGCCCGACGGCGCGGCGATCGTATCGACGTTCACGGCGCGATTGTGCATCGGGCTTCCAGACGTGGGCGCTGACCGGGAAGTCGGTGCCGGGTGCGGTGAGCTACGAGGGGCTCATTCGCATCACGTACACGCCAACGCGCGAGAAGGTGCTCCCGGTCGGCGCCGTCAGGTCGTTCCTGTTGGGTGATCAGCTCGATGACCGATTCGCGGGCGTGCGAACGGTGGGAGCGAATGGACATCGTTCGCTGATGGCCGGGATCCCTGCGCCGCCGACTCCGCCGACACCGCGATTGGAACCGCCGCGTCGTTGGCGAGGACCGGCTCGACGCCAGGCGGCGAAGGTGGTGCCTCGCACGTGGTGCAGCGGCACTGACTTCGCGAGTTCGTTCAGGGCGTCGAACACACCCGGCGCGTGTTTCGGCCCCGCATAGTCGTGCCAGAGCACCAAGCCACCGGGCCTGACCATGCGCATCGCTTTGCGTGAGTCACTCTCGACGTACGAGCGCGCATGCGAACCGTCGACAAAAATCAAGTCTGCCCAGTCGCGCCAGGGCGTCTCTTCAGAATGCTTGCTGTCGCCATACAGCTGCGTAATCGAACCCTCGGCGGTAGTGCCCGAGTACAGAAAGGCATCGAACACCGACTCGTCGAGCGCGAAGCGCGCATCGGTGGCGTTGTATCCGGGGGCGCTCGCGTACTCGTGCTGCTGCGACGGGGCGAGTGTGAGCGTGACGATCTTGGCGCCGGCCGATGCGTTCCGACCCCACAGGTACGCCGTCTTGCCCGTGCACGTCCCGAACTCGAAGAGCGTCTGCGCGCGTTTGGCGAGTACGGCGAGAATCCAGGCTTCGACGTCGCTCGTACCGCCGGGTACGGCAATCGGGCCGCGACCCACGAAATGCACCTAAGTCTCGAGCGTAGGCCCGAACGGGCCCACCGCAAAGACCGGATCGAGTGCGTCGAGGCCAATGGCCGGAAGCGGCCACCGCGCCACACCACTTTGCTGCTTGCGCCGCTCACGCTCGCCTTGATAGCGATAGGCCAGCACGAGTGACGTGAGCAGCAACACCGCGGATAGAATCCAAGCAGCAGACACCAGACCTCCGCGGAAGAGTCTCATTCCCAACACCAATAGGGCACGAACCATTACCGGAACACGCGTCCTCGCCCCGACCCTGTCTGATAACCCGCTCCACGACGTCCGAGCGTGACTCGGCGCACACCAGCCGAGACCGCCTTCACTTGCAAACTGCGACTGGTACCAGACCCGCGCCATCCGAGCTACTGCGGATTCGCGTGCACGAATCGTGTCGCGACCTCCCCGGGGTCGGTCTAGCTTGCGCTCCATGATGACCACCACACTTGTCGACGCCCCGCGCGACGCGGAAGGCGAGACCGATCAGGAGATGGACGTGGACGCACGAGTGGATGCGTCGGACAACGCACCAGCGGTGGCTGACCCGCGCTGGCGGGCCGTGTTGGCGCGTGATCGGGCGTGGGATGGCGCCTTCGTGTTTGGTGTCACCTCCACCGGCATTTTCTGCAAACCTTCGTGCCCGGCCAAACGCCCGCGTGAGGACCGCGTCGCGTTCTACGCCGACCCAGGTGCCGCGCGCCAAGCGGGCTTCCGCGCCTGCAAGCGTTGCACGCCCGAGTCCGCACGGTCGGCGGATTCCGTCACGCCCGCCATCGTGCGCGCCCTCCAGTTGTTGGACGGGAGCGACGTCACCGTATCGCTGCCCGCGCTGGCCACAGCAGCGGGGATCAGTCGATCACATCTGCAACGCGAGTTCACGCGTCTCGTCGGCTGCTCCCCGCACGAATGGCAAGTGGCCCGACGTGCGCAGCGCCTGCGTTCGGCCCTCGGCAGCGGGACATCGGTGTCGCGTGCCGCCTACGAGGCTGGCTTCGACTCATTGCCGAGTGCGTACGCCGCCGCCGAACAGCATCTCGGCATGTCGCCAGGCGCGATGCGGCGTGGCGCAGCCGGCGAAGTCGTGTTCTTTACCATTACATCATGTCCACTCGGCTGCGTGCTCGTCGCCATGACGTCGCGTGGCGTCAGCAGAGTGATTCTTGGTGATGATGCTGCGGTGCTTGAAGCGACGCTGCGCAGTGAGATGCACGCGGCGACACTCGTCGCCGATGATGCCGCCATGCGCGAAGTGGCCTCAACCATCGTGCAGGTGGCCAGCGGGCACGCGCTCGCGGCCGCACTGCCACTCGACCTCCAGGGTACGGCCTTTCAGCAGCGAGTCTGGCGTGAGCTGACACGCATCCCGCGCGGCGAAACCATCACGTACGCCGAACTCGCGAAACGTATCGGCGCACCCGGTGCCGTGCGCGCCGTCGGCTCCGCCTGCGGCGCGAACCCCACCGCACTCGTGGTGCCCTGCCATCGCGTCATACGCAGCGACGGAGGTCTCGGCGGCTATCGATGGGGGCTCGAGCGCAAAGCCACGCTGCTCCAGTCCGAGCAGGCGCCCGAGCAAGGGTAGCTCCGCGCCCGATTTGCGCGGCAGTACAGGGTGCGACGTGCGCGGATTGCGGTCGGGCTTTTACAGCAACCGCGACTGACTATCACGGATAGGAACGGATTGAACGGGGGATTTGAGGGATACTGCGAATGAATCGGAAACTGCAAAGCAACCACTAACTGACTGACGCGGATGCACGCGGATGCACGCGGAAACGACGCGGATCTCGCGGATACTACGAACCAACAAAGAAAAAAACGGCAGTTGCAGTATCCCCGAACATCCCTGTGCCGATCCGTTGCTATCCGTGATAGTCAGTCGCTTTCGCTGTTGCCATTGCCGCTACTGCCGCCTGAACACCCGTAACGCGACCGTCAGGCAGATCACCAGATACATCAGCAACACTCCGAGCTGCGGCAATACCGCACCGATACCCGCGCCCTGCAGCATGACTGCGCGCAGACCATTCACGAGCGCCGTGAGCGGCAACGCCTGCACCACCGGCTGAATGACCGCCGGGAAGTTGCTGGCTGAAAAGAAGACGCCGCTGAAGATCCACATCGGCAGCATGACGAAATTCGTCAGCCCCGAAACACCTTCGACCGTGCGCGCGCGCGACGACACCAGCAGGCCAATGGCGCCGAACGCCGCCGCGCCGATGAAGGCAACGAGCACCAGGAGCAGCAGCGAGTCGCGAATCGGCACGTCGAGCACCCACACACCGAAACCCAGCAGCACAGCGATCTCGAGACCGAGAAAGATCAATCGCGACAGCACGAATGACAGCAGGTATTCCATGCGCGACATTGGTGTCGCCGCGAGTCGCTTGAGCAACTTCCTGTTGCGTTGCGTGACGATGGCGAACGCCAGACTCCAGATGCTGCTGCCCATGATGTTCATGGCCAGTAATCCGGGCACGAAGAAGTCGATGTAGCGCGAACCGCGCTCGCTGATCGTCACGTCGCGCACCGGCAGCACGTCGGTGCGTCCGCGTGCTCGCTGCAGGACATCGTCGGCGATCTGCCGCGCCGATCGAGCTTCGGGGCGCGTCGCATCGAAGCGATACTCCACCTCGCCTCCTGCCAGCGGCACGACGACCAGCGCGGCGGTACCGGTACGGAGCACCTCGTTGATGCTGTCCGCCGGAATCACGCGCGACGTGAGCGACGCATTCGTGTCCGTCGCTGCTTTGACCAACGCTGCGACGAGGCTGGCGGCCGCACTGTCTCCAGCGGGCGCGCTCACCGTTGCGATGATCGCCTGCGCTGGCGCCTTGTCGCGAAACGCGATGGCCAGACCGCCCGCGAGCAGCAGCGGAAACACGAATGTCCAGAACACGGCTTCCGGCTCGCGCACGAACTCGCGAAATCGCGCCAGCGTCAGCTGTTTGAGCGATTCGATGCGCATCACCCGTCCCGCAGTTGACGGCCAGTCATCGACACGAAGACATCTTCGAGCGTCGCGCTGTGCGTGCTCAGCTCACTCCAGGTGACCTGCTGCGATTCGGCGAGCGCCAATACAGGCGGCAGGGCCTGCTGTACAGAACCGACGCGCAGTTCGTAGCCCGTCTCGGTTTCGCGGCCGCCGCGCACGTCGGGCAACGCCAGCAACAGCGCAAGTGCGATCGGGTGTGCCTTCGCTGGTGCATCCGTGTCGTGGCCGTCGCCGACGCTCGTCGCGAGCCGAATGACGTGCTCGGCGCCCAACGATGCGATGAGTTGGCGCGGGGTACCCAGCGCGATCACCTGTCCGTGATCGACGATGGCGATGGTGTCGCACAAACGTTCGGCTTCGTCCATGTAGTGCGTCGTGAGCACAATGGTGCGACCGTCGGTCTTGAGCCCTTCCACCAACGTCCACAGCTGACGACGCGATTGCGGATCGAGTCCTGTGGTCGGTTCGTCGAGAAAGAGCAGCACTGGATTGCCCACCAGCGCACACGCCAGCGCGAGTCGCTGCTTCTGTCCACCAGACAGATCGCCCACGCGCGCCTGTCGCTTCTCGCCGAGCTGCACGAGGTGAATGACGTCGTCGATCGTCCGCCCGTCTGCGTAGAAGCTGCGAAAAAGGGTGAGCGTTTCGGCGACTGTCAGCTTGTCGGTGAGTTGCGTCTCCTGCAGCTGAGTGCCGAGTTGTGCGCGCAACGCTGAGGGGTCATCGTCCCATGTGCGTCCCAGCACGCGCACCGTCCCGCTGTGCCACTCACCCTGCGAATGATTGACTCATTGCGATGAGTCAATCATACTTCGATCATGACTACTCGACTGCAGGTGCTGCTGGAAGACGACGAGATGGCCGAAATCCGACGCGTGGCGAAGCGCCATCGCATGACCGTTGCAGAATGGGTTCGACAAGCCTTGCGCCGCGCCAGGCGCGACGAGCCCGTGGCCGATCCGCGAAAGAAACTTGCGGCGGTCCGCGAGGCTGCGCGGGGCGAATATCCAACCGCCGATATCGGCCAGATGCTCACCGAGATCGAAGGCGAGTATCTCCGCGATGGCAGCGCGTGATCTTTGTTGACTCGAACATCCCGATGTATCTCGTCGGTGCCGCTCATCCGAACAAGGACGCTGCGCGACGACTGCTCGAAGCGTGCATCAACGCTGGCGAGCGAATCGTCACCGATGCAGAGGTCTTTCAGGAGATCCTGCATCGCTACGTCGCGATCAGTCGGCGGGACGCGATCCAGCCGGCGTTCGACGCGCTACAGCGTGTGGTGGATCACGTATACGCCGTGGAATTTCGTGATATCGAGCGTGCCAGGACGCTGCTGCTGGGAGTCACGCCCCTCTCGGCACGCGACGCGGTGCATGTCGCCATCATGCATCGCCACGAGATCGATCGCATTCTGAGTTTCGACGCGGGCTTCGATGCCGTCCCCGCGATCGAGAGAATCGGGCGGTAGCCGCGCACGGTGATGCGCGAATGGCAGTAACGCCTCGCGTGTCGTAGCGTATCCCCCACAATGGCGCTGATCGGACCGTAGCAGCGGCAGTGCATCGCCGCCACGACGACGCACCAAGGGCCAGCGCGCACCCGCACGCCGGCCCTTGGCTTTACAGCAAACGCTCCGACGGCATCACACCGGAAACAGCATCTCGCGGTAGCGCGGCAACGGCCAGAATTCGTCTCCCACGTTCAACTCCAATGCATCGGCGGCCTCACGCACCTCGGCCATCGTGTCGCAGCCGGTCGTCGTGAGATACGTCGCCTGCGCAGCCGCATCATCATGCATGTGCTCGGCCTTCGCCGTCACCTTTGCCAACTCGGCGCGCTTCTTCTGCAACGTCGCGATCAACTTGCTGGTCGCGTTCGCCGCATCCACCAACGGCTGCACGTTGATGCCCGCCGCCGCGCCCTGCCCCGCGGCGCCCGCAATCTGACCGACGTACGCGTAGGAGGCCGGCAACAGCTGCGTGTCCACGATCTCCTGCAGCGTGTGCAGCTCGATCAGGATGTCCTTGATGTAGCGCTCGAGTCGCACGTGATAGCGGCTTTCGAGTTCGACCGCGGACAGAATGCCGGTCGACTTGAACAGCGCCTTCGCTTCCGGCGTCGTGAGTTGCAGCAACGCTTCCGGCGTACGACGCAGATTCAGCAGGCCGCGCTTCTTCGCTTCCACGACCCATTCGTCCGAGTAGTTGTTGCCTTCGAAGCGAACGGCCGCCGTCTCCTTGAACGACGCACGCACCACCTTGAGCACGGCATCGTCCGTGCTCTTGGTGTTCTTCATCTCCTTGCGCAGCTTTTCCGTCAGTTCGCTGATCGCTTCGGCCACCGCGGCCTGCAGCAGCATGACGGGAAACGCGATGCTCTGCGAACCGCCCACCGCGCGGAACTCGAACTTTGCGCCGGTGAAGGCGAACGGCGATGTACGATTGCGATCGGTGTTGTCCTGCTCGACTTCAGGAAGCTTCGCGACACCAAGCTTGAGCATCGCCTGTTCGGCATTCGTGGGCGACGTCTTGCCAGCGGCGATGTCTTCGATCACGCGCGTGAGCATGCTGCCCACGAACGCCGAGATGATGGCCGGCGGCGCTTCGTTGGCACCAAGACGATGTTCATTGCCGCTGGTGGCGATACCGGCGCGCAAAAGACCGGCGTGCTTGTGCACGCCCTTGAGCACCGCTGCCAAAAACATCAGGAAGCGAAGATTCTGATGCGGCGTCTTGCCCGGCTTGAGCAGGTTCGTGCCATCGAGCTCGTTGTCGGCCGTGATCGCCATCGACCAGTTGCAATGCTTGCCCGAGCCGTTCACGCCGGCAAATGGCTTCTCGTGCACGATCGCCTGCAAGCCATGACGCATCGCGATCTTGCGCAGGATCGCCATCACCAGCTGGTTGTGATCGGTCGCGATATCGGTGTCTTCAAAAATCGGTGCCATCTCGAACTGACACGGCGCGACTTCGTTGTGACGCGTGACGATCGGCACTCCGAGCTTGTAGAGCTCGAGCTCCACTTCGCTGATGCACGCCTGCACACGCTCGGGGATGCCACCGAAATAGTGATCCTCGAGCTGCTGTCCGCGTGGCGGCGGCGCGCCAACGAGCGCACGATTGGCCATCACGAGATCGGGACGCAACGCAAAATGCGCGCGATCGATGAGGAAGAACTCCTGCTCGGCGCCGAGCGTGGTGGTCACGCGCAGCACGCCCTTGTCGCCGATCAGTTCGAGCAGTTCCTGCGCGCGGACCGACAACACGTCCGAGCTGCGCAGCAGCGGCGTGACTTCGTCGAGGGCTTCACCGTTGTAGCCGATGAACACCGACGGAACGCAGAGATACTTGGTGCCGCCCGTCTCGGAAATGAAAACGGGAGACGCCGGATTCCACGCCGTGTAACCGCGCGCTTCCCACGTCGCACGCAAGCCGCCCGACGGAAAGCTCGAGGCATCCGGCTCCGACTGAATGAGCTGCTCACCCGTGAACGACTCGATCGCCTGCTTGCTCTCGTCGAAGTTCAGGAACGCGTCATGCTTCTCGGCGGTGAGTCCCGTCTGCGGCTGGAACCAGTGCGTGAAGTGCGAGACGCCACGCGACATCGCCCACTCCTTGATCACCTGCGCCACCGTCGGCGCGATATCGGAGTCGAGCTTTTTGCCAAGACGAATGGTGGCCGCCAGCTTCTGGTAGACCGACTTCGGCAGCTTCGCTCGCATCTGGCGCAGGCTCAGCGTGTTGGAGCCATACCAGACGCTCGTCGGCTGCTGCACGCCGTTCACTTCGGGGCGATGCGTGGTGCGCACAGGACGTTTGGTGACTTCGCGCAAGGCAACGGAGCGCGGATTGATCGGTGAAGCCATGAGCCGGGATTTCTCGGAAGGGTGTGTGCAGTCGGGGGAGGTCGATATGACGGTCTCGCGAATCGGCGCAGTCATGTGTGCGCTGGTGCGTGCGCGAGACGCAGAAAAATGGCCTTAACATGCAGAAAGTCCAAGCGCTCGGTGCAAATTGCGCTCTCCGCGGCGTCGAAATGGCGCGCAAGTGCGCACGCGCCGTGACAACAACCCCGAATGCGAACGAATAGCGAACAAAACTGGGACGGTGCCGCCGCGGTGGAGTAACTGCTGCGCGCGCGAGTGCACCGTGAGTGCACCGCGAGGACAGCGCCGGACAGACGATCACAGCGGCGCGCTACCGCACCACCGCCGGGGGCAACGTCTGCGGCAGCGGCTCACTCGGCGGCTGCGGTGCGCCCGCCGTAATCGCCAGTCGCATGCGCTCGCGTTGCAGGGCGTCGTTGCTGAACAGCACGGCCACGAGATTGGCCGAGCGAATCACCTCGCCCGGCGGCGTTGGCCATGCGCCGATCGTATCGCCAACGGGCGTCAGTCGCAGCGTATCGAGCCGCTTCCAGTCGCGAACGAGGGATAGTGTGTCCGGGTAGTAAAACGCGATCAGCGAGGCCGAACGCCCGACCTTGTAGCGAATGCCGCGAGGCGACAGGTACGGAACCGAGACCGTGTCGCCCGCCGGCTTGAACGCCAGCCCGGCGTGCACCACCCGGTCCACCAGTGCGCACTCCTTCCACGTCGCATCGCGCGGGCAGCTCGGATCGCCGGGCGTCGGCGCCCTCGGCGGCGCCGCCGACGCCGGTGTGCTGACGGCAGGCGCCTCCTTCTCGCCGCAGCCTGTCACGACTGTGGCGCACCCTATCAGCATCGCGACCATCGGCCGCGCCGTCGCACGCACTCGTCGCTGTAATCTCATTCGCCCACACTACCCACTCGCATCACCCGACGCGAGCGAACCCCGTCACATCCATCCGTCGGCTCGAAGCGCGCCGTCCCTGAAGCTCGAGAACTCTCGCTTCACATCCAACCCGCACTCCCCCAATCCGCGACTTCGCGAAATCCGCGGCCCGCAGTCCCTACCGCCTCCCGGCCACCGCCTTGGCCGGCGCCTGCGCCTCGAGCGCCGATCCCAACGCCTCGCCCGTCCACGCGATCGCCGCCGCGTAGAACTCACCGAGCCTGGTCGGGTCCACACCCATCCCCGTCGCCAGCTCCGACGCGTACTCGAACATCCCGAGCTCGTACGACTCCGCGAACGACAGCGCGTCGGCATAAGCGCCACTGCGCTCGAGCAACGCCTCCGTGGCCTCCTCGCTCAGCGCCACCCGTTCGAGGATATCCGCCAGCGACATGCGAAAGACCGCGTCCAGCATGGAGAACAACCCGATCAGGAAGAGCGTCCCCGGCTCGCGCGAACCACCCGCCAGCTGTTCCATGAGTCGACCGCGTTCCACCGCCTGGCGCACCAGTTCCGCGTCCACGCCACTCGTGGACTTCCGCGACGCGGCCACGGCGACCGCCAGCCAACGCAGGAACGAGTTGCGTCCGATCAGCCGCAACGCCTGTCCGATCGAACTGACGCCACGCATCCCGACCGACGCCGAGTTGACGAGACGGAGCAGCTGGAACATGAGGACCGGATCGGAGGAGATGACGTCTTCGAGCTGCCGGTCATTCACCTTTGGGTCACGCGCCAGGCCCATCAGCCGCATCGCCGCGACGGTGGACTGCGGAAATTCCGTGGCTGGCAGCGGCTCGGGGCGGCTGAAGAACTCGCCCTGGAACGCGTCCACCCCAAGCTCCAGCGCCAACTCATAGTGCTCGACGTCGGTCACGTGGTCCGCCACCAACCGCGGCAGCTGATCGCCCTTGAGACTTTCGATCCGGGCGCGTGCCGACTCGAGCGCGTCGATACCCGCCGACCGCATGTCGAAGCGCACCCACGCCGCGTGCGGGACCAATGCCTCGACCGGCGCTGGCTCGGCGGTGATGCCATGCAGCGCGACGCTGCCACCGCGTTCCCTGAACCGCGCCACAGCCGCCACGACCTCGTCGTCGACGACGAGATCGGCGGGCAACAGGAGAATCGCCGTCGCCGGGTCGGCGATCAGAAATGCGTCGGTGATCAGCTGTTCGCGCGTGCACGCGACGAACGCCGGCAGCTTGCCGCGGACCAGGTCGAAGGTGCCGCTCAGGTAGCTTTGCGCGAACGCGTGCTGTCCGTCGTCCGCGTCACGAAAGCGGATGTCATAGCCAAGCAATGCGCCGGATGTACCAAACAGCGGCTGACGGACGAGACAGAAATCGGACATGACTGGGATTCGATGCGAAGGAGACGTCGCCAACTCCCTCCCGCGGGGGTGGCGCGGACGCGTCCTCGGTGGCGAGTGTTCGACGATTGAATGCCCCTCGCGGGCACGAGGTTCTCCCTGTCGGTCTCCATCCCAACGTCTTTTTCGCCCTGATGAGTCTCGCAACACTCGACGGCACCCTGCATCGCGGCTGTGGCGGCCGCTACGCGCTCCACACGGAAACGGTCACTCTGCGCATCAGCGGCATGGCCGCCGAGGTCGCGCGGGAGTTCTTCCGCTGCGAGAAATGCAGCCATGAGAACCGCACCATCGACCAGCGCGACCTCTCCGAAAAGGCCGCCATCGAGCAGATCCGCGCCGCCAACGGGCTCTTGGTGCCCAAGGGAATCCGCCAGCTTCGCGACAGCCTTGGCTTGACCGTCGCCCAGTTTGCCGAGCTGTGCTATGGCACGCCCAAGGGAATCGTGGAGGGGTGGGAGAAGGGGAAGTATCTGCAGAACCGCGAGGCCGATGCGCTCATCCGCAGTTTGGCCGATCGTGAAACTTTGGAGCGACGCGCGGCGAAGGCAGGTGTGACGCTGCCAGTGCCAGAACCGCTCGCCGGGGTCAACGCGGTCGCTGCCGTTGCTCACCTGCCCATCCCCGCCGGCCAGGAGTAGTCATCGCCATCATCGAGTCGGCCTCCCTCACGCGCCAATACGGAGCCGTCCTTGCGCTCGATGCGCTGACGGTGTCCATCGACGCGGGGATCACTGGACTGGTGGGCGCGAACGGCGCCGGCAAGAGCACGCTCGTCAAGATCCTCCTCGGTCTCGTGGAGCCGAGCAGCGGGTCGGCCACGCTGATGGGTCACGACGTCGTGCAGTCGCGGGAAGCGATTCGGGCGCTGGTCGGATACATGCCCGAACACGACTGCCTGCCGCCCGATGTGAGCGCGACGGAATTTGTCACCTGGTTGGCGCGCTGCTCAGGTTTGCCCGCCGGCGCCGCGCGCGAACGCAGCGCCGAAGTGCTCCGCCATGTCGGTCTGTTCGAGGAGCGGTATCGACCGATGGGTGGTTACTCCACGGGCATGGCGCAACGCGTGAAGCTGGCGCAGGCACTCGTGCACGATCCGCGTCTGCTCATTCTCGATGAGCCGACGAACGGTCTCGATCCAGCCGGTCGAGACGAGATGCTGGCACTGATCGAGCGCACGGGTCGCGAATTCGGCATGTCGGTGCTGGTCTCGTCGCATCTGCTGGGCGAGCTCGAACGCATCTGCGACGGTGTCGTGCTGATCGATGCGGGGAGACTGGTGCGCGCCGAACGCCTTGGTGTGCTCACGGGCGAAACCGGCACGCTGGTGATCGAGGTGGACGGTGATGCGTCGGTGTTTGCATCGCAACTCGTCGCACGTGGCCTGTCTGCGCATCCCGAGCGCCAGCGTGTGCTGGTGGAGTTGTCGGCCAACGTCGACGACGATGCCCTGCGCGCGGCATACGATGTCGTGCGCGATGCCGCCGCCGCCGCCGATGTCGGCTTGCTTCGTCTCGAACGCCGACGTGGTCACCTCGAGGATCTGTTCGTATGAGCGACGAAACCGCCATCCACGATCTCGGCTACCGTCGATACGAGGGCGCGCGAGTCGGAGGCACCGGCGCCTGGCGTGCGATTTACGTGCAGGGCGTGCGCACGATGTTCGGTCTCGGCCGTCCGGCAAAATCAAAGATTCTTCCCGTGCTCATTTTGATGGCGACGCTGCTTCCGGCGCTCGCCATGGTCGCCGCGGTCTCGGCGTCGCAAGGGCAGCTGCCCGTGCGCTATGGGCCATACCTGCAGGCGCAGGCGATCCTCTTCGTCTTCTTCATCGCCGCGCAGGCGCCGGAGCTGCTCAGCCGCGATCAGCAGCATCGCCTGTTGCCGCTGCTCCTCACGCGCGAAGTAACGCGAGCGTCATATGCGTG
>CAYWCJ010000004.1:17952-38531 GCA_964456595.1 uncultured Gemmatimonas sp. | reverse complement strand
ATGGGGCAGCGTCCAGCCGGCGTCGGATCGAGAATGGAGAGCCGCCGCTGCCCCAACGCGACCGGCCCCTCGCAATACGTGCCGCGTCCGTCCGGACCGCGATGCGCAAGGGCGTCGGTGAACTCATCGATCAGTTCATCGAGGCCACCGCGTGAGAAATCGAGCAGACCGGCAATGCCGCACATGCTTCGTCTGGTTCCTGAATGCAGAGGAGAGCGACGTCACGGGACGTGAAGACTCTCGAAGTGGTTGCAGGTTCGGTGCCAGTTGGTAAAGCATTACTCATCAACGGGTTGACTCCTCGCGCCTGGTCCGCTCCTGGCACAGGATCGGCACGAATTGTTCCGCCACCGGCAGATCGTGCCGCGCCCTCTGGAACCGACTGTCGGAGCGCCCGGCTCTCAGTCCGTTCGGCGCATGGTCGTGGTGTTCGATAGCAAGCCCGACTCTGGATGCCCCTTCGTGGACCCGAAGTAGCTCGACGCGACACTCTCGCCCTTCGCGTCGGCCAGACGCTCCTGAGCTCCTTCCGCCAACCGTTCCTCAAGCCGCGCACGCAATCGCTGCACGGGCTCTGACCAATCCTGCGGCACTGACTGCCGAACGCCCCACACGCTCTCGTACCACCGTGTCCTGCGTTCCTCATCCAGCAGCGCATCGCCGGCCCAGCGCCAGTCCAAACCGACCTTCGGCAACAACGTCCAGCATTCGCGACCCAGCGCACCGGCGAGATGCGCCACCGCCGTGCACGTCGAGATGACGACGTCGAGCTCGATCATCACTGCCGACGTATCGGCGAAGTCCTTCAACCGCGACGAGAGATCGTGCACGCGCACGTCAGGTGGCAACGATGCCAGATCGGCCGCACGCGGTCCGCATTGCAGACTCACCCACTCCACATCGTTCATGGCGAGCAGCGGCAACAACGCCTCCAACCCGCAGCCGCGATTCATCTCGTTCATCATTGTCGGGCTGCCCGCCCACACGAACCCCACTCGAAGTCGCGCACCGCTCGCACGTACCGGCAGCGGGGATACGCGCGACGGCAACGCATGCAGGTACGGCGTGTCACTCACGTACACCGCGTC
The DNA here is from genome assembly GCA_964456595.1 of uncultured Gemmatimonas sp. GTDB lineage: Bacteria > Gemmatimonadota > Gemmatimonadetes > Gemmatimonadales > Gemmatimonadaceae > Gemmatimonas. The sequence goes on along the minus strand of CAYWCJ010000004.1, from coordinate 37,443 downwards.
CGACGTGACAAGACCCAACCGATGCGGCAATCCGGTCAGCGGCACCTGATAGTCATGCGCCGGCAACGCGTCAGTGTTCACCACCACATCGTCGGCGAGCTCCGCATGACGGATCAGCTCAACCAGCGTGGCCGAACATTGCAGCACCACCCGCGCGCCACGCTCGCGCAACGCAGGCAAATAGCGCGCAAACTGGATGGTGTCGCCAAAACCCTGTTCCGCGTGCACCAGCACGGTCTTCCCGTTCACCGCTTCGCCATTCCATCGCGGCATCGCCCACGCACGACGCTGCGCACCCAGCAGATCCGTCGCCTCACGCCACTCGTATTCGCTCCACCCCTCGGCCCAGCGTCGCTGCGCCAGCAGCGACATGGACAGGTTCACATGCGCACCCGCATGCTGCGGTGCCATCGCGATTGCCGTACGGGCCTGATTCACCATTGTCGTAGCGATCCTGAAAGTTGCAGGCCGCGGCGAGATTGGCGCGCGTTTCGATGTGCGACGGGTCGCGCTGCAGCGCGTTGCGATACGCCGGTTCCGCTTCTGCCGCACGGCCGGCGATCTGCAGCGCGCGTCCATAGCCATACCACACCAGTGCCGACGACGGTTCGAGCACGGTCGCGCGCTTGAGCGGTGCGATGGCTTCGTCGGCGCGGCGCAGTGCGATCAGCGCATTGCCAAAGTTGATCTGCACGCCAGCAACATCCGCCAGCTCACGCGCCAGCGGCTTGAGCAACGCCACCGCGCCCTCCGCATCGCCCGTCTCCAATCGCAGTACGCCGAGTGCATTGCGAATGCCGCGATGCCGGAGTTCGAGCTTGAGCGCACGCTCGAGCGAACGCATCGCGCGCTCGGTCTCACCGCTGCGTGCGATGGCGAGTGCGGCCTGGAACTGTTCGTCAGCCTGCGCCGACTTCGACTTGAGTCCCTTCGTGCTGCTCATCGCGGAGCTGACGCGCGGCGGATCGCGTATGTCGGATGCGAGGGACTAGCGCTGCAGCCGGAGGCCGATGGCCTGTGGCTTGTAGATCGACAGGTCGATCGAACGACGCACGTCATGCGCGTCATCACGACTCACCACCTGCAACGCCACCTGCTGCCGCAGATTGAACACCACCGGGGCGCGGCAGTTGGCGGTCGCACTCGCACTCTCTTCATTCGGCAACGTGATCATCACGAGCGCAAACGTATCCGTCTCGTTCCCGATGTGCAGCATGTGACGCTCGGCGTCACCCAGATCGAGACCGTACCCGGAATCCAGCACGAACGGGTCGGCGAGAATGAACGTCAGGTCGGCATCGCTCATCGACTGCAACCACCACAGCCCTTCGCGCGCGGCGGGAATGAGCACGAACTCCTGCTGCGTTGGAAAGCCGCCGAGCGGAAGTGGGAAATGCATGACCCATTCCGTCGACACGGTAATGTCGCCCAGAGCGCGAGACGAGATCTGGAGTGGGGAGGGTTCCGACGCAGGGGCAGTAAGCGCGGCGTTGTCGGTTGATGCGTGGGAAGCTGCGATCAGCATGTGGATGGATTCAAGAACGGTTGATGCCGGATGATGCGTCGCTGCTTCGCGACCGCGCGCATCGCTGCGATCATGACAACGCACTGCAGCACGTGAACTGCAACAGCGACTGAGCGGCTCCTGCTACAGGTAGTTGGCGAGACTGAGCCCGAGGATGCGCGTGGTTGCACCCATCGCCGCCTGATACAGCGTCTGCTTGCCCACCAGTTCCGCCAACGCCTTGTCCACTTCCGTGTCGCGCAGGTCAGAGCGGAACGTCGTCAGTGTCAGTTCAAGCGAGTCGAGATTGGAGCGGGCGATATCGAGTTCATTGGATCGCGCGCCCTGCGTTCCGATGAGAGTCTGCACATTGCTGATGGCGGTGTTGATGCGATCGAGTGCCGCCCCGATTCCGGCGACGTTGTTCGCGCCGAGTGCAGTGGACAGCGCGCGCATCGATTCCAGCGCATCGGTGGTGAGAAAGACTTCCGTGCCGTTGTGATTCGGCGTGACGTACTTGCCGTCGGCAACTTCGATTGGCGTGGAGCCGCTCGGGTCCACCGGATTGTTCGACGCATCGACCAGTCGTGAAAATGGCGCCGCGACATTGGCAGGCACGGCAAACGGACGCTCGGTCGCGCGCGTGCCACCAAACAGGTAGTCGTCGCCAATGCGCGTGTTGCCGAGGTCCACCGCAAAGCTGATGAGTTGATCGACTTCGGCCTTGGCGATGACGCGCGTCTGCGCGTTTGCCGTACCCGACGCTTGTGACACCGCGAGTTCCACTGCGCGCGTCAACGCGTTGGTGAGATTGTCGAGCGCGTTCTCTTCCGCCGTCGCGCGCATGGTGCCCACCTGCGCGTTCTGTCGGAAGCGCGTGATCGCGCGAATGGAGCTGCCGACACGCACGACTTCGGCCGCCGCCGTCGGATCGTCGGACATGCGACGGATGCGAATGCCGGACGAAATGTCTTCGCGCAGACGATCGATCCCCTGCAGGCCCGACTGCAGGCGCTGCTGGCTCGACCGCAGAATCATCGAATTGGATACGCGCATGCTTGAACCGGTTACGGATCACCGTCACGTGGAGCCACACCACCCGCACGCCGGTGGCATCTCTGAGATTGAGTATCGGAGGCGCGCCGACAGTCTTTAGCGGCTATTTTTGCCGGGTCGGGCGTAACAGCGCATACCTTTCCGTCACGCTCCCGCGCCGCCGGTCTCCACGTCTCCCACTCCCGTACGATGGCCACCATTCTGTATGTCGATGACGAGCCCAGCGTCGGATTGATCCTGGAGGACACCCTCCAACGGGCCGGTCACACCCCCGTGGGTGCACGGAGTGTGCCGGAAGCTCTGCAGGTGCTCGAGCGGGGGGGGGTGGACCTCATAATCTCCGACTATCGGATGCCGGGGCTGACGGGGCTCGAGTTCATTCAGCTCCTGACGCGGGAGGGGTATGACATCCCGTTGATCATGCTCACGGGCTACGCGAGCATCGAGCACGCGGTGGCGTCGATCAAGGCTGGCGCGATCGACTACATCACCAAACCGGTCCGTCCACAGCAGCTCGAACTGGCCGTCGATCAGGCGCTTGAATTCGTGCGTCTGCGCAGAGAAAACGAGTCCCTCCGCAAGGAGGTCATGCAGTTCCGCAACGAGCGCCAGATCATCGGAGATTCGGCGCCGATCCGACGCATTCTGCAGACCGTCGCGATGGCCGCCCCCACCCGCGCCACGGTGCTGTTGCAGGGCGAATCGGGAACCGGTAAGGAGCTCTTTGCCCGCGCCATCCACGACCAGTCCGACCGTCGCGACAAGCCGTTCATCAAGCTGAACTGCGCCGCACTCCCCGAGGGATTGGTCGAAAGCGCGCTCTTTGGACACGAAAAAGGTGCCTTCACCGGCGCGATCAAGCGGGTGGAAGGTGCCTTTGAACGGGCCAACCGTGGGACATTGTTGCTGGACGAAATTTCCGAGATGCGGCTGGATTTGCAGGCCAAGCTGCTGCGCGTGCTCCAGGAACAGGAGTTCGAGCGGGTGGGCGGCACATCGCCCATCAAGGTGGACGTGCGGATCGTCGCCACCACCAACCGCGATCTCGCGGCCGAAGCGGATCAGGGGACGTTCCGGCAGGACCTGTACTATAGACTATCCACGATCCCGGTTCTCATCCCGCCGCTCCGCGAGCGGGCGGAAGACATTCCGGTGCTCGCCCTCCGCTTCGCCATGCGGACGGCCGCCGAAATCGGGAAGAAGATCGAAGGACTCTCACCCGACGCTTTGGAGTCGCTGCAGCACTATCCGTGGCCCGGCAACATCCGCGAACTGCAGCACGTCATCGAACGCGCCGTAATCCTCACGCCGGACCCGATGATCCAGCCGCACTGTCTGGAAGGGACGCGATTCGGACTGGCGCATTCACTCGGCGCGCCGTCGATGCGGCCACGGTCGGTCAGCGGCTCCTCCACCGGGAATTTTTCCGTGCAAGGAAGGGGCGCGCGGAGCGCCGGTGGCGCGGTCTCGCCGGGCGCGGCGGCGGCGAGCGGGGCGACGCTCGACGGCGAGGCCATCAACCTGACGTCGCTCAACGTCGCCGACGCGGAGCGGGTGCTTATTCAGCACGCACTGACCGCTGCCGATAACAATCGGACGAAAGCGGCGGAGTTGCTGGGGATCAGCGTACGGACGCTGCGGAACAAGCTCAACGGGCCGGGGAAGGAGGCGGACGCTGAAGAGCAATAAAGGGGCTTCGTAAGCCTCCACGCTTCCAGTGGTGGGTTCGGGCTTCCAGTGGTGGGTTCGGGCTTCGAGTGTTGGGTGGGGTTCGACGTGGGCAAGAATAGGCGTCAGCCTCGGCAGAAAGTGCCGATTGGGCGAGAGTGGCGCGGGGATTTGGGGCGACTTCTTGGCTTGAACGTGACAGATTTGCATCGAGATAAAATTGCATAAAGTGTTTAACTGCAATGCTTTATGTATTATAGTCCGACGCATGATTCCGGGTGAACGCACCCCGGCGGACAACGTGGCCCGCGCATTGCTTTTTCCGGTGGCAGCAACGCTCGTCCATTCACCCGGAAATCGCCGATGCTCTTCGGACTCATCGATCGCACCACCTCGGCCACGAAGCTCAACGCCGGTCTCGATAGAAGCATCGAGCGCCAGCGCGGCATCGCGGATCGGGTGTCCAAGGCTTCGCTGCAAAACAGCGATGGCTTTGCCCTGGAAGCCAAAGGAAGCGCCGCTCAGATCGAAGCGGCCGCCAATCCGGTGAATGTGGAAGACGAGATGGTGGCGCTCGCGGATGAACAGCTCCGCTTCCTCGCCACCGCCAAACTCCTCGAAAAGACGTACGCGAGCCTTCGCGGCGCCATCAAGGGTCAAGGCTGATGCCGGAAGGAATCGGACCCAGCCGTCGTGCGACGCTACAGCCGATGCAGCACGAGCCGGTCGTGCGCCCCATGTTCCGTTCACTTGGCATTGCCGCCAGCGGACTGTCGGCGCAACGCCAGCGGATGGAAACGATCGCGCAGAACATCGCCAACGCCGACGTCACCCGCGGACCCGATGGCGGTCCGTACAAGCGCCGAGATGTGGTCCTCCAATCGGCCACCGCCCAGAACGCGCTCTTTCCCGGCCCCAGCCCCTTCGATGGCAGCGGCGCGGGATCGATGCTGAACGCCATGGAAGGTTTTGATGGATCGCGCGGCGACATCGCCCGCACCTTCGAAGTGCCCGTGCTGCCCATGAACGGAATCGGTGCTGGCCCGAACGGTGAGTTCGGTGTGCGCGTCGCCGGCATTGCGCAAGACCAAGGGGAAGGACGACTGGTCTACGAACCCGCGCATCCCGACGCCAACGCCAGCGGCTACGTGCGCTACCCCGATATCGACACCACCCAGGAAACGGTCCGGCTGCTCGATGCCAAGCGCCTCTTCGAAGCCAACGCCGCGGTCTTCCAGACCGCCCGTGCCATGCTGCGCGCCTCTCTCGATATCTGACGGGTTTCCTTACCATGAGCATCAACGGTATCACCAATCCCCTGCTGGCCGGACTCGGCTCGATCGCGCGACCCGACGTGGCGCGCCCGAACACCGAGCGCACGCAGACGAATGGCTCGCCGCCGAACGGTAGCGGTGCGCTCACCGGGGCACTCAACGGCGCGAAGCCCGCATTGCGCACGCAGACGCCCATCGCAGGTCAGGGCGCGACACAGAGCGCCGTACCCGTCGAAGCGCCCGCCGGCACCGATCCGACGTTGTGGAGCGTGCTGACGAGTGAAGAGCGGAGCTTCTTCGCCAAGAGCGCCGCACTTGGGCCGCTGACGTACGGCCGCATCAAGGACCACACTCATCCCACCACGCCAGCCGCACGCGGTGTGCGACTCGACGTGCGAGCCTGAGCCCGACCATGTCTGACATGTCGACCAAGATCGATCTCCTCACCCGCTCGCTGCCGCAGTTCGGCGGCCAGATCGGTATGCAGGACAGCGCCGCGAAGCAGGTGCCGGTCATCGCCGAAGGTGAGGGTTCCTTCGGCAGCACACTCAAGCGCGTCATCAACGAAGTCAGCGACTCCGGTGATCGCGCCGGCGCACTCAAGGACCGCTTTCTCGACGGCGACAAGAGCGTCGAGCTGCACCAGGTGATGGCGGCAAGCGAAGAAGCCGGCATCGCGTTGGACCTGCTCATCGAGCTGCGCAACAAGACGGTCGAAGCGTATCGGTCCGTAATCAGCATGCAGTCCTGAGCCAATGCCCGACGCTTTGCAGGCTCTGTTCGGCCGCGTTGGCGGCGCGCGCCAGGCCGCGATCATCGCGGTTGGTGTGCTCGTGACCGCTCTCGTGTACGGGGTGTCGCAGTGGGTAACCAAGCCCGTGCTCGTCCCGCTGCTCTCCAACGTGCCCGCGGCATCGGTCAGCAAGATGACCACCAAGCTCACGGAACTCGGTATCAGTTACCAGCTCATCGACGGCGGCACCACCATCGCGGTTGATTCCGCGTCGGTGGCGACGGCGCGTGTCGAACTCGCCGGCGCCGGACTGCTCGACTCGGGTCGCCCGGGTCTTGAGCTGTTCGACAAGCCGGCGTGGGGCATGACCGATTTCACGCAGAAGGTCAACTTCCGTCGGGCGATGGAAGGTGAGCTTGAGCGGAACATCAGCAAGATCGCCGACGTCAAGTCGGTGCAGGTCCATCTCGCACTCGAAGACGACCAGATCTTCAAGCAGAACGAACGTCCATCCAAGGCATCGGTCACCCTGACGATGGCCAGTGGAGAGACGCCGCCGCCGGCAACGGTACGCGGCATCGCGCGACTGGTCGCCGGCAGTGTCGGCGGTCTGACACCCGACAACGTGACCGTTGTGGACGAGCGCGGGCAGGCGCTCACGCTCGACAACGCGAGCTCCGCCACCGGTCTCACCAGCCAGCAGCTCGAACAGCAGCGCGACGTCGAGAAAGAGCTCAAGTCCAAGATCGAGCCGCTGCTCAACGCCACGTACGGCAGCGGTAACGCGCGCGTGCAGGTGTCGGCGCAACTCAACTTCGATCGCATCGAACGCAGCACCCAGTCGATCGACCCCGACAAGCAAGCGCTCACCAGCGAAGCCACACAGACCGTCACGCCGACGACGCCCGCTCAAGGTGCCGCGTTCAACAACGCCACGACGGTCTACGACTACACGCGCGCCAACGAGAGCTACGTCGCTGCCGTTGGCGGAATCAAGAAGCTCACCGTGGCCGTGCTGATCGCCGACAAGGTGACGATGCCCGCGTCAGTCACCGATACCAGCGCCGCGGTAAAGGCGGCGGCACCGGCCGATCCGATCATCACCAAACGCACCGCCGAAGAACTCGCGCGCGTGGACTCCCTCGTGCGCAGCGCCGTCGGCGCCGATAGCGCACGCGGCGACATCATCAGCGTGGTCAGCGCGCCGTTCTACATGCCGGAACCGGAAGTCGCACCCGACACACTGCCGACGCCGACGATGGTCACGCGCGTCTTGTCCAATCCGAAGCCCGTGGTCGCCATCGCCGCACTCGTCGTAGTGCTCGTGGTCGCGGTGATGATCCTCGCCGCGCTGCGCCAGAAGCCGCTGCCGCAGACGCAGCAGGGGCAGGGCACACTGACAGCCGGTCAGAGCTATGCAGAACTGCCAGCCGCTTCGCAGCAGTCCGACGCGATGCAGCACGCCCTGCAGCAGGGCAACGGCTATCAGGGCAGCCATCAGGAGCAGCAGGATCAGTTGCCATATGACGAACGCCGCCCGGTAATACTGCCACCGCCCGCCACGACCGAAGAGCGAGAGCAGGCAATGGCCACTGTTGAGCAACGTCCGGAAGCGGCGATCCGCGTCTCCAAGACGTGGCTCCGCGCGGACCGCTGAGCCTGAAAGATCATGGTCGCCCTCGCCCGCATCAATCCGTCCGACAAGTACGCACCCGATCGCCTCACGGGTCGGCAGAAGACGGCCATCCTGTGTATGGCCATTGGACCCGAGCACGCGGCGACGATCACTGCCGGCCTGAATCCAGAGGAAGCAGAAACGATTGCGCTCGAGATGGCACAACTCGAGCGCGTCCCGCAGGACTCGGTCAACTTCGTGCTGCGCGAGTTTCTGGAGCTCACGCTTGGTGTGGACTCGATCAGTACTGGCGGCGTGGAGTTCGCACGCGATGTGCTCGAGCGCGCCTTCGGCGCACCAAAGGCAGACGCGATTCTCAAGCGCATTCAGGGTCAGCTCGCCGACAGCGATCGTTTTGGTCGACTGCGTCGCGCCGACCCGCAGCAGTTGGGGAGCACGTTGCGCGGTGAACATCCGCAGACGATCGCGCTCATTCTTGCGCACCTGGATCCGGCGCATGTCGCCGCGATCCTTCGCGAGATCGATCCGGCACTCGGTGGCGATGTGATGTATCGCATCGCGCGCATGGAGAAAGTGTCGCCGGACATGATTTCGCTCGTGGAGCGCGCCATCGGCAACGAAGCGGATCTCGCGTTCTCGCAGGGCATGAGCTCTGTCGGTGGACCGGCCGCCGTCGCCGCCGTGCTCAACCTCGTCAGCTCGTCGCTCGAAAAAGAGGTGCTCGACTTCGTCGCCGAGAAGGACCCGCACATCAGCGATCAGATCAAGAACCTCATGTTCGTGTTCGAAGATCTCATGTCGCTCGACGACAAGTCGCTGCAGCGTCTCCTCCGCGAAGTGGACGTCAAGCAGCTCGCACTGGCGCTCAAGGCCGCCAGTCCGGAGCTCAAGGCGAAGATCATGGCCACGATGTCGCAGCGCGCTGTCGCCGGACTCAAGGAAGAGATGGAGTTCCTCGGCCCGGTCAAGATGCGCGATGTGGAAGCGGCGCAGACGGATATCGTCTCGAAGGTGCGCGCACTGGAAGAGACGGGCGAAATCGTGATGAGCGGCGGTACCGACGATGTCATCATCTGACCGGCACGCACCAATGCACGCCACACCCTGGGCGCTCGACGAGCTGGAATCGCCGGACCTCTTCGCGATGCCGGCGGAACAGGTCTCTGTCGAGCAGGCCGGCACGACGGCCGAGCACGACGAAGACGTACACGCGCACTACAGCGCGCAGGTGGCGCGCGCCGAAGCGGAGGCCTACGCGCGTGGTCGCGCCGATGCCGAAACAACCGCACGCCAGGCGGCGGATTCGCGCATCGCGTCGGCATTGAACGCCCTCTCCGACGCACTCGAATCGGTGCGCATGCACGAAGAGCGCTGGACGGCCAACGCGGAAGAGAACATCTCGGCGCTGTCGATCGTCGTGGCGCGTCACGTCGTGCAGCGCGAGGTCGAGGCCGATCCCGATGTCGTGCGCGGACTCGTGCAGCGTGCGCTCTCGCAGTTTCCCATGGACCAGCTGGTGACGGTGCGTCTGCATCCGGACGACGTCGCGGTGTGTGGCACACTGCTTGGACCCGATGCGGCCGGTCGCGTGCGTGACGCGCGTTGGATTCCTGACGCGCACATGACGCGCGGTGGATGTCTGGTGGAAGGACGCGAGCGCATCATCGATGGCCGCGTGGATACATCGCTCGAGCGCGCCTATCGCGCGATCGGCCAGGTGCAGGCGTGAACACCTCAACGCAGCTGGGCAGCGCATTCGGCGATCAGCTCACGCCGGTTTCGGAGTCGATGCTGTCACGACTCGACGATATGGATCGCTTTGCCACGTACGGACGCGTGACGCGTGTCGTCGGACTCGTGCTCGAAGCGACCGGACTCGAAGTCGGACTTGGCGCACTCTGTCGCATCACCAGTCACTCACGCGATCGCTCGGTGCTGGCCGAGGTGGTCGGCTTTCATGAGCGTGGCGTGCTGCTCATGCCGCTCGGCGAACTCGATGGGTTGCATCCGGGCGCCAGCGTGCAGCCACTCGGTCGCACGTTTGGTGTGGACGTTGGTCCAGGACTGATGGGTCGTGTGTTGAACGGTCTTGGTCATCCGATCGACGGCAAGGGAAAGCTCGACGTCATCGCGCGTGTGCCGCTGTCGGCCGAACCGCCAAACCCGCTGGAGCGCGAGACGATCGATCGTCCGCTCGAAACCGGTGTGCGCACCATCGACGGCCTGCTCACTATCGGCCGCGGACAGCGCGTTGGAATCTTCGCCGGCTCAGGCGTTGGCAAGAGCACGATGCTCGGCATGATCGCGCGTCATGCGCAGGCCGACGTGAACGTGATCGCGCTGCTTGGTGAACGTGGCCGCGAGGTGCGCGACTTCATCGAGAATGCGCTGGGCCCGGAAGGACTCGCGCGTTCAATACTCATTGTGGCGACGGGTGATCAGGCGGCGCTCATTCGCGCGCGCGGCGCACTCGTGGCAACGGCAATCGCCGAGTACTTCCGCGACCAGGGCAAAGAGGTGCTGTTGATGGTGGACTCGGTGACGCGGGTGGCGATGGCCTGGCGTGAGATCGGCTTGGCCACCGGCGAACCGCCGACCACCAAGGGCTATCCGCCATCGGTGTTCGCCTCGCTGCCGCGATTGCTGGAGCGCGCCGGCAACGGTGCGGTGGGTGGTATCACCGGCATCTACACGGTGCTGGTGGATGGCGACGACTTCAACGAGCCGGTGGCCGACGCGGCGCGATCGATTCTCGACGGTCACATCGTGCTGACACGACGACTGGCAGCGCAGAATCACTTTCCCGCCATCGACGTGCTCGAGTCCAAGAGCCGCGTGCGCGATCACATCATCGACGACGTGCAGAAGCGCGCGGGCTCGGCCCTGCTGCGACTCGAAGCGGCGTATCGCGAGAAGGAAGACCTGATCATGGTGGGCGCGTATCAGCGCGGCAGCGACCCGTACGTGGATGCGGCGATCACGTATCGCGCCCGTGCGCTCGAGTTCCTGCAGCAGCGCCCCGACGAGATCTGTGAGTACAGTGACACCTACAATGCGCTCGCCGCGATCGGACAATCGATCGAAGCGGCCGTGAAGCGCAACTGATGTTTCGCTTTCGTTTGCAGCGCGTACTGGAGCTCCGTCAGGAAGCCGAGCAGGGGAAGTCGCGCGCGCTGGTAACCGCGCGTGACGCGGCTGACGAGGCGCGTCGTGCACACGACGAGCTGGCCGAGGTTCGTGAGAACTCGCGCGCCGAAGTCGATACCGCACAGCAGGGTGCGTCGCGGGTGGGTCATCTGCACCAACTGAGTGTGGTGCTGCAGTCGCTCGAAGTACGTCTCGAGGCGGCTGTTGAGCAGGTCGCCGCTGCTGACCGCGATGTCACCGAAGCGCAGGGCCAGCTTGAGGTCGCCGCGCGCGATCGTCGCGTGCTGGATCGGTTGAAGGAACGGCACGCCGATGTGTGGCGTGCAGAGGAAGCACACAAGGACCGCTTGCAGATGGACGAGATCGCACTGGCACGCTTCGCCCGCACGCGGGACAGCCGAGAGAGCGCGCAGTCGTCGTCGGACATCCGCACTGCAGGCGGCAACTCCGGCGCGTCTACCCGCGCCTCCACTCGCACCAATGGTTCGCCTCGATGAAAGCCTTGATCATTCCTGCCGTGATTGCGATCCTGGCCGGGGTTGGTGGCGGTTCCGGCTACGCGTACATGCGCGCGTCGAAGAAGTACGTCGCCGACTCGACCCATCTCGCTGACAGTCTGAAGGCCAATCCGCCCACGGACTCCACATCGCACGACAGCACGTCGCACGATGCCGGTGCGCACGACAGCACGCACTCGTCACTGGACTCGGTGGCAACCGCGCTCGAGTCGATGACGCCGGCCGACAGTATACGCCTGCTCGAAGCCGAGCGCACGCTGCTGCGCAACGAAACGAAAGGACTCGCCGACGCGAAGCCTGTGGCCTCCGGCGACAATCATGCAGCGCCCGCGGGCACGACGAAGAACACTGCGGCCAGTCGCGCGCCCGCCGGTGGCAAGCCCACCGATACGCACGCGTCGACGTCCGCTCCGGCTGCCGCGCCAACCGTCGTGACACCGAAGCCGAGTGGTGCGAGCACGCGCATGGCAGCGGACGCGGTGAAGGATGCGACGAAGGATGCGATGGGGACGGCGCTTCCCGAAGCACGACTGGCCAGGATCTTCGGTGCGATGAAGGCAAAGGAAGCCGCGAAGGTGCTCGACCAGATGAACGACGGTGATGTGCGGACGATCCTCAGCATGATGACGGACAAGCAGGCCGGCGCCATTCTCGCTGCACTGCCGGCCGCCCGTGCCGCTGCCGTGACGAAGGGTGCGGTGCGCACGCCCGGAGCGACGCCGTGATTTCCTCGACGTCGATGCTTCCCGTGTTCAATTCCGCGTCGTCGCGTCCGGATCCCGTCTCGCGTCGCGACGTCACGCGCGGGAGTGATGTTGACTACGGTGCTCCGCAGAATGTTCGCAAGCTGCGCCAATCGGACCCGGAGTTTTCCGCATTGCTCGGGTTGTTGGCCAACGCCAGCAACGGATTGCACCCCGACACACTCAAGCCGCTGCCCGAGGGCAATGCGTCGTTGCTTGATCGTCTGCTGAATGGCGGAACCGATGGCCCGGCCGCCGACGAGTCGATTGCCGCGATGATCGACGAGAATGGTGTAGCCACTGCTGCGCAGTCGTCGATGACCGCATCGGACGCACTGCGGTACGGTCTGCTGCAGGATGGATCGCGCGATGCATCGTTGTTGAGCAACGCACTGGCTGCAGCCCGTGCCGCCGGCTCCACCGATCGCGATTCGCGCGCGTCACTGCTCGGGCTCCCCTCCGCCAACGACGCGCCGTCGTCGAGCGTGATGCGCACCCTGCATCGCCTGGCCGGCAAGCGCGGTGTGACTCGTGAACAGCTGATGGCGCTGGGTGACAAGGAAGGCGCGCATGCGATCTCCGCACTCGACGCCCTGCTCTCGCACGCGGGTACGGCGCAAGGCGCAATGCTGGCCGACAGCGCGAACCTCGCATCGGTGAATGCCGCAACCGCAGCGGCGCTTGCCATGGCCGATGCCGCCGCCGCGCGCCGCGCACTCGCCGGCACGGACGTGAGCACACCCGTGCGCGACCCTGCGGCGCTTGCGCCCGAGCTGCGTGCACGTCTCGATCGCGTGATGCAGCGAATGCGCGATGAGTATGGAAGTGAGGTGTCCATCGTGGAGACGGCGCGATCGCAGGAGCGGCAGGACTTCCTCTACGCACAGGGACGCACGCGCCCAGGCAGCGTCGTCACGTGGACGCAGGATTCGGCACACACGCGCGGTGATGCCGTGGATGTGCTGGTGGACGGCTCGTGGAACAATGCCGAAGGTTTCGCGCGTCTGCAGCGCATTGCTCGTGAAGAGGGTCTGCGCACACTCGGCCTCAAGGATCCGGGTCATCTCGAGTTGCCGCGCGACGGCCGTCATTCCGATGCCGCGGCCAGCGTGTCAAGCATGATCGAGCGTCGCGCAGCGAGTGTCTCCACCATGACCACCCACTCGAGCGTTGCTTCGGTGGCGAGCGTCGCCTCCGTCGCCAGCGTCGCATCGGTGGCGCGAGTGGGCGATCGTGGCACGCAAATCAATCAGGCACCGGCACCAAATGCCGCGACGACCGCGTACTCAGCCTCGGCAATTTCTGCACGCAGCGACAACAACGGCGCACGCGATTCAAACGATTTCTCGGGCCAGAGCAACAATACGGGCTCCAACGCGAGTGCCCGCTCACGCTCGCCACGTAATGCGGACAGCACGACCGCAGATCAGGCGTACAGCGCTTTGAATGGTGGCGTCAACAGCACATTGAACACCGCGGCGAATGCTGGCACGGTTTCCGCATCTGGTGGAACGATGAACAGCACCGGCATCGACGCCGCGGAACGCGTGGCCAACGTGCAGGAGCTCAAGGACACCGCACCTGCGGGTTCGTTGTCGCGCATGACCCTCGATGTGGAAGGTCCGAACGGACCGCAGCGCATCACGGTGGATCTGCGCGGCAACACGGTCGGGACGCATATCAGCACCGATGCAGCTACAGTGGATCGCCTGCGGGCGCACACAGGTGAATTGCAGGACGCGCTCGGCCGACAGGGTCTCACCGCTGACAGCGTGCGCATCACCTCCAACGCGCGTGTCGATGCAACGCAGGCGCGTGGCGCGGCTGGTGAGCAGGAAGGGATCGCCATCACGCAGGGCGCGATGGCGAACGGTGGCACCGATCAGCAGATGTCCGGTCAGGGGCCGCGTGACCGCGCGATGGCGCGCGAGTGGGAGAAGAACGAGGACGCGCGCAAGGCGCGGGAAGAACAGCGGCAGAACGCGGGCCAGCGTGGCCAGCGTGGCACTTTCAACGAGGACGCGCGATGATCACTTCGGTTCGCAACACGACCGCCAAGCCGCTCTTCTCGAGCACGGCCACCGACCCACCAGTCGGTGCCGCCGAGCCGACGTCCAAGCCGACGTTGGCGACCACGTCGCAGTCGATGGGGCGTGATGACTTTCTGAAGCTGCTCGTCTCGCAGCTCAAGAATCAGGATCCGCTCAATCCGATGGACGGCAAGGATATGGCCGCGCAGCTCGCGCAGTTTTCGTCGGTCGAGCAGCTCGTCAACCTGAACAGCGCGTTCGCCGAGCAGAAGGACGTCCAGAAGCAACTGGCGGACGCCATCACCGCACTCGGCGAAGAGCAGCAGATCCAGGCGGACAATCTGCAGGCGATGATCGAAGGTCAGACCGCGATGGCCACGGTCGGCAGGACGGCAGTCACGGCCGGCAGCGAGGTGTACATCGATCGCAGCGGATCGGGAACGGCGCTCATCGATACCGGCACCGTGAAGGGCACCGGCAAGATCAGCGTGACCAACGCCAGTGGCGTGGTGAGCACCGCAGCGATCACGGCAACCGGCGGTCAGCAGGCGTTTTCACTCGAAGATCTCGCGTTCACGCCGCCACTCACGAGTGGCAAGAACACGTATGCCGTCGAAGTCACACCGACCGGCGGCACGCCGCAGGCGGTGAAGGTCTTCACGACGGGCCGCATCACCGGCATGCGCTACGACAACGGCAATCCAATTCTCATCATCGGCGATTCACTTTCGATTCCGATGTCGCAACTGTCCCAGATCCGCAGCTGACCGCGGCCCACTCCCAAAGAGAACTCAACACACATGCTTCGCTCTCTCTATGCCGGCGTTTCGGGCCTGCGCAACAATCAGGTGCGCATGGACGTGATCGGTAACAACATCTCGAACGTCAACACGGTCGCCTTCAAGGCGGGCCGCGTGACATTCAAGGAAGGCTTCGCGCAGCTGCTGCAGGGCGCCAGCCGTCCGCCTGGAGATCAGGGTGGTATCAACCCGATCCAGATCGGTCTCGGCATGCAGATCGGCTCGATCGACCAGATCTTCAATCAGGGTAACCTCGAAACGACCGGCTCGAACACCGACGTCGCCATTCAGGGTGACTCGTTCTTCGTCGTGCGAAAGGGCAACCAGTCGTTCTACACGCGCTCGGGCAACTTCCAGGTGGACGCGCTGGGCAACATGGTGTCCCCGACCAACGGTTTCGTGGTGCAGGGTCGCACGTACGACAACGGCGTGCTCCAGGACGGTATCCGCGACATTCAGCTCCCCTTCGGACAGAAGGTGTCGGCCAAGCCGACGACGGAGTCGGTGCTCGCCGGCAACCTGAACGCGTCGGCACCGAGCTTCACCGGCGTGTTCAGTAATCCGATCGATCGCGCACTCCCGATCAACCAGGGTGCGTGGACCGAATCACAGATTGCCGTCTTCGATTCGCAGGGTACGAAGCACGACATCAAAATCCAGATGTGGAAGACCTCACCCAACACCTGGGATTGGCGCATCGATCCGATCGCCTCGGGTCAGGTGGAGGACTTCCAGACGGACGCGCTGTCTCCGCCATCGGCGATCGCGCTACCGACGCCTCCGACCGGCTATGAGATTCTGCCAGCGAACGTGACCGTGACGAGCACCAGCGGTACCGCCTACAACAATCCGGCGGATTGGAGCTACAACGTGGCGACGGGCGCCGTGGACTTCACGGCCAACATGCCGTCCAACTCGCAGATCAAGATCGGCTACTTCATGAGCCCGACCGCGCCGCCCGCCAGCACGAACGGTGGAACGCTGACCTTCGACCAGGCCGGCATCATGAGCACCAACATCACCGCCGCCGTGGATTTCGCCGTACCGGGTGCCAATCTGGTGCAGATCAATCTCAAGCTGAACGGCGGCGTAAGCGGCCTGACGCAGTTCGCGTCAACGGCATCAACCGCCGTGCTCCGCGACCAGAACGGCTACACCTCGGGATCGCTGCAGAACTTCTCGATCGACCGTTTCGGCCTCATCACCGGCTTCTTCACCAACGGCACGACATCGCCGCTGGCCAAGATCGTCCTCGGCGACTTCAACAACCCGAGTGGTCTGCTTCGTATCGGCGACAACATGTACCAGGAGTCGGCCAACTCCGGCGGTGCGGTGCTCGGTTTCGCCCTCGAAGGTTCGCAGTCGCAGCTGACCAGCGGCGCACTCGAAATGTCGAACGTCGACCTGGCGCAGGAATTCACGAACATGATCGTGGCCCAGCGTGCCTTCCAGGCGAACGGCAAGGTCGTCTCGACCTCCGACGAAATGTTGCAGGAGCTGATGACGATCAAGCGGTAGTAGTCTAGTCCGCTAGGGGCACGCAGACGATCGCGTGCTCCGCGGGCGGGAGCTGGCTCGTGGCCGACGCCACCAAAGCGTGAGCTGCCACTGCAACTGCAACAGCAAAGCGACTGACTATCACGGATACCAACGGATCAACCGCTCTGATTTTCGCGGATACTACGAACCTCCTAAAAAAGGTTGTTGTCGTATCCGTGAAAATCCCGGTTCGATCTGTAGCGATCCGTGATAGGCAGTCGCTTTTTGTGCTTTGCTCGTGATATTCGCAAGTTCCGCGTTCGTCCGCGTCTGTCTGCTGCAGTTTGTCAGCCGACCGGCAGAACCTGCCGGACCCGCTCGAAGTTGCCGGTCGTGCCTTTTTGTCCAAAGACGACACGCCGCATTCCGTGAGTGGTATACTAGCATCGTAAACTATTGATTTAATTGAACTTACGTCTCCGTCTGTTGGCTTCGCCGGCGCCCGAGCCGGATGCGAACGCTCTGGCCCGGTCCGTGCTTTTAGAGGCGACGAAAATCATTCCCTCGCCCGTTCTCGACCATGGCTGCCAAACAAGAAACGAAAGCACCGGAAGCTGCCGCCGCGGATGCACCGCCGGCGCCAACCGGACTGAAGGCCAAGCTGCCGCTCATCGCGATCCTCGCCGTTGGACTGGCCGTAGGCGGCGGAACGGGTGCCGCAGTCGTCGGGCCGATGGTGGCCCAGAAGATGGGGAAGGTGATGCCCCCCTCTGCGCACGCCGACAGCACTGCTGTCGCAGGCGAGGGCGCGGCTGATGGAGAGCATGCGCCGGCCGAAGGGGAGAAGGGGAAGGAGGGCGCAGCCGCAGCGGCAATGCACGTCCTCGAAAACCTCGTCCTCAATCCCGCCGGCAGCGGCGGCAGCCGATTCCTGCTCCTGTCGGTTGCCATCGAACCCGGTGGCACGACCACCACTGAAGAGTTCACCGCTCGTGACGCCGAGCTTCGCGACATCATCCTCACCTCGCTTGGCAGCAAGACGGTGGATGAGCTTGTGGACATGGGCTCGCGCGAACGTATCAAGACCGAAGTGCAGGCCGCCATCATCGACCGCTTCGGCAAGAAGGCCGTGAAGCGCCTGTACTTCCCGCAGTTCGTGGTCCAGTAGGCAGCCATGGCTTCGGAAACACTCAGCCAGAACGACATCGATCGTCTGCTCGGTGGAGGTGCGCGTCTCACGCCGCATTCCGCCGCGTCGCTCGATGTGCAGGTCTACGACTGGAGACGCCCGCACCGCGTATCGAAGGAGCGTTTGCGCACCCTCGAGGCGATGTACGAGCGCCTCGTCAAGAGCCTCGAAGCGTGGTTGATTTCACGCGTGCGTGGCCAGATCGAAATCCGTCTTCAGAGTGTCGAGCAGTTCTCGTTCGGTGAGTTCACGCTCTCATTGCCGACGCCCTGTTCCTCCTTCGTCTTCGAGATCGCCGGCACCGGTCAGAAGGGCGTGCTCGACGTCGGCCCTGAGTTCTCCAACTACGTGATCGATCGACTGTTCGGCGGCGAAGGTGCGGGCACCGTGCTGCTCCGCGCGCTCACCCCGATCGAACGGATGGCCGTTCGCTCCATCGCGGATCGCGTCGCGGCGCTGTTGCAGGAGATCTGGCAGGACCACGTGCCGATGGACATCAACATCACGTCGTTCGAGTCTTCGCCCGAGATCCTCCAAGTCGTCAATCGCGAAGACCCCGTGCTTGTTGCCAACGTCGAAGTCACGGCTGGTAATGCGACGAGCCTGCTGTTGATCTGCCTGCCATTCTCGGTGTTGGACAAGTTCTTCACCTCCAGTGGCCAGCAGCGTACCGCGTTGCTCACCACCAACGAGATGGAGCGCGAAACTACCCGGCAGCGTAGTGAATCCGCGTTGCGTGCCACGAAGGTGCCGCTCACAGCGCGGCTCCCCGACTTCCAGCTCTCCATGCGCGACATCGCGCGGCTGGACGTGGGCAGCGTCATTCCGACAGGCATCCCCAAGGAATCGCGCGTCATCCTTCGCGCCGGCGCGCAGGAACGCTTCATCGGTCACCCCGGTCGCGTGAACGGCAACCTCGCCGTTCGCATTCTCGACTCGGTGCAACACAGTCAATCAGTCCCCGAATCCCGGACGACCAACAAATGAATCCCGCGGAAATCGACGCGCTGGTCGCCAGCGTACAGGCGGCAAAGGCCGCCGGTCAGCCTATCTCGTCGCTCGCTGCTGAAGCGTCGCTCGACAACACGCCCATGCCGCGCGCGCCGCAGCTCACCGAGTTTGAGCAGACAATGCTCGGTACCACCGAAGTGCCGATCGGGATGTTGCTCGATCTCACACTGCCGGTGTCCATCGAGCTGGGACGCACCAGCATGACGGTGCAGGAGATCCTGCGACTCGGTCGCGGCTCGGTCATTCAGCTGGACCGGTTGGCGGGCGAGCCGATCGACATCTACGTCGGTGATCGCCGCTTCGCGGAAGGGGAAGTGGTCGTACTCGGCGAACACTTCGGCGTGCGCATCACGCGCATCCTGGCGAAAGCCGGTAGTTCCTCCACGGCGAACGCCGCGTAATGATGCTGCAAGCCGGTCTTGGCGTCGCTGCGGCGCTGGCCTTCGTGTTGGCGCTTGGCGCGTTCTGCCTCTGGGCATTGAAGCGTTGGGGTACCGGCACGCTGCTGCCACGCTCGCGCGTCCCGGTCGAAGTCGTGCAGCGCATTGCACTCGGTCCCAAGGTCGGCATCGCCGTCGTGCGGATTGGTGAGAAGGTGATGGCGGTGTCCGTTGGCGACGGCGGCGTACGCACGTTGTTCGAACTCGACGAAGCGGATCGACAGCACATCCTGTCGTCGAGCACAGTGCCCACGCCGATGACG
>CAYWCJ010000004.1:13077-17942 GCA_964456595.1 uncultured Gemmatimonas sp. | reverse complement strand
CGGATGCATCGGCGGCGTTCGCGACGTTCCTGCCGAGTGTCTTGTCGAACCTGAAGGGACAGCTTGGTCTGTCGCGCAGCCCGTCACGCAGCCCGTCACACGATGTGCGTGAGCCGACGGTCATCAGTGCCGCACTCTCGTCGCCGATCGCAGCGCCGGTCTCCACCTCCGCTTCAACGAACTCCGATCGCGATTTCCGCGCGATGCTCGGAGTGTCGCTGAGTGGTGCGACGCGTTTGATCGTCATCCTTGGTGCGATGGTGCTTGGCGGTGGCGTGCTCTTGCCACTCGCCGATAACGCGCTTGGCGCGCAGGTGGCGCCGCCGGTAGCACAGCAAGCACCTCAACCACCCGCGCCGACGGCAGCGCAAACAGCCGCGCAAACGCCGCCGCAATCACCAGCAGTCGTTCCCACGGTTCCGCAGGTGACGCTGTCTGCCGAAGCGCTTGGTCGCGTGACTCCGGCTCGTCCGGCCACACCGGCTGGCGCCGCAGCACAAACTCCCCGGAAGGGCAACGGCGCCTCGACCACGCCGGCCGGCAACAAGGCAACGCGTCCGATCTCGGACATGAAGCTCGACAGCGCGACGAGCGATTCGCTCAGGACGCGCGCCGAAGCAGCGGGTGTGGCGCCCATCGCCGCCGACGACGCGATCATGCGCATGATGCCGCAAATGGACATGCGCATCGGCGACGCGAAGGATGGCGGTCTTCGACTGAACGGCACCGTTGGCATCGTGGTCATGATGGGGCTGCTCACGCTCCTCCCCACGCTGCTCCTCATGATGACGGGCTTCACGCGCATTCTGATCGTGCTGCACTTCCTCAAGCAGGCAATGGGCACGCAGGGCGCACCACCGGCACAGTTGCTGGCAGGTCTCGCATTGCTGCTTACCGGCTTCGTCATGGCGCCCACTTTCACGCAGATCAATCGCGAAGCGGTCACCCCCTGGATGGACGGCACGATCAATCAGGTCGAGATGATGAAGACGGGCGTCAAACCGATGCGCACGTTCATGCTGCGTCAGACGCGCAAGGAAGATCTCAAGACCTTTGTGGACCTGAGCCGCATGCCGCGTCCCAACACGGTGGACGATGTGCCGTTGCATGTCCTCATGTCGGCGTTCGTGGCCAGCGAACTCCGCACCGCGTTCCAGATCGGCTTCATGATCTACCTGCCGTTCATCATCATCGACGCGGTCGTGGCATCGGTCCTCATGAGCATGGGTATGATGATGCTGCCGCCGGCCATGATTTCATTGCCATTCAAACTGCTGCTGTTCGTGCTGGTGGACGGGTGGAGTCTGACCATTCAGTCGCTGGTGCAGAGCTTCAAATAGCGGCTGCGCGATTACATCAACAGCAACACAATCGCGCTGACAGCGGCACCCACGGCAACGGCAACGGCAACGCCAAACTGCAAAACGAAAAGGCAACAAACAGCAACAGCATTTCTGGAGAGCACGGGAGAACAATCGAGACGTGCAGGAGAAATACAACAAAGCACTGTTGTTGTTTGTTGTCTCGGGTCTCCCTTGTTTTCCCGAGTGCTCCCAAGAAGCTGTTGAAGCTGTTGTCTCGTAGTTGCATTTATGCTGTCGCTTTCAGGCCGCTGGTGTATGGATCCTGTCGTCCACCTGTCGCCATCCAGCTGTGACCGTCCAGCGCCGTTCACCCGCCGCGATCGACCTCGTCGATCCGCTGTTGCGCCACGCGCCAGTCCACGCTCGGCGCCACGCCGGCGTCATCGAGCTGCAAACTGGCCAGCGCACGCTCGATCACCGGCGCGCCCAGCTCCTCGGGCAGCGATATGCCGAAGGCCAGCTCCGAGCGACGACAGAGTCGCTCTTCTCGCGCCGAGTCGCGGGGAGCGGCGTAGCCACCGTAGCGAGCCGCCAGTCGCGAACTGATCACATGCACTCGCGCATGCACGCCCTCGTGCAGGATCGATGAGGCCACGGGTGCGGCGCTGATGTCTCGCCGTGCGAGGAAGGTCAGCTCGGTGATGATCGTGCCTTCGGATGGAATGAAGGCGCCGCGGCAGGCGTAGCGCTCCACCCGAATCGCTCGCACGTCGCGCCGAAGGTGGCGGAGGCGCCATGGCTGGTACGTCTCGATCAGGCCCAGCGCCTCGTCCAGCCGCTCGAGCACGGCCGTGGAGTCGATGTCGGGGCGGCTGTTGAGCAGTTCGACGCGGACGCCGCGGACGGTGTGCGCAGAGCCGGTCGGACCGCGATCTGACGAGCCGAAGCCGAGTCGTGTCAGAAAATCGGAAATCATGCGGGAATACTACCCTCGATTTCCGTGGGCGATCACAACGCCCGACGCGACCGTCCAGCTCCCGGTTGGCATCCCGCCCCACGCCGGATCCAGCGTGGTGACACCGCTGCGGCAAATCCTCCCGCAAGTCTCCCGGCAGTTTGTGCCGGTTGTCACCGGACCCGACCGAAAACTGCATCGGACCCTGCAGTGGAAAGCGTTATATGACAACACGTTGAGACATCGTCAGCACACCGAGTGACGTGGTACAGCACCTGCTTCTACAGACTGTCGAGGCGGTCGTGGGATTTCCCCGCGACGCGCCACCATGCAATCGAGACCGCTCCCGACCTGATGTCACACCAGCTCGTCATCGACCTGACACGCGACGCCATCCTGACCGCACTGACGATTGCGGCCCCGATGCTGCTGATCGCGCTCGGCGTCGGGTTGGTCATCAGCGTCATCCAGTCCGTGACGCAGATCCAGGAACAGACGCTGGCTTTCGTCCCCAAGCTGATTCTCGTCGGCGGTGCCTTCGTCGTCGGTCTCCCGTGGATCATCCAGATCCTCGGCCGCTACACCAAGCAGTTGATCCTGAGCATTCCGTCGGTGGTGTCGTGAACGGCTTCGTCGCTGCCGGCTTTCCCGACCTGTTCGCGCCCGGTGCAGCAACGGCGTTCGTGCTCACCATTCTGCGCGTTGGCGGCCTGCTGCTTGTCGCGCCGGCATGGTCGGCCAAGTCGGTGCCGATGAAGCTGCGTTCGGCGCTCATCATCGTCTTTGCCGTGTTGCTGATGCCGGCGGCTACGGCCAACGCGAACCTCCCCACGCTCCGCATCACTCCCGCCGCCTTCCTCACCGAATCCATCATCGGCTTCGTGCTCGGTCTCGCCGCGGCCACGATCGTCGCCGCCGCGGAGTTCGCAGGTGAGCTGATCACCACGTCGAGCGGACTGTCCGGCGCGGCAATCTTCGATCCGATCAACAACACGCAGAGCTCACTGCTCTCGTCGTTCATGCAACTGTTGGCGTTGGTGCTGCTCGTCATCGGCGGCGGTCATCTCATCATGCTGCGCGCAGTTGCCGCGAGTTTTCAGGCGATGCCCCTTGGCGCGGCCGTGAACATCGGTGCCGGCATGGGCGCGTTCGTGCCAACGGCAAAAGTGATTTTCGTGAGCGGTTTGCAGTTCGCATCACCAGTGATTGCCGCCGTGTTCGTGACGAATCTCGCGCTGGCCGTTCTTGGTCGCGCGGCGCCGCAGTTGCAGATCATGAGTCTCGCCTTTCCGTTGCAGATCGGAGTGGGACTGATGACGTTCGCCGGCTCCGTCGCGCTTGTCGCGCATGTAATGGTGGACTGGACGCCAGGCTTCACCTCCACACTCGACACCTTCGCACGCGCGACGCGCGACACGTCAAGCATCGCGACGCCGGTTGTTGCGCCCTCGATCACGCCAGCCATGACGGGGCGCTGACATGGCTGACAACGATGGTGGCGAAAAGACAGAAGAACCGACTGGCAAACGACTGCAGGAAGCGCGCGACAAAGGGCAGATCGCCAAGAGCCCCGAGTTGATGACGGCGGCCTTCCTGCTCGGCTCCGGACTCACGCTCAATCTGGCTGGTCCGACGCTCTGGCAGTTTCTGCTCGATGCGATGGGTCAGAACCTCGGCTCACTCGGCGACTCGCAACTGCGCGGTGTTGGTCTCCTCGCGTGGACGCAAATGCTGGGATTTCGCACCCTCGTCGCCATGGCTGGACTGGTTGGCGCGATGGCGCTGATCGCGATCGCCGTGCAGGCGTTGCAGACCGGCGGTCTGCTGAGCACGAAGGCGCTCGAGCCGAAATGGCAGCGGTTGAATCCGATCACGAACGTGCAGCAGATGCTTGGCAAGCGCTCCTTCGTCGAACTCGCCAAGTCGATGGTGAAGTTGAGCATCGTGAGTTGGGCCGTGTACGCGACGCTGAGCGACGCATGGCCCGACATCCAGGGACTCGCACTGCTCTCGCCGGTCGCGCTGATGGACATCGTGCGCAAGTACGGTCTCAACCTGATGCGCAACAGCGGCATGATGTTCCTCGCCCTCGCCGGCTTCGACTACGCCTGGCAGAAGTGGAGCACGAACGAGCAATTGAAGATGACGAAGCAGGAAGTGAAGGACGAAGGCAAAGCACAGGAAGGCGATCCGGAGATCAAGGGACGTCGTCGCCAGATCGCCCGCGACCGCATTCGTCGCGCGATGTTCGCCAACGTGCGCACTGCCGATGTCGTCATCGTGAATCCCGTGCACATCGCGATCGCCATCAAGTATGACCCCTCGGTCGCGGCGGCGCCGTACGTCGTCGCGCTCGGCCAGCGCAAGATCGCGTTGCGTATCAAGGAACTCGCCTTTCAGCATGGCGTGCCGGTGATCGAGAACAAGCCACTCGCACGCGCACTCATCGCGTCCGCGAAGGTGGGCACGATGATTCCCGTCGAGATGTACCTCGCCGTCGCCGAAGTGCTGGCGTTCGTCATGCGTCAACGTGAACGCTACGGTCGATCGTGGCGTGGAACGGCGGCCGCATGACGTCTGTCGCTATGCCTATGCCGTATGACGCC
>CAYWCJ010000004.1:0-13067 GCA_964456595.1 uncultured Gemmatimonas sp. | reverse complement strand
CGAGTCGCAAGCGCGCCGAGTTGGGTCTCGCGCTCGCGGTCGTTCTCGTCATCGCGCTCATCGTTGTGCCGCTGCCGCCGATGCTGCTCGACTTTTTTCTTGCCGCGAGCATCGGCCTGTCGCTGGTCGTGCTGCTGGTGTCGTTGTACACCACCAATCCACTCGACTTCAGCAGTTTCCCCACGTTGCTGTTGCTGCTCACGTTGTTTCGCATCGGGCTCAATGTCTCGTCGACACGTCTCATTCTCACCGAGGCGCACGCGGGCAAGGTCATCGCCGCGTTCGGACAGTTCGTCATAGGCGGCAACTACGCTGTTGGCGTCGTCATCTTCCTGTTGCTGATCGGCATCAACTTCATCGTCATCACCAAGGGTGCGGGTCGTATCGCCGAAGTCGCCGCGCGTTTCAATCTCGACGCCATGCCCGGCAAGCAGATGGCGATCGACGCCGATCTGTCGGCCGGTCTCATTGATGAGAAGGACGCCCGCAAGCGGCGCGACGAGATCTCGCGCACCGCCGACTTCTACGGCGCGATGGACGGTGCATCCAAGTACGTGAAGGGCGACGCCATCCTCGGCATCATGGTCGTTGTCGTGAACATCCTCGGCGGCATCTTCATCGGTGTCGTGCAGAAAGGGATGGATATCTCGAAGGCTGCGAGCACGTACACGATCCTCACCGTTGGTGACGGCATCGTGTCGCAGGTGCCCGCACTGATCATCAGCACGGCCGCCGGTTTGATGGCCTCGAGTGCAACCGGCAGCGATCGCATGGGCGTGGTGCTCAGCCGCCAGCTCGGTGCGCATCCGCGAGCGATGTGGATGGTGTCGGGTGTGCTTGCCGCGTTTTCGCTGGTGCCGGGGTTGCCGATGTTCCCGTTCGTTGCCATGGCCGGTCTCACGGCGATGCTCGCGCGTTCGTCGTCGGCCAGCGAGTCACGTCGCACCGAACTCGCACAGGTGCAGGATCTGCCGCCGGTCGAAGTGCCGGCACCGGAAGATCCGATGCGCGACCTGCTGCAGATCGATCCGATCGAACTCGAAGTCGGTTACGCGCTTATTCCGCTGGTGGACGAGGGCCAGGGCGGCGACCTGCTCGAGCGCATTTCGCTGTTGCGCAAGCAGGCCGCGTTGGAGCTGGGCATTCTCGTGCCGCCCATTCGCATTCGCGACGATATCCGTCTGCCGGCCAACGAGTACGTGATCAAGTTGCGCGGTTCTGAAGTTGCGCGCGCCGAAGTATTGCCGCGCTTCCTGATGGCGCTCAACACCGGCAGCGTGGTCGCGGAGATCGACGGGATGGAAACGACCGATCCGTCGTTCGGCATGCCCGCGCGTTGGGTGGCCGGCGCACGCAAGACGGAGGCGGAAGCGTTGGGCTACGTCGTGGTCGAACCGACGACCGTGGTCGCCACGCACCTGCTCGAAACACTCAAGAACAGCGCGGCCGATCTGCTGGGGCGTCAGGAAGTGCAGGAGATGGTCGAGACGCTCAAGAAGACGCATCCCGCGCTCGTCGAAGAAATCATACCGGGCAAGGTGTCGCTCAGTGTGCTGCATCGCGTCCTGCAGCGTCTGCTGCGCGAGCGTGTGCCCATTCGCGACCTGGTCACGATTCTTGAGGCCATCGGTGATGGCGCAGAGGTGACGAAGGATCCGGAAGCACTCACCGAAGTCGTGCGCAAGTCACTCACCAACGTCATTGCGCGCCTCTTCGCCGATCAGGGTGGTGTGGTTCGCGGCATCACGATCGGTGCACGCCTGGAGTCGGCGCTCATTGGTCTCTTCTCGCCGCGCGCCTCCATGGCCAACGCGCCGATGCTCACTCCCGATTCACTCGCCGCCATGCTGCGCGATCTCAACCACCTCGCGACCACGTACGCGGTCGACGGTCGACCGTTGCCGCTCATCACGCCGCCGTCACTGCGCATCGGTGTGCGTCGTTTGATCGAACCGGTGCTGCCGAGTTTGCCCGTCGTGTCGCTGGCTGAACTGCCGCCGGCCATCACGTTGAGCAGCGTCGCCACCTGGGAGATGAAGCATGTTGCGTGATAGTGCGCCGCTCGAGCGATTCCGTGGTGCCGACTTGTCGCATGTGGCCGATCGCGCGCGGCGCTCCCTGGGCGAAGACGTGATGATCATGCACACGCGCACCGTGCGTGACGGTGGCGTGCCGATGGTCGAGGTGCTCGCCACGACATCGGACACCATCGACCGGGTGCGTGCGCGTCTCGAGCCCAAAGCGTTCGTGCCGGGCATGCGCGCGGCTGACGGATCACCGTATCGCATCGCGCTCGTCGGCCCGACCGGCGCGGGCAAGACGACGACGGCGGCCAAGCTCGCCGTACGTCGCGGCATGTTCGGTGCGGCGCGTCCCGGCCTGCTCACGCTCGACACGTATCGCGTGGGCGGCATGGAGCAGTTGGCGACGTACGCCGAACTGGCCGATGTCCCATTCGAAGTCGTCTACGACGCACAGGAGATCGACGCCGCGATGAAGCGTCTCTCGTCGTGCGACGTCGTGATCATCGATACGCCGGGGCGGAGCCCCGCATCATCGGAGCTGACTGAACGCTGGCGTACACTGCTCGACGCGCTCAAGCCTGACGAAGTGCATCTGGTGTTGCCGGCAACGTTGCGCGGCGATCTCGCGATCGATGTCGGGCGCGCATACGCCTCGTCACGCAGGCACCGTGGTGCGACGCATGTGTTGATCAGCAAGCTGGACGAAGTGCCACGCGAATCCGGCATTGCCGATCTCGCGCTCTCGATGGGATTGCCTGCACGCTGGGTCACCGACGGACAGGATGTGCCAGCCGATCTCAAGCCCGGCGTGACGCGTCTGCTGCGGGCGTACGGGCTCTCGGCCAACGCGGAATCCGACTGGATGCCCGCGTGACCACCCTCATCGGCGGCACCAACGGCTCGCAGATCGACGCGCTGCTGCGCGGTCGTGCGCCGCGCGCCGCGGAGTTGCACGCTGATGCCGCGCGGGGTGTGCCGACGCTGTTGTGCGCCAGCGGGCGTGGCGGCAGCGGCACGTCGATGATTGCTGCGCTGCTCGCCGTCGCTGCCGCAGGCGACGGCTATCGCGTGATGCTGGTGGACGCGGACGATCTCGTCGGACCTCTCGCGATGCTGCTCGGTGTTGCGCCTGCCGCGAGCTGGCAGGATCTGCGAGGCGGACGGGTGTCACCGGCTGATGTGGTGACGCCGGTCAGCACCACGCTCTCGCTGGTCGCTGGCGGGGCGGCACGCACTGGCGGACAGCCCGTGGTGACCGCCGCCGAACGCAAAGCGTGCATGCGTCGGCTCACTGCGGTAACCGATGGGATGGACCTCGTGGTGATCGATTGCGGCTCGCGCTTTGACGCGGTCGCCGCGGCGTTCACACCACATGCGGATGAACGACTGTTGGCGATCACCTCGGGCTCCGACCCGGTGTCGCTGGCGGCGACCTACGCGCTGTGCAAGGCCGTGCACACCCGCGTCGGTGCCCTTCCGCAGGATCTGCTCGTCAATCGGCTCGATGGGCGCGATGCCACGCGTTGCTTCGATGCCGTCGATGCCGCCACGCGGCAGTTCCTCGGAACCACGCTGCGATTTGCAGGCGCGGTTCCCTCCGACCCGACGCTCGATGCCGCGTTACGCGCGGGGATGCCATTCCCCGACGCCGCGGCAGGCTCACCCGCAGCGATAGCCGCTCACGACGTCGTGATGCGAACGCTGGCCGGTGCTTCACTCTCCCGACCAGGTGTCTGACCGTGGCGATTGCAACTTCTCAAGGATCCGTGGCCATGAACTCGAAGCTCTGGCAGTCATACCATGCCGGCAACGAAACTGCGCGTGACCGTCTGCTCGAGGAGCATCTCGGTCTCGTCCATCATGTGGCGCGCCAGGTGTCGCGCACGCTCGCGGTGCGCGCGGATTTCGATGAACTCGTGAGCGCCGGCACGATCGGCCTCATGACCGCACTCGAAGGCTTCGACGCGTCGCGCGGGCTGGCCTTCAGCACCTTCGCGGCCCCGCGCATCCGCGGCGCGATTCTCGACGAGTTGCGCAAGCAGGACCACGTGCCGCGCTCGATCCGTCGCAAGACACGCGAGATGTCGGCAGCGCGCGAGACGTTCATGCGCGCACACGGCCGCGGTCCCGATGATCACGAGGTCGCCGAACAGCTGGGCGTGGACATGAATACGCTCTGGCGCTGGCAGGCCGACGTCGAAGGCGCGCACCACATTCCCCTCGATCGCGCGCCCGGCGAGCGCGAGAACAACGCCCCGTCGCCCGCGGAAATGCTCGCCTGCGGCGAAGACTGCGAAGTCGAGGACAGCCTCACACACGAGCAGGAAGTGTCGCACCTCAAGGACGCGATCCTGCGCCTCAAGGATCAGGAGCGTGTCGTGCTCTCGCTCTACTACTTCGAAGAGCTCAAGCTGCACGAGATCGCCAAGGTGCTCGAACTCACCGAATCGCGTGTCTCGCAGATCCGCTCGAAAGCGCTGAGCAAGCTGCGCGTGGAACTCAAGCCCCTGCGCGGTCACGTCGCGTGATCTCCGCTCGCATGAAGCAGGCGGCGTTCGTCCTCGCCCTGGCCGTTGGCGTCACCGTCGGCGGCGTAGCGGCCGGCGCGCTGGTCCTCGCACCCGCGGTCGCCGAAGCGACACAGCCCGGCGTCGGCCCGGCGATCACCAGCGCCATCGATGCGGGTTTTGCCACGACGACGAGCTCCTGGCGCACGCTCCCGGAGCCGGTACGCCGACTGGCGCTACCCGTGCTGCTTGGCGCGCTCGCGCTCACCGGCTTCACCACCACCGCCGTCAGCCTGATCCGTCATCGCCCATCGCTGAACGCCCGGTCCAAGTCGGCATCACGCGGCAGCGCACGGGCCGCAAGTCGGACCCCGCGCGCCGTACAGGCCATGGCTGAGTCCGGCGCTGAACCCTCCGAGATCGCCTGGCGCACGGGGCTTCCGCTCGACGCGGTCGCCATGCTCCTCTCCCTCAGCTCGCCGACTCGGCAACTCCGACCGCCAACGGCATGAATTTCCGTGATCAGAATGTTGCCGGCGGGTACGCATCATTTCGATGAGCGATCGTAAAGCGCTACGTGACAACAACTTGCAGCTAACTTTGACGGTCGGGCCCAGGTGGCCCGACCGTTGCATTTTGACCCCATCGAGAACGCCCCTTTCGCCGAGTCCTTGATGCCTGATCCAGTTCGCCTGAACGGAATGACCAGCGCTGCCAGCGCGCTCCAGATGATGGAGCGACGACAACAGGTGCTGGCCAACAACCTCGCCAACGTCTCCACCCGCGGCTTTAAGGCGGAAACGCCCTTCGCCCGCATGATGGGGAACGCGATGGCCGTGACCGACACCACGCTCGACACCACCGCGGGCACGCTGACCGAGACCCACAACCCGCTCGACCTCGCAGTCGCCGGCGACGGCTTCTTCGTCACCCAGACTCCGGGCGGCGAGCGCTTCACCCGCGACGGCAGCTTCCAGCTCGATTCGGAACGCCGACTGGTGGACAGCCGTGGCAACCAGGTGCTCGGCGAAGACGGCCCCATCGTGCTGCGCAACGGCAAGATCGAAGTCGAGTCCGACGGATCCGTGAAGGTGGATGGCCGGCTGGTCTCGCGATTGCGCCTGGAGCGTGTCGCCGACAGCGCGAAGCTCGAGCACGAAGGCGGCACACAGTTCGTGCCCGACGCGACGCGACAGGCGATTGCCGCAGGTGAACGCAACGTGCGCCAGGGCTTCGTCGAGGAATCGAACGTGAACTCGATGTCCGCCATGACGGCGATGATCGACGTGCTGCACCGCTACGGCGCTGCGCAGAAGACGCTCTCCACGCTCGACTCGGTGCGCGCGATCGCGACCACCGAGATCGGCAAGCCCATCTAAGGGACCACTACTATGAATCCCGCACTCCGCGCCGCCGCGACCGGCATGATGGCGCAGCAGACGCGCACCGAAGTCATTTCCAACAACCTGGCCAACGTCAACACGCCGGGTTTCAAGCGCAGCCGCGCGCACTTCGAAGATCTCCTCTATCAGTCGATTCAGGGGCAGCAGGTGCTCGGCGATCCGAACGCCGAGACCGCACCCGCGATTCAGGTCGGTCGCGGTACACGTCTCGCCGGCATCCTGCGCATGCACGAGCAGGGCACCGTTGAACAGACCGGTCGCAACCTCGACGTCATGATCGAGGGCAATGGCTTCTTCCAGCTCGACGACGGCAAGGGCAACACCACCTACACCCGTGACGGCAGCTTCCAGATTTCCGATAAGGGACTGCTGATCACGAGCGACGGTTGGGCACTGCAGCCTCCCATCCGCATTCCCACCGACGCGTCCAACATCACCATCTCGGTGAATGGCAACGTGGCGGTGACACGCGGCAAGGATATCCAGGCAACAGAGATCGGAAAGATCGATCTGGTCGCCTTCGCGAATCCATCGGGACTGCAGTCGCTCGGTCGCAACATGTACGGATCCACGGCCGCATCGGGCGAACCCGTCGTCGGTGCTCCGGGTGACGACGGCATGGGCACGCTGCAGCAGGGCAGCCTGGAAGGGAGCAACGTCGAGATCGTGCAGGAAATGGTCGAGATGATCATCGCCATGCGCGCGTACGAGATCAACTCGAAGGCGATCAAGAACGCCGACGAGATGGGCCAGATGGCGAACAACCTGACGCGTTGATGCTCAGGTCGCGCCACACGTCGTCCGCGTCACCATCCACGCTGGTGTTCCGCCTCGTTGTCGGCGTCGCCATGGCGATGCTCGCGAGTGCCAGCATCGCGCGTGCGCAGGGCGTCGACCCCAACGTCGCACGCACTGTCGCAGGCAGTGTCGCAGGCAGTGTCGCAGGCAGTGTCGCAGGCAGTGTCGCGCCGAACAGCGCACAGCCTGAGGCGCAGTCGTCCTCGCCGCGCGGCACGCGTCGCGTCACGTGGCCCGTCACCAGGCGCGCACTCGTCACGGGCGACACCGTGCGCGCAGACGATATCGCACTGCTCGACACCACGATCGTCTGGCGCTGGAGCAGCTCGCCCGATACGACGCGTGCGGTCGCCGGTTGGATCGTGCGACGCCCGATGGCCATCGGTGACGTGTTGCGCTCACCAGCCATCACGGCGCCGCCACTCGTTGCTGCAGGCGCCACCGTGACCGCGATCTGGCAGGATGGGCCGCTGCGGCTCGTGCTCACCGGCATCGCCACCAACACTGCACCGCTCGGCGCTCCTGTCGGCGTGCGCATTGATCGCTCCCGTCGGCTCGATGGCGTTGCCATCGCTCCGAACACCGTTCGTCTTCGCTGAGGCCGACCCGCATGGGCACGCGCATGGGTTCCGTTTTCAACAGGTCTGCACACACGACCTCCAGTACATCATGGTCGCCGATATCGCGCCACGGTCGCGTCACGCGCTCGTCGGTCGCATCGCTGCTATCACTGCTGCTCTCGGCGATCGTGATGCCGCTCGATGCGCAGACACCTGTACCGCCGCCAACCGCCGCGCCGACTGCGGGTGCTACTGCGGGTGCTACCGCGGGTGCGGCCGCAGCTTCGGCCGCGCCTCCTGCCGCGACTCGACCGGCACGCGAATCATGGACGGCGGATCGTCGCAACTTCACGGTGGGTGACATCATCACTGTGCTGATCGACGACTACACGATCTCGACTGCCGTGAAGGAGAACACGGCGACGGATTCGCGTACGCGTGGTCTGTCCGTGAATGCCCAGTTACCGGGCGGCAACAAGGGTGGCGGTCTCGACTCGCGCAACAACGCCGAGCAGCAACAGCGTGGCGCCGCGCGTCGTGAGAATCGCTTTCAGAATGAGATGAGTGTCCGCGTCGTGGCGATCGGCCCGAACGGCCTGCTGCAGCTCAAGGGCTCCAAGAAGATCGACGTCGACAAGGCCGCGCAGGACATCGTCTTTACCGGCTGGGTGCGCGCGCAGGACGTGTCGCCGCAAAACGTGGTCGAGTCCAATCGTGTCGCTGACCAGCAGCTCGCCTACGCGTCACCTGGTGCACTTGGCAAGCCGAAGACCGGCATGATCTCGAAGGTGCTGGGAGCGTTCTGGCCGTGAACATGTTCACTTCTCTCTTCACGCGCGTGCGCCGGTTCGTGCGCCTCGACATGTGTCTCGCCATTCTCGCGAGTCTGCTGCTGGCGACCATTGCGCAGGCGCAGAGCGAGGTGAAGATCCGCGATCTCACGACGCCTGAAGGCGCCTTGCCGGTCCGCCTGGTCGGATACGGTCTGGCCGTTGGTCTCGACGGGACGGGCGATCGTGCCATCGGATCGCAGTCGGCCGGCCCCACGGTGCAGAGCGTCATCAACATCCTGCGTCGCTTCAACATCGAGATCCCGCCCGATCTCATTCGCATGCGCAATGTCGCCGCCGTACTCGTGACAGCCGAGCTCTCGCCGTTTCTGCGCGCCGGTGGACGCTTTGAAGTGCATGTGTCGTCGATCGGAGACGCGCGCTCCCTGCGTGGGGGGGTGTTGTACATGACGCCACTCGTTGGCGATGCGAACGGTCCGTCGCTGGCCACCGCGCAGGGTTCGCTGATGGTCAGCGATGGCGGTTCCACTACGCGGTACGCACCGTCGCACGAAACCAGTGCGCGCATTCCGACCGGTGGCGTGCTCGAAGCGGATCTGGCGCGGCCCGTTGTTGCCGCGACGTCACGCCTGTTGCTGCGTGAGCCCGATCTGGGTACGGCGTCCCGCATCGCCGACGCGATCAACGCGTCCATGGGTGCAAAGACCGCGACGGTGGAAGACGAGGGTTCGGTGGTGGTGACACTCGCCGACACGGTCTCGCGCCCGACCGCGTACACCAAAATTCGCGAGCTCTCCATTCGCCCGGATCGCGCACCGCGTCTCGTCATCGACGGCAAGGATGGAACAGTGGTGGCCGGTGGTGAGATGCTCGTTGGTCCTGCCGTGGTGTCTCATGGTGCGATCACCCTCGCCATTGGCAAGGAGACCGCCACCGATACCGATCCTGTGCCGGGAAGCGTTCGACTTCCGGCCGGTATCTCGGTGCAGCGCGTGGCCGCGTCGCTGCAGGCCGTGCGCACACCACCAAGTGAGATCGCGGCGATCTTCGCCGCACTGCGCGAAGTTGGCGCAATCACCGCTGAGGTGATCGTCCGATGATCGATCGCATTGGGTCCCGCCTGCCGGCAACGATGCAGGTGGCGAATGCAACCGCCATCGCCGCGCCGCGCACACAGGACGCCGATCTCAAGAAGGTCGCCGGTCAGCTGCAGGGTGTCTTCGTGCAGCAACTCTTCAAGGCCATGCGCGAGACCGTTCCACAGGGGGAAGGTTTCGTTTCCGGTGGCGCCGGTGAGGAAATCTTCACTTCACTTATGGATGAGCACCTTGCTGCCGAAACTCCCAAGCATTGGGAAGGCGGGCTTGGCGAGGCGCTCTATCGTCAACTTCGTGCTCTCGCTGTTCCGTCCGACGCTTCGGCGTCGTCGTCGCACACCGAATCATCCACCATCTGATGTCGCCCACTCTGCTCAACCACGACGCAGCGCAGCACTATGGGCCACCGACGGGAGCGCTGCTCGAAGCGCTGCACGACGCGCTCGTCAGCGAACGCCGCCTGCTCGACGATCTCATCGCCCAGATGCGCTGCCAACGCGCGGCCGTGAGTGGCGATGATATTCAGGGTGTCGATGACAGTACGTTCGCGACGCATCGTATTCTCGCGACACTCGGCCAGGCGCGTCAGCGTCGTCGTCAGCTCAACCTGTTGCTTGGCGGTTCGGAAGATCTTACGCTGCGCGATCTGGAGCAGACGCTCGGCGACCAGATCGACAATCGCCTGCAGGCTGCACGTCTGCGTCTGCAGCTCGCCGCCGATCTCCTGGCGCGCGAAGTGGGCATGAATCGCAAGCTGCTGCGCGAAGCGCTCAGCTCGGGCGATCAGTACGTGCGCACGCTCGTCGGCGCACCGTCCAGCGTTCCGACGTATGATGCCGAAGGTCCTGCAGCACCGACCACGAATGCACCGCGTGGTTTGCTCGTCAACCGGACCGCCTGACATGTCGAGCTCCGGACTGTTCAGCATCGCTCGCAGCGCACTGCTGGCGCACCAGACCTCCCTGCAGGTGATCTCGCAGAATCTCGCGAACGCCGAAACGCCGGGATACTCGCGCCAGGAAGCGGTGCTGCAGGCGACACCACCGATCCGGTTCTCGTACGGCAGCGTTGGCACAGGCGTGAATGTCGCGACCGTCGTTCGCAAGCGCGACATGCTCCTCGACGACGCGTTCCGCAACGCCAATGGCCGGGCCTCCACTGCAGAAATGCGTCGCGACCTGCTCGGCCAGCTGGAAGGTGTCTTTGGTGAGCCCACCGACGCCGGTCTCAGCAATGCGTTCGATCAGTTCTGGAGCGCGTGGAGCGATCTCGCCACGTCGCCCGGCAATGGCGCTGCGCAAGCCGTCGTGCAACAGCGTGGCAGGCAGGTCGCCGGCCTCTTCAATCAGTTCGACGGCCAGATCACGCAGCAGCGCACCTCGTCGATGGATCGGCTGTCGAGCACGGTGGCGAGCATCAATCAGATCGCCACGCAGGTCGCGGAGCTCAACGGGCGCATTGTCACGTCGGAATCCGACGGCAATACGGCCAACGATCTGCGCGATCAACGCGACGTGCAGCTCGATACGCTGTCGAAGCTTGCCGGTGTGCGCATCTTCGAACAGTCCAATGGCAGCGTGTCGGTGATCGTTGGCAACTCGACGCTGGTGGACGGCGTCACCGCGCGTCCGTTGCGCCTGCAGCTCGTGCCCCCGGTGCCGACGCCCGCGGTCGCACCGGCCGATGTGCCGTTCAAGGTCACGCTGGGCAACGCGCAGGACGCGCTCTCGCCACTTGGCGGTGAGCTGTCGTCGATGCTCGAGTACATCAACACCGATAT
The DNA here is from genome assembly GCA_964456595.1 of uncultured Gemmatimonas sp. Lineage (GTDB taxonomy): Bacteria > Gemmatimonadota > Gemmatimonadetes > Gemmatimonadales > Gemmatimonadaceae > Gemmatimonas. The sequence continues at coordinate 2,107 of CAYWCJ010000004.1, read as the reverse complement.
TCCGGCGGCGCGAGCGCGTCTCGACACGCTCGCCTCGTCGCTCGTCACCAGCATGAATGCCGAGCACACGCAGGGATTTGTCTTCAGCGGCATCACGATTCCCGGCACGGCGGCGGGCAACTTCTTCGATGCCGGCACGCTGCTCAATCCGGTGCGCGCCAGCACCATCTCGCTCGACGCGACGATCGCCGCCAGCGCACAGCAGATCGCGACCAGCCGCGACATCAACGCGCCGACCGACAATGCCGGTGCGGTTGCGATGGCCGCGCTCCGGACAACCGCGAACACCGTCTCGTTCCAGCTCACCCCGTCAAGTCCACCGGAAACGGGCTCGTTCATCAGCTTTTTCCGCAACATGATGACCGGCATCGGCATCAGCACCAGGAGTGCAACGGACGATGCCAGCGTCTTCCGCTCGCTCAGCGAGCAGGGCGACATGCGTCGTCAGTCGGTGAGCGGTGTGAACACGGATGAAGAGTTGACCAACATGATGCGCGTGCAGCAGTCCTACACGGCGGCGTCGAAGCTCATTCGCGTGGCTGACGAGATGTTGCAGTCGCTGCTGCAGATGGTGTAACGCGCATGCTCATTCTGGGCCGCAAGGTCGGCGACTCCATTCTCATCGAAGGCGGCATCCGCATCGTCGTGGTCTCCGTCGATCGCGGCAGCGTGCGCATCGGTATCGAAGCACCCGCCGAGATGAAGATCCTGCGCGGCGAGATCGCGCAGCAGGTGGCGAGCGAAAACCAGCGCGCAACGGCCACAGCGTCGGCCAGCGCGTGGCTCGAAGCCTTGGGCGTCGCACCGATCGCCTCCCCAGTTGCGGCGCCGCTCGCGTCGCCGTCGGGTCAGCCCTGATGACGCGCGCGTCGGGCGGCAACGAGCGTGGGCACTTCGATCGTGATGCCATCGCCGCTCACGGCGGCGGTACCGTTGCAGTCGTGCAGCAGCCAGGCCGCAGCGGACGCGTCGAGCGCTGTGTTGAGCCTGTCGTCGGTGCGCGTGCCATCGCTTTCGGCACTGACGCCTGCCACATCAATGACAAAGCGCACGACGTCGTTGGTGCTGCTGACCTGTACGTGCGCGCTTCCGGCGTTGCCGGCCCGTCGTTTCGCGCTGGTAAGCGCGGCCGCGAGCGCCAGTTGCAGCGCGTTCGGGTCGGCGTACGCCGGCATCTGGTCTCCATCGGGCAGCAGGTGGCACACTACGTCACGTCCCTCGGGATGATGGGCGTGCAGTTCGATCGCCGAGTGCACCGCGTCGGACGGGAGAATCGGTTCGCTCCCGGCACCGAGGCGACGTGGCAGCTGTCGCAGCGTCAGCAGCAGCGTCTCGAGTCGCTCCGCTTCGACACGCAGCGATTCGGCCGATGGGCCGTCGGCGCCGGACAGCTCGACGAGCGAGGCCACCGCCATGATCGTCGCCACGCGATTGCTCAGGGCATGTGTCATGCCGCGCAACAGATCGTCATGTATGGTCAGCCATCGAGCCGCTCCCGCTCGTTCGCTCATGACTGCACTCTCCACTCATAAGTCAGGAACATCTGCGTGTTCGTCATCATCGGCCTGGTGATTGTCATGGGCGCCGTGATCGGAGGCTACGTGATGCACCACGGCCAATTGGCTGTCCTGGTGCAGCCCAACGAGTTTCTCATCCTCGGCGGCGCCGGTCTTGGCAGCATGATCATCGCCAACTCGCCGGCCGTGTTGAAGGCCAGCGTCACACAATGTCTCGCACTGCTCAAGCCGAATCCGTTCGGTGCCAAGGCGTACGCGGAACTGCTACAGGTACTCTACGAGATCTTTCAGAAGGCACGCAAGGACGGACTCGTCGGACTTGAAGCCCACATCGAGAATCCCGAGTCGAGCGACATCTTCCAGAAGTACCCGTCGTTCATGAAGAATCATCACGCGACATCGCTGCTCTGCGATACGCTCAAGGTGTTGCTTACCGGCACGGTGGAAGATCACAACCTGGCCGACATTCTCGACGTCGACCTCGATAAACATCATCACGAGGCCATGCAGGTCCCGCACGCCATCACGGCCGTCGGCGACGCGATGCCCGGCTTCGGCATCGTCGCCGCCGTGCTCGGCGTCATCATCAC
>CAYWCJ010000003.1:31146-44438 GCA_964456595.1 uncultured Gemmatimonas sp. | reverse complement strand
ACTCTGGATCAGAAGGTTCCAGGTTCGAAACCTGGAGGGGCAATGCAAAACGCCCGCTGTCACGAAAGTGATGGCGGGCGTTTGGTCTTGCCGACCGCGAGCCGTTCGCTATCGCTTATCGCTCGATCCCGCCCTTCGTCCTTTCAAATCGGTACTCCGCCACCGCCGCGCCCGACTGCTCGCGGAACCTGACCGCGCGTCCACCCGCCTGTACGACCGCCGAGTCCACCATCGACGGCACGCCCGGCACATAGGCCGTGAACAGTGACCAGACCTCCGACGAACCGGTGGCCGCCATCCGACGCGCCTCGTTCTCAGCCCAGCCGCTATCTGGTACCGGTTGATTCACGCCCGCGCTGTTCGGTCCCGTGCCGGCGGGCACGCCGATCATCTCTTGCCAGTCGCGATAGGCGAAGACGAACGCGTCGCCCTCGCCAACGACGCGGCGCCCGCGCGCCGGCGCATGCCGGAAGGCACCGCCCGTTGAGCTCACGAGATGCGCCAAGGAGTCCACGCGCGCGAGCTCGGGGTGCTCCCAGTCGGTGGTGTAGTACAACCACGCGGGTACGGTGCGACCGTACACGTACACGGTCGCGCCGGGGCGATGCTCGGCGAGGAACGTTTCGATCGGACCGCGAATCGATTCCTGCTCTGGTGGCGTGCGGAATTGTCGGATCGCGTCGACAGCGGGGAGCAGCAGCAACGCTACCGCAGCGAACGCAAACCACGGCCGTCGCGCGCCCGAAGTCGGCACCCGTACCCAGCGCGCCAGATGATCGGTACCGGCCGCGAGCAGCAGCAGCGCACCGGGCATGCTGAACAGCATCAAACGCGGGGCGACGGGATAGTGGCGAAACGCCGACGCCACGATCGCGAGCGCGACCGGCAGCACGAAGAGGGCGAGGACTGGATGTCGGCGACGATGCAGCGCCACGGCACCAACGATCATCGGCACGATCAGCAGTGCGGCAAGCGGCATGCGAAACCATCCGCCGTCGGACACGAACCACAGTTTGAGCGCTTGCGAGGAGGTGCGCGCAATCTTCTCCGGCAAGCCGGGTAGGGTGGGGCTGAGAAAGTGCGGCACCCAGAAGCGCTGCATATACGCACTTGCCCCCGCCGCGCGGTACACCGTGAAGTAGGCGGCCACAAAGCAACTGCTCCACAGCACGGGCGCCGCGCCCAGCCACAACCACGACTGCTTCACGCGACGCACCGCTGGCGACAGCAGCAGCGTCAGTCCGACGCCAGTCAGCACGAACGGCGCGGGTGACATCGACACGGATGCGAGCACGCCCACTACCCAGAGCGCGACCCATCGCCGGCGCCTGCCGGGCGATTCCAGCACACGCAACGTGAGCAGGGCGAGGCCGGCGCTCCACAGCGCATCGAGTCCGTACGGCTTCACCTCGTTGCTGTACTGAATCAGCATCGGCGACATCGCAGCAATCCAGACCGCCAGCACGGCAGTCCACGGCGCGAGCAGCCGACGCGCGAGGAAGAGGACCACCACCAACAGCAAAACTCCGCTCAGCACCGCGGGTGTGCGCAGGACCCGTTCACCCGATCCGGCGAGCAGCGCACTCGCCTTCACCATCCACAGAAACGGTACCGGTGCCGTCTGGTCGCTGTGCAGCGGCAACAGCAAGCCGACAAACGTTCGGCCGAGAATGTTGTTCGCCAGCATCGCTTCGTCGAGCCACAACGGACGCGCATGCAGATACTGCCGCAGCCGCACAATCGTACCGACAGCGACGGCAGCCCATAGTGCGCGCGCGATCCATGCACTCTCGCGCACAGAGCGCGTCACCACCGACGGCGACGCCTGCTGGAGCGGCTGTTCGGCAGCCAGCGATGTCACGGCTGTGGGCTCACGACTCGAGCGCGCGCTGAATGGCCGACACCAATGAGGTATCGTTGGGTGCGATCGGGCCCGTCTTGCGCCAACGGAGGACGCCCTTCCGATCGATCAAAAATGTGGCGGGTACGCCGAGCACGCGAAATGTCGTGGACACGCGCTCGTCCGGGTCACGCCAGATGGGAAACGTCATGTCGAAGTCACGCATGAAGCTGCGCACGTCGTCGTCATTGCCTTCGCTGTCGATGCTCACGCCAATCAATTCCAGCCCCTGCGCCGCGTACCGCGCGTGCATCGCGCGCAGCTGCGGAATTTCTTCGCGGCAGGGGTGACACCACGTTGCCCACACGTTGAGCAGCACGACCTTGCCACGTTCGCCGGCGAGAGAGACGGAGTCGCCCGTCAGAGACACCGTGCGATAGGCCGGCGCCTTCACGCCGATCTCGACGCGTCCATCGCCATCGTCACTGTCGGCCGTCTTCGCTGCGTCGCCTGATGCACAACCGGCGCCGACGGCGACGAGCGACGTCAGCGCCATCATCCTCACCAGGCACACACGCACACGGTGCACCACGCGACTCATGGCAACTCCGCGATGGCCACACGCGCCACCCGAATCGTCGAGGGCTTGCCGGGCACGGTCCACGCGAACACGACATTCGATCCGCTCACGACGGCTTTCGGAAAGCCGCTTGCACGCGCGGCGGAGGATGAGGCGACCGTCATTGGTGTGCCGGCCACGCCATCACGCGTCACCCGTCGCGCACGCACGGCGGCGACATCGCCACCGACGCGCTCCACCCACGTCACCAGCGCACTGCCGTCGGGGAGCAGCGTCGTCGCGACACGTCCGGCCGGCGAACCGCCATCCACGCGCACCGGTGCGGCAAATGTCGCACCAGCATCATCAGAGAACGCCACATTCACGCGACCACTATCGCTTGGCGCGGTGAACCAGCTGAGCGCGACGCGCTTGCCGTTGGCCACGATCGAGGGTCCGTTCACCGGACAGGCCGCGATCTTCCAGTTGTCGTCGTGCACCGCCGTACCCGCACGCCACGTCCCGTTCACCCGACGCGTGACGTAGATGTCGCGAATTTCGTCGGCGGTGCGATTGCGATACGCCACCACAGGTCCACTGCTCGTCAGCGCGACCGCGTTCTGACAGCAATCGCAGGTGCGATCGTCGAGTTGTACTTCGGCACCAAGCGTGCCGTTGGCGCGCATGGTCGTAGACATGAGCATCATCTCGTTGACGGCCGCATGGCCGGCTTGCTTGAACTTGCGTCCGTCCAGCCAGACGGCGCCAAGCGTGCCGCTCTCGTTCCACATCGCCACGAAGCCATGTTCGGTCTGCGACGAATCGCGATGCGGCGTGACGGGGGCGCTCCACGTGGCGCCACCGTCGGCCGAGTGCGCGATGCGCACCCCGTACGCGTACGAGCCGCTGCCGTTGCGCTGCAACCAATGCGCCGCGATCCGATTGCCGCCGAGCAACACGAGCGAGGGAAAGTCCGCCCAGTTCACGAAGAAGTCATTGCGCGTGACAATGATGCGTGGCGTGGACCACGCTGTGCCATCGTGCACCGCAAACTTGAGCGCATGACCGCCGCCCGACGGCTCGAGCCACGACAGGTAAACGCGCGCGTCACGACCGACCGCCAGAAACGGCTCCGCGCTTCCCGGACCGGCGGGGCTGGGCAGACTGTCGATGCCACGCGCGACAGACAGGCCAATCGCACTGGCGCTCGTCGCCGACGCCGCAGCGTGTGGCGCGCGCGAGAGATCGCCCGACGGCAAATCTGACATCGCCGTCGCGCCGATCGCGGCACTGACGAACGCGGCAAACACCATGAAACCCTTCATCCAAGTCTCTCCTGTGATCCGTTGTCTCAACCGTCAGCCACGCCGTTCACTTCCGCGAATCCACGACTACCGCGCCACCCTTCATCACCCAGACGACACGCCGAACGATCACATCGATGTCACGCAACGGATCGCCGTCCACGGCCACGATGTCCGCGAAGAAGCCCGGTGCCACGCGACCGATCTTCGTCTCCATGCGCAGGAGTGCTGCCGCATTCACGGTTGCGGTGGCCAACGCTTCGGCCGGTGTCATGCCGGCCGTCACAAAATGCTCGAGTTCGCGCGTGTTCTCGCCAAACATCCAGTACACCGCGTCCGACCCCATGGCCACTTTCACGCCGGCACGATGCGCGCGCCGCACCGACTCGAGATTGAGCCGTCGGAACGAATCCAGCTCGGCGACTTGCGGCACCGTGTATCCGAGCAACGGGGCGTTCTCCGCGTAGAACCGATTGTGGTCCACGGTCGGCACGTAGACTGTGCCGTGCTTCACAAACTCGGCGATTGTCGCGTCGTCCAGGTTACCCGGATGCTCCACCGACTCGGCTCCGGCGCGCGACGCCGCACGGCCGCCTGCATCACCGTATGAGTGGATGGCGATGGGCTTGCCGAAACGGTGCGCCACTTCGGTGGCCACGCTCATCTCATCGTTCGAGAAGGTCTGCACACCAGTGACGTTCTGAAAGCTGCCCGTGGAGCCGTACATCTTGATCCAATCGGCACCGGCGTCCACCTGCGCCTTGATTGCGATCTCGATGTCGGCCGCGCTGCTCACACGTCCGCGCAGCGCGGGATTCGGCACCGGCGCTGCTGCATTCCCGGTACGCGCTGTCGTCACCACCTTCGACAGCCCGAATCCCGCCACGACCATGCGCGGCCCGATCATCGCGCCACGGGCGATGGAGTCCCGCACGGCGATGTCGGTGTAGTTGGAGGCGCCCAGGTCTCGCACGGTGGTAACGCCAGTCTCGAGCGTTCGCATTGCGTTCCACGCTGAAGCCATCACCACCGAGTCCTTGCTGCGCGGGCCGGCGATTGCGGGTGTGCGCTTGTCCCGGAAGTACGTCATGTGCGTGTGCACGTCGATCAGCCCCGGAATCGCGGTGTAGCGACGCAGGTCGATGACACGTGCGCCCGCGGGAACCGCCGCATCGCCGCGCCCCACGCGGACAATCGTGTCGCCGCTCACCACGACCACCGCGTCCGGCATGGACCGACCGGTGCCATCCACCAACGCGCGGAATCGGAGCGCGGTGAGCGGTGCCTGCGCACGCCCGTTGATCGACTTCTCGGGCAACATGACGGCAGCGCGCGGGCCGGCCGCGGATGCGCGATCCACCTGCGGGGTGGCCAACGCCAGAGCGGGTAAAGCCACCGTAACGAACACCGCCACGAGTCGGCGAGAGAGTGCGCGGCTCAGCTGGCACTGTCTGATGTGGACCCAGTCGGATAAGGTCCGCTGAGCTGTTGGCGAAGGCATGCGGGGTCGCGAGGGCAGAAAACGGTCGGTCGTGCACAACGATCCCTCCAATCTGGCGCGTGACCACTATGCGCGCTCGGCCGACGCGGACACTCTCCGGGAGGAACGGGGGATCGTCAAGCGCGATGTGCCAGATCGCGCGTGGCGAACCTGCACCAGAGCCTATCGACTGTGCTTGTACATCAGGTCCACCAGCTCGTCGTACATCGATTCGGCGTCACTGTCGCTGCCGCGAATGGCGGCGCTGGCACAGTGCTTGAGATGGTTGCGCATGAGCTCCCGCGAGACGCTGCGGAGCGCCTCCTGCACCGACGAAATCTGCGTGAGGATATCGGCGCAATAGCGATCCTCTTCGACCATCTTCTGCAGACCGCGTACCTGTCCTTCGATGCGGCGCAGTCGCTTCACATTGCGCACTTTCGCCGCCGGGTCGACCGCGACCGCCTTGCGCCCCTCGGCGTCGGAGCCGGCGTGCGCCCCGCATCCGCAGGTGGCAGTGCCGTGCACCGACGCGTGGTGGGCCGGCATGTCATCCGCGTTCGCATGCAAGGCGTGGTCGACAATGTCGCTGGCGTGGCTACTCAAGTGGCTGTTCGCGAGGTCGGTCATGGCTCGATGTGTCGGATGGTGGAGACGACGTAACGCGGACGTCAGCTGGTTGCGGCACGAAAGCCGCGCAGCCGGAGACTGTTGCTCACCACACTGACCGAGCTGAAGGCCATCGCCGCGCTGGCGAGGATGGGGCTCAGGAGCACGCCAGCCACGGGGAAGAGCACACCGGCGGCGATCGGGATGCCGATCACGTTGTAGGCGAAGGCCCAGAACAGATTCTGCTTCATCGTGCGCATGGTGCGGCGCGACAGCGTGATCGCATCGGCCACACCGGCCAGGTCTCCGCGCATCAGAACAACATCTGCCGCTTCGATGGCGACGTCGGTGCCGGTACCGATCGCGATGCCCACGTCCGCACGCGCCAGTGCGGGCGAGTCGTTCACGCCATCACCCACCATGGCCACCACACGGCCGTCGCGCTGCAAGCGCTCGATCTCGGCGACTTTGCCCTCGGGGAGCACACCAGAGACCACGCGCGCGATGCCGGCCTCACGCGCCACTGCCTGCGCCGTGCGTTCGTTGTCACCCGTCAGCATCACCACCTCGAGACCCATCCCTTGCAGTCGTGCCACGGCGGCTCGGGAGCCTGGCTTGATGGGATCGGCCACTGCAACCAGGCCGGCCAAGGCTCCGTCGACCGCCACGAACATCGGCGTCTTCGCACTCGCGGCCAACAACGTCCCCTGCTGCGCGAGCGGCGAGACATCGATGCTCCATTCGCGGAGATGGTCCGCATTTCCGACGGCGACGCTGCGCCCATCCACCACACCATGCACGCCGCGCCCGGTGACACTCGTGAAGGCGCTTGGGATGCTCAGCGTCAGCGCACGTGTCTTCGCGTGACGCACGATGGCATCGGCCAGCGGATGCTCACTCGAAGATTCAATCGACGCGACCAGCCTGAGGAGCTCGTCGTCGTTGAGCGCAATGTCGGGTGCGCGTACGAGATCGGTGACCGTCGGACGCCCTTCAGTCACCGTTCCTGTCTTGTCGAGCACGACGGTGTTCACATCACCCGCACGCTGCAGCGCCTCGCCACCCTTGATGAGCACACCGAGTTCGGCACCTTTCCCGGTCGACACCATCACCGCCGTGGGCACCGCCAACCCCATCGCACAGGGGCAGGCGATGATGAGCACGGCGACTGCGGCCGCGAAGGCGCGCACCGTGGCCTCGCCCGCGCTCGCGCCGTTCGCATGCACCACGATGAACCAGACGGCGAACGTGGTGATGGCAATGGACACCACCACCGGAACGAACACGGCGCTGATCCGGTCGGCGAGCCGCTGGATCGGTGCGCGCGAGCCCTGCGCATCACGCATCAGTTTCACGATCTGCGCGAGCACGCTGTCGGCGCCAAGCGTTGTCGCGCGATAGCGCATCGCACCGGTGCGGTTGATCGTGCCGCCGATGAGGCGATCGCCCACCCGCTTCACGACGGGGAGCGATTCCCCGGTGAGCATGCTTTCGTCGACCGCGCTGTCGCCGGAGACAATCTCGCCGTCGACAGGTACACGCTCGCCGGGCCGCACCAGCACCGTCTCGCCCGCCCGCACGTCCGCGATCGCCACATCGATCTCGACGCCGGCGCGGGCGACGCGCGCAGTTCGGGGCTGCAGCTGCGCCAACGCCCGCAGCGAGGTGGACGTCTGCCGCTTGGCCCGCGCTTCGAATGCGTTGCCGGTGAGAATGAGCGCGATGATGATGATCACCGCTTCGTAGTACACATCGGGCGGGACGCCACGCGCTACGAAGAACTCGGGCGACACGGTCGCGATGACGGAGTACACGAATGCCGCGCCGGTACCGATGGCGATCAGCGTGTTCATGTCGGCGGTGTGATGACGAAAGGCGGACCAGGCACGCGTGTAGAAGTGCCGCCCCGACCAACTCATCACGCCCAGCGTCACGACCAGGAGTGTCCACGACAGCACGGCAATGGGGATGTTGTACAGCCACGGCGCCAAGGCACGTAACGCGGGCGTGAGCGTATCCATCACCCATCGCATGAACGGATCGGCGACCGGCCCGTGCGACATCGCGGCGATCGCACCCATCAACGGCATGCTGATGATCATCGCCAGCACCCCGGCAACACCGCTCACCACGGCTTTGCTGCGCAGCTCCGCAAACTCCTCCGCTTGCGCAACGTCACGCGCCTCCTGCTCAGCAAACGCACTGCGCTCCTCAACCGGCAGCTCGGCGCCGTATCCCGTCGCACGAATGCGTTCGACGAGCGCCTCGGGCGTGATGCTCGCCGAGTCATACGCGACGGTGGCGTTGGCCATCATCAGGTTCACCGACGCATCGACGACGCCGGGCGTCTTGGCGAGCGTGCGTTGCACGCGCCCCTGACAGGCAGCGCAGGTCATTCCAGAGATCGGGATCACCACCGTCTCGGCATGTTTCGCGGCATCGCCCTTGGCATCTTTCTCGGCATCGCTCGCACGCTCCGCGAGCGCTGCGATGGTCGCCGTCGCTGACGTTGCGGCTGGAGCTGCCGACGACGCGGCGGAGACCGGCGCCGGCGCCGAGGCCGATTTGCCGCGCGTCAACGGCACCAGCTCGGGCGCGGCCTGCTTTTCGGTGGAGGAGGACATCACTCGGCCACCAGCGTGCCGCGCAGCATGCTCATGCCGCAGGTGAAGGGATAGGTGCCCGGACTGGGAGGCGTGACTTCGACAACGGTCTGTTGCATCGCGGGCAGGAAGCGTCGAATTCCGAAGTCCGGGAACACGACTTCCTCCGAGCAGCTGGACGTCTCCTGGCGATCGAACATCAGACGCACCGGCGAGCCAGCCTTCACGCGTACGGTGGCGGGCGAATAGCCGCCGTGCACAACGATCGTGACCGTTGGAACCGAGGCTGCGGCGCCAATCGCGGTCGACGCGGTGGCGGTCGTCGCGGCGGTGGTCGCGGCGGTCGTTGCGAGCGCAACCTCACCGTCCGCAAAGAAGAAGTACCAATTCACCAAAGCGACGGCGGCGACACTCAGCGTCGCCACGAGCCAATCGAGTCCAGTGAGTGCAGTCATGAGCGTGGGGGAGGTGTGTGAAACAATTCCAATACCCTCAGGGGGTATATGATACATACCCCCATACCCTATGTCAACGTTCGGGCGACGCGCGCTCGTTTCGCTTGACGACCGACGAGCGCCTCGGCAGCTTTGCGCGCCGAGGCCACTCCTGAATCGATTTCGGGAACGATGCATGTCGGGAAGACCACCCCACCATCGTGCAGCGGGGATCCGAGAGGGTCCCCGTTCGTGTTGAATGGGCTTCGCTTCTCTTCTCCAGTGCGAGGCACGCATGTCGCAGCGGTCGATTCGTGGTCCACGAGCGGTGCCCGGCGGTGCCGCGCTCACCGGAGCGGCATTGGCGATGCTGGTCGCGATGCCGGCCTTTGGCGCCGCGCAAGTGATCAGCAAGCCGTCGGCGCCGAGCGCCGAACGCGCCGCCGGTCGTGCGACTGAACGCGTGCGTACAGTGCCCGAGGTGACCGAGGCGTCGATCACCGACTTGCAGTCCGCGATGGCGGAGGGGCGCACGACCGCCGTCGGCCTGGTGGACGCGTACCTCGCGCGTATTGCCGCGTACGATCATGCCGGTCCGCAGATCAACGCGATCATTCGGGTGAACCCGCGCGCACGCGCGGACGCTGCGCGTCTGGACACTGAGCGTCGGGCCGGACGCGTGCGCGGCCCGCTGCATGGCATCCCGATCATCCTCAAGGACAACTACGACACGCGCGATATGCCGACGACGGCCGGCTCACTCGCGCTGGCCACGAGTCAGCCAGCACAGGACGCTTTTGTCGTCACCAAGCTGCGCGAGGCGGGCGCGATCATTCTGGCCAAGGCGAACATGCACGAACTGGCCGCCGGCATCACATCGATCAGCTCACTCGGCGGACAGACGCGCAATCCGTATGATCTTGGTCGCTGCCCGGGAGGATCGAGTGGAGGTACCGGTGCGGCGATCGCTGCCAGTTTCGCGGCCGTGGGGTGGGGCTCGGACACCTGCGGTTCCATTCGCATTCCGTCGGCCTTCAACAATCTCGTCGGGCTGCGACCAACGCAGGGGATGGTCAGTCGTCGCGGGATCATTCCACTGTCGCACACGCAGGATATTGGCGGCCCGATGGCGCGCACGATGACCGATCTTGCCATCGCGCTCGATGTTTCGGTTGGTGTGGATTCGATGGACGCCGTAACGCTCGCTCAGAATACGCAGCCGCGTCCGTCATTTGTGTCCGCGCTCGATCGCGGTGCGCTGCGTGGCGCGCGCCTTGGGGTGTTGCGCAACTACTTCACCGATACCGATGCGGAGATCGCCGACAGTGTTCGCGCCGCCATTGCCGTGATGAAGTCGAATGGTGCGATCGTGATGGACGTGCAGGTGGCCGACTTCGACAGCCTGATGGCTGGTTCGAGTGTCATCAACAGCGAGACCAAGTTCGATCTCATTGAGTACCTGCGCGGCGTCCCCAATGCGCCGGTGCGTTCGCTGCGTGAGATCCTCGAGGGAGGCCTCTACGATCGCGCGCTCGAGGGGCGTTTTCGTCTCGCCGACTCCGCCGTTGCGCTCGACAGTGATGCGCATCGGCGTGCGCTGGCCAGGCAGGTCGTACTGCGCATGCGTATCGATGCGTTGATGGACAGTCTGGCGCTCGATGCGCTCGTATTTCCGACGGTGCGACAGCGCCCCACCCGCATTGGCGATGTACAGACCGGCAGCACCTGCCAGCTCAGTGCGCACACCGGACTGCCGGCGCTCAATGTTGCCGTCGGCTTCACCAACGATGGGCTGCCCGTGGGACTCGAGCTGATGGGGCGCGCATTTCAGGACACGCGACTGGTGGCGATTGGATACGCCTTCGAGCAGCTGGCCAGCCGTCGTCGTGCGCCCACCAGCGCGCCGGCCCTCGTGAACGGGCGCGCGCCATCGCCAGTCGCCTTTGCATCCAACGCCGTGGGACGCGAAGTCAGCGCGCGCGTGACCTTTCGTTTCGACCAGACCACGAACGCGCTCGCCTGGACCATCACCCTCGCCGGGAAATCGCCGGCCGCAGTGCAGGCCGTGGTGCTGCAGCGGCGTGGCGCGGGCAACAGTGCCGCGACCCCCGACAACCGGGTGATCGCCCGACTGATCGGACCCGAGATGTCCAGCGCCGATGGCGTGGCTACGCTCTCCCGGGTCGAACGAACCGCGCTGCAGCAGGGGCGACTGGTCGTTTCTCTCTACGAAGTGTCACAGCCAGGCCGCCCCGTCTCCGTTGCACTGGCGGACCCTTCGGGACGGCTGGCGAGCATGCGATCGTGGCCGTGAGTGCGCGGGTCGTTCACGCAGCGGCGCGGCGTGGACGGCGAGTTCTCCGGCTTTCCCGCGGCAGTTCGTGTTCCGATGAAGTGATCGGTTGACGTCGGCTTCGTCCCGTCGGCGAACAAGCACTTCAGAGACACCCGAGCGCGGCCGATCCTCAAAGCGATGAGAGGACGCGCGCTGACGCGGTCCTGCCTGCGGCGGGTAGCGCCGCGTGGTTCGCTCAACTGCAAGCATGTCACTGCCGTCGCCAGCCAAACGTTCGTCGAGCGCGAGTAGTCTGAGTCGCACCTATCTGGTCGCGTTCGGGCTGCTCGCACTGTTGGCGCTCGCGAGATCCGGGTTCGAGATCTCGCTGACACGCGCGTTGGCATCGGATGGCGAGCGCGTACATCTGGCTGGTCAGCAGCGCGCGCTCGCGGAACGGATGACGGCCAGCGCATACGCACTGGCGGCGGTCGCACCGGTTGAGCGACGAACCGCCGACGCCCAGGCCCTCCAGGTGGCCTCTGACGCGTGGCGTCGTGGGCATGAACGCGCCCGTCTGGGCGACGCCGTCACCAGACTCGCTGCACCGCGGACCGAAACGCGCGCCTCCCTCGACTCGTTGTCGCCGCAGATGGAGCACATCAGTGCGGTGGCCGAACGCGCGCGTACCGCCGTGCGCGATATGGCGCCGAGTCACGAGCTTCGCATGCTCGCGGACAGTCTTGCCGCGCTGACCGCGCCGTACGTCGCGACCCTGGAACGTATCGGACTGGGGTTGGCTCGGCATCACCGCGACGACATGGTGCGGCTCGAGCGCCTGACGATCGTGTTCTTCGTCCTCCTGTGCACGTTTCTGGTGGTCATGCATCTGATGGTCTTTCGTCCGGCATTGCGTTCACTCGCCATGCTGATGCGCTCGCAGACCGTCGACAATGCCCGACTCGGGGAACAGGCGGCGCAGATGCTGGCCAACACGGCGTTGCTCTCGGTTCGAACATTGAACTCGAAGCGCAACACGACGTCCTGCGGCTCCAGCAGGACGACATGGTCACGCAACAGGGCACGTTGGAGCAGCAACGCGAAGCGCTGATGCAGCGTACACGCGATCTGACGCGACTGTCGGCGATCATGGACGCGACGCCCGATCCGGTAGCGGTCTACACCATCGATGGGCAGCTCGAGTACGCCAACTCGACGGCGCAGGCATTGCTGCAGCAGACGTCGGGCGTCGGCTGGCGCGGCGCGTATCGCATCTTTTCCGCGCGGTCGGCACGCCACCTCCGCGATACCGTCGTTCCGTTCGTCATCGAGCACGGCGTCTGGCAAGGTGAGTCGTCGTTGCGCGGTCCCAATGGCACCGAGCGCCCCGTACTGCAGACCGTGCTGGCGCACTATGGGCCCAACGGCGCGGTGATGACGATATCGACGATCATGCACGACATCGCCGAGCAGAAGCGGATGCAGCTCGAACTGGCCGAGCGCGAAGCACGCAATCGCGCCATCGTGGAGTCGCTCGCCGAAGGTGTCGTCGTCCAGGACGCAGACGGTCGCATCGTGGCATGGAATGCGAGCGCGGAGCGCATTCTCGGGCTCAGCGCCGACCAGCTCTCGGGGCATACATCGATGCATCCGCAATGGCGAGCGATCAATGCGCAGGAGGAGCCGATCTCCGGCGAGGAGCATCCGATCGGGCGGGCGCGTGTGAGTGGACAGCACGTGGACGGTGAAGTGATGGGCGTGCATCGCGGCGACGGATCAATGGTGTGGCTGTCCGTGAACGCCCGCCCGATGCACAGCCTCGGCGACGAGGATCGCGCGGGTGCGGTGGCCACCTTCACCGACGTGACGGAACAGCGCGCGACGGCACGTGAACTCGAGACGTTGTCCATCGTCGCCCAGCAGAGCGAATACGCGGTGGTCACCACGGATGCCACGGCCAAGATCACGTGGGTCAATGCGGCGTGGGAACGACTCACCGGGTACACGATAGCGGAAGGCGTCGGACGCTCACCGGCACATCTCTCCGAAGGCCCGCACACCGACCCGGAAACCGTCGCGCGGCGGCGCGCATCGATGAAGGCCGGGCAAAGCTTCAACGGTGAGCTGCTCCAATACCAAAAGGATGGCACACCGTACTGGGTCGAACTCACCGTCACCCCCATTCAGA
>CAYWCJ010000003.1:0-31046 GCA_964456595.1 uncultured Gemmatimonas sp. | reverse complement strand
ACGGAGGCGATCTCCGACGTGACGTCGGTGGGTTTCTGGCAGGGCGATGCGGTGGGACGTCGCGCGGATGGGTCGCTCTATCCGCAGGAACTGTCGCTGACGCTGCTGCCGCAGGGCGGATTGGTCGCGGTGGCTCGGGACGTCACGGAGCGAAAGCTCGTGCAGGAGCAGTTGCGCAACCTGTCCATTCGCGACGAACTCACCGGACTGCTCAACCGACGTGGCTTCATGTCACAGGCGGGACATCTGCTCGATCTTGCCGCGCGCCAGGGCACGACCTGTGCGCTGCTCTATGGCGACGTCGATGGCTTCAAGTCCATCAACGACGAGTACGGACACGCCTTCGGTGACGCGGCATTGGTGGAGATCGCATCGATTCTCTCGGCCGTCATGCGATCGACGGACCTGATCGCGCGAATGGGCGGCGACGAATTCACCATTCTCGCATACGACCTCGATCTCGACGCGATCCCTGCCATGCTCGAGCGCATCCACGATGGCATCGGGTCGTCCAACACGTCGCGGGCCAACGATGCGGCCCGCGATTGGATGCTGGGGATGAGCATTGGCGTGGCGCACTTCGATCCGTCCGCGCCACTCGGGGTGGAAGCGATGCTACGCGTGGCGGATGCGGAGCAGTATCAGGCAAAGGCACGACGAAAGGCGCTGCGCCTGGCGCCCTCGGCGACTACTGCTTCCGCCCGATGACGTATTCCTTTGGCGGCGTCGCGCCGAGCAGGTTGGTGACGAAGTAATCCCAACGACGGCGCATCATGTAGGCAGAAGCAGCGCCGTATCCGTGTGCAGCGTTCGGAATCATCAGCAAGTCAAAGTCCTTGCCGGCCTTGATGAGTGCGTCCACCACGAGCAGTGTGTTGTCCGGCGGCACGTTGTCGTCGAGCGTGCCGTGTGCGAGCAGCAGCTTTCCCTTGAGATTCCTGGCGAGAGACTGGTTGGCTTCGGCGTCGTAGTTGTCGGTACCATTGGGGCCGCGCGTGAGCAGCGCATGGTAGCGCTCGCCCCAATCGTCCTCGTACACGCGATTGTCGTGATTGCCCGACTCGCTGATGCCGACCTTGAAGAAGTCAGGATAGCGGAACATCGCACCGGCCGTCGCGAAGCCACCACCGGAGTGGCCCCAGATTCCGGCCTTGTCGATATCGATGAAGCGGTAGCGTTGCGCGAGCTCTTTCATCCCGGCGACCTGATCGGGGAGTGTGTTGTCGCCCAGACGACCGTAGTACGCATCGTGGAACGATTTTGAACGCAACGGCGTCCCCATGCCGTCGATCGCCACCACGACGAAGCCCAGTTCGGCGAGCGCCTGATTGTCATTGCGCGCGGCGCCAAAGCTCCGACTGCCGACGCTGCCGACCTGCGGACCCGGATAGATGTAGTTGACGATCGGATACTTCTTCGTCGAGTCGAGATTGGTGGGGGTGAACATCAGCCCGTAGAGATCCGTCTTGCCGTCGCGCGCCTTCACCGTGATACGGGTGGGCGGCTTCCATCCTGCGGCTACCAGCTTGCTGATGTCGGCCGTCTCGAGCGTGAGTACGAGCCTGCCCGTCATGGCATCGCGCAGCACGGCCGTCGGTGCGAGATTGGGGCGCGACCAGCTGTCGACGAAGAAACGGCCCGTGGGAGAAAGACTCACCACGTGATCGCCGTCTTCGGGGGTGAGGAGTGTCAGTCCCTTCCCGTCCAAGCCCACGCGGTACAGGTGCTTGAAGTACGGATCGTGCGTGGGCTCCTTGCCCACGCCCACGAACCACAAGTGCCGCGCGCGTTCATCGATGCGCACGACCGAGGTGACGTTCCCAACGCCGGTGGTCACCTGCCGCTTGAGCGCACCGGTCGTGAGATCGTAGAGGTAAAGCTGGCCCCAGTCGTCGCGCTCGGAGAACCAGAGCACTTCGTTCGACGACGGAAGCAGGCGCCAGTTGGGCGTGTTGTCGCCCGATTCGAATTGCGTTTTCACTTCTTCGCGCAGCACATCGCGCACCATGCCGGTGCCTGCGTCGGCTACGCGCAGCGTCGCAATCTTATGGTCGCGTGACGACGACACGAACGCGAGCTTGGAGCCATCGGGAAACCATTCGACGTCGGCGAGTTCACCATCGTTGCAGGTGATATGATCGCAGACGGTAGAGCGATGCTGGTCGGCCGGCATCTGGAGGCGCACCACCGACGGCCCGGCGGTGGCCACGTCGATGATCACGCGGTGAATCATCGAGACGACGCTGTCCCCGGGGAGCGGGTACTTCCACGCACTCAACTGCGGGTGACCCGCGTTGGTGCGCACGAGATACATCTCCCCGACGCCGCGTTGGTCTTGCTGAAAGGTCGCGATCTTCTTCGAATCGGGCGACCAGGTGAGGATGGCGCGGTCGGAGTGGATCCACCCGGCATTGTCGGTGGCGTAGCCGAAATCCTTGATGCCGTCGGAAGTGAGCGGCGTTTCCACGTTCGACGCCACATCGCGCACCCAGAGGTTCCAGTCGCGGATGAATGCGGCTTTCCTGCCGTCGGGTGAGAGCGCCTCGGGCGCCCGGCCAGTGCGCCGCCGCAAGACGAGCGCGCTGCTCACGTTCGCGTTCTGCGGGACGGCATTGGCGCACGCCGCGGAGTTGGCACCGCAGTCCGTGCGTTTGGCGAGCGCCGCATCAACCAGCACCATCGGCGCGCTGCCATCGGGGCGGCGCACGCGATACCAGAACCGGTCGCCGGAAAGCCACGTCGGCTGCACACCGGCACGGAATACCAACGGATTGGTGTTGGGCGCCAGAAACGCCTCAGCTCGTGCGTAATCGTTGGTGGTCAGCACGCGCGTGGGTGCTTGTCCCTGCGCGCCGCTGCGCGCAGGGGTCGCCAACAAGAGCAAGGTCATCCGCAGTGCGCACGCGGTAGTGAGCGTGCGACGCCACGAAGCGTCAGTCGGGAAGCGCATCATCGGCCGAAGGGGTAAGGGTCTACGGAAAGTTGACAGCGGACACGACCTCCGGCCACGGCGCGGGCACAGCCGAATGCGACGGCAGCCGGCCGGACGGCGCGTGCGGAGGGCGTATTGCAGACGTGAGGAAACACCGTGCCCGCCGCAGGGCATTCCCCGATATCGCCGGCCGTGCCCTCATCCACTCTGCATGGTGACGCGAAACCGCGTGCGTTCCCGCGCCGAGATCCGGCACGGGCTTCGGAAACATCTTGAGAACTTCTTGACATCATACATATTCGCAACTAGGTATATATGCATATGTACACACCAAAAGGTTTTCAGAGGCGCACGGTGCGGCGGATGGCGGGCGGCGCATTGGTCGCCCTCGCTGCCTCCGGCGCAACCGTCACCGCCCAGGGCGCGCCAACGGCTCCGCCCGCGACCGGCACGCTCGCGCTGGCCGACGCGCTGCGCGAGGCCGATCGCCACGCCTTCGCCAATCGCATCGCCGACGCCGCGACGGACGCCGATCGGGCGCGCGCACGACTCCCGCTCAAAGGCATCCTGCCGTCGGCTCGGGTCGAGGCCGGCGCTGTGCGCACCACCGACCCCATTGGCGCCTTCGGCACGACGCTCCGTCAGCGGTTGGTCACACCCGAAGCGTTCGATCCGGCGCGCCTCAACAACCCCGCCGCCGTGACCAACGTGCAGGGCGGGCTGGTGCTGGACCTGCCGCTCGTGAACGCCGACGCCTGGACGGGATTGCGCGCCGCACGCGCCGCCGCCGACGCCAGCAGCGCCGCCGCCGATTGGACAGTGGTCACCATGCGCGCCAACGTCGTGCGCGCATACTACGGTGGCGTACTGGCTGTCGACAAAGTGCGCACTCTCGAGCAGGCCGAGCAGGCGGCCAACGCCGCTGTCCGACAGGTGCAGTCCATGCTGCAGCAGGGGCTCGTGACCAAAGCCGACGCCCTGCAGGCATCGGTGCGCACCACCGACGTCACTGCGCAGCTGCTCTCAGCGCGCAATGACGTGATCACCGCACAGCAGCAGCTCGGCATGCTCCTCGGTCGCACCGACGGCACACTACCGCTGCTTCCCGACGCGTTGCCGAGCGACTCCGTCGTGCGGAGGCTCGCCGAACGAGACACAATGGTCGTCGGCGCTACCTCATTGGCCATCGATCGGGCGGACGTGCGCGCCGCAATCGCCGGTGTACGCGCGGCCAGCTCCGACCGCCAACGCGCTGCGGCCACAATGCTGCCGCGGCTCAACAGCTTTGCCCGCTTCGACTGGAATGCGCCGAGGGGGCTGTTCGCCGGCCGAAAGAACTGGACGGTCGGGTTGATGGCGTCGTGGTCGCTGTTCGGGGGAGGCAGTGAACTTGCCGACCTGGCCGGGGCGACCGCGCGCGCCACTGGGGCCACAGCTGGCGCGCAGGCGGCAAGAATGCAGTCCTCGCTCGAAGCCGACGCGGCCCGACGCGGAGTCGTGGTGGCGCTGCAGCGACTGGCGCTCGCCGAACAGTCCAACGCGCAGAGTCGCGAGGCGCATCGACTCGTGGAGAAGCGTTATGCCGGCGGGTTGGCGACCATCGCCGAACTGCTTGGCGCCGAAGCCACGGCTACCGGCTCGGCGCTCGCACACGCGGCGGCGCGCTACGCACTCATCGATGCACTGGCGACGCACCGCCGCGCCAGCGGTGCCGACCCGGCCGAACTGAGTCTCCTCGAGGGCGCGCGCTGATGCCCGCCATCCGCTCATCCACCGTCCGCGCGCGCACGTCACCGATCGCCGCGTCTCTGGATACTTCGCCTCATAACGTCCGCGTCAGCTCCGCGGCTTCAGGAAGCACATACATGACCATAGCACGTGTTCGTCCCGGCCGTCGTATGTTGGCGAGCACACTGACCGCAGCGACACTCGCGATCGGTGCCTTGAGCATCGCGGCCTGTGGCGGCGAGGAGTCGTCGCGCCCATCAGACGGCAGCGTGGCCGGCACACCGGCGCGGGTGAGCGGCACTGCCCTCCGTGTCACCGACACGATCATCAACGCCACGATCGACGCGTCCGGCATCGCCGAGCCCATGCAACAGGCGATGCTCTCGACCAAACTGATGGGCACCGTGCTGGCCGTGACCGTGCACGAAGGCGATCGGGTGCGCGCGGGGCAGGAGGTGGTGCGCATCGACGCGCGCGAATTGGCGGCCAAGGCCAATCAGGTGGCCGCGTCGATTGCCGATGCCGAAGCGATGCAGCGGGAGGCAGCGACGAACGCCGCGCGATTCCGCGCACTGTACAATGACAGCGCGGCCACCCGCGCGCAGCACGATGCGGCGCAGACCGGACTGGCGCGCGCCGAAGCAGGACTGCGCGCGGCCCGAGCGGCCGCCAGTGAGCTCGACGCGGTGAGCAGCTACGCCAGCGTGCGGGCGCCCTTTGCCGGTGTCGTTACGCAGCGCATGGCGGATCCGGGAATGTTCGCGGCACCGGGCGCGCCGCTGGTGACCGTGCAGGACGTGTCGCAGTTGCGTCTCTCGGCTACGGCTACCGCCGAGTCGGTGCGCTCTCTGGCGCGTGGTGAGCAACTTCAGGTCACCATCGATGGTGTTGCCGCGGTGGCCAGAATCGAAGGTATCGTACCGGCGAACGCGGGCAACCTCTTCACGGTCAATGCCACGGTGACCAACCGCGACGGCAAGTTTCGCGCAGGCAGCGCCGTTGTCCTGCAACTGCCCAGCGGAGAGACGCACGCCTTGCTGGTGCCGCTCAGCGCCATCGTGCGCGACGGGGATCTCACGGGTGTGATTGTGCGCGGTCCTGCGCGCGACGAGCGTCGCTGGGTGCGACTTGGCGCAACGAACGGCACGAACGTGGACGTGACGAGTGGTCTGCGCGCCGGTGAGGAGATCGTGGTTCCGTCGGCAACAACGACACCTCCGGCGAAAGCGCCGGGAGCCTGATCATGGCCCGCTCGCTGGGTATTTCAGGGCGCGTCGCAGAAGCATTTCTGCACTCCAAGCTGACACCGCTGATCATCGCGGCGTCCCTGGCGGTGGGTGTGCTCGGCATTCTGGCCACGCCACGGGAAGAGGAACCGCAGATCTCGGTCCCGATGATCGACGTGATCTCGGCGATGCCGGGCATCTCGCCGCAGGAAGCGGAGAATCTGCTGGCGCGGCCGATCGAGCAGCGCATGCTCGAACTGCCCGGGGTCGATCACGTGTACACCATGTCCGGCGAAGGCTACGCCATGGTGACCGTGCGCTTCAGGGTTGGTGAGGATCAGGAACGCAGTGTGACGAAGGTGCAGGCCAAGCTGGCTGGGGCGATGGATCGCGCGCCGGTCGGAGCGCTGCCACCCATCGTCAAGTCGCACTCGATCGACGATGTGCCGGTGCTGGCGCTGACATTGCACGCCAAGGATATCGACGCGAATGCACTGCGTGAGGTGGCGGTGCATCTCGAAGACGAAATCCGTACGGTGCCCGAGGTGGCCGAAACGTTCGTGACCGGCGGTGCGTCGAGGCAGATTCGTGTGGAACTCGATCCCGCGCGGCTGGCCGCGAGCGGTGTCACGCCCGGCGAGGTTGCGATGGCGCTGCGAAGCGCGAATGCGCGTCTGTCGGCGGGCGAACTCACGAGCGGCGACAAGGTGCTGCGCATCGATGTGGGCGCTCCGTTGCTGAACGCGCGGGAAGTCGGAAGCGTGGTGGTGTCGGTGCGCAGCGGCTCGCCGGTGTATCTGCGCAGCGTCGCGGTGGTGCGTGAGGACTTTGGCGAAGTGACGTCGTACGTGTCACATCGCGAAGGGACAGGCGCCGCCGAGGCGGCAGTGACCGTCGCGGTGGCCAAGCGGAAAGGTGCGAACGCCACTGCCGTAACGCACGCAGTACTGCAGCGCGTGAAGGAAGCGAAGGGTCGGCTGATCCCGTCGAGCATCACCCTGTCAATCACTCGCGACTACGGCGAGACCGCTGGTGAGAAGGCGCAGGAGCTGATTCTGCACCTGCTCATCGCCACGTTGAGTGTCACCGCGCTGATCTGGCTCTTCCTCGGATGGCGAGAGGCGTTGGTGGTGCTGGTGGCCGTGCCGGTCACGCTCGCACTCACGCTGTTCGTGTACTACGCGCTTGGCTACACGCTCAATCGCATCACGCTGTTCGCGCTGATCTTCTCCATCGGCATCCTGGTGGACGATGCGATTGTCGTGGTGGAGAACATCTACCGCCATCTGGCGATGGGCGATCGCACACCGGAGATCGCGGCGGTGGAGGCCGTGGACGAGGTGGGCAACCCGACCATCCTTGCAACATTCACCGTCATCGCGGCGATTCTGCCGATGGCGTTTGTCAGCGGGATGATGGGCCCGTACATGCGGCCGATTCCGATCGGCGCATCGGTGGCGATGCTGGCGTCGCTGGCGGTCGCGTTCATCGTCACGCCGTACCTCGCCTATCGGTTGCTCAAGGGGCACGTCGTGTCGACCCATGCCACGCCACAGCATCCGGCGGAGGAAGGCGGGAAGATCGATCGGCTGTACCGGCGCATCATGCTGCCGTTGATCGAGCGGCGCGGCCTGCGGCGCGGTTTCTACGGCGGCGTAGTGGTGCTATTGCTCGCGAGCATGGGCCTGGTGGCCCTCAAGGCCGTGCAGGTGAAGATGCTCCCGTTCGACAACAAGAGCGAGTTTCAGGTGGTGCTCGATCTGCCCGAAGGCACCACGCTGGAGACCTCGAACGTCGCTGCCTCGGAAATTGCGTCGTACCTGAGCACCGTGCCGGAAGTGGTGAGCACGCAGGTGTACGCGGGTACCTCGGCTCCGTTCAACTTCAACGGACTCGTGCGCCACTACTTCATGCGGAGCGGTGCCAACGTGGCCGATGTGCAGGTGAACCTGCTCCCAAAGGGCGAGCGCGACCGGCAGAGTCATGCGATCGCCGTGGCCGTGCGCCCGGGCGTGGACTCGATTGCGCGCAAGTACGGCGCCTCGGCCAAGGTGGCGGAGATTCCGCCGGGGCCGCCGGTGCTCTCCACGCTGGTGGCGGAGGTGTACGCTGCGGACGATGCATCGCGACTGGCCGCCGCGCGTGCGGTGAAAGACGTGTTCGAACAGACACCGGGCGTGGTGGACGTGGACTGGACCGTGGAAGCTCCGCAGCAGCGGCGCAGTTTCCGGGTCGATCGGGTGCGCGCTGCGGAGTCGGGCGCGAGCGTGGAGCAGATCACGCAGACGTTGTATCTGGCGCTCTCGGGTGCACCGGCGGGGCTGGCCAGCTCGCAGACAGCGCGTGAGGGAATTGCGATTGTGCCGAGGCTGCCGTTGGAGAAGCGGTCGAGCGTGGACGCGCTGCTGTCGTTGCCCGTTGCGACGATGCAGGGACCACAACCGCTGGCGCGCTTCGTGACCGTGGTGGAGGGCGTGCGGGAAGGCTCGCGCATTCGCAAGGATCTGCGGCCCGCGATCTACGTGACGGGCGATGTCGCGCGTGAGATTGAAAGTCCGGTGTACGCCATTCTGGACATGAATCGCAAGATCGACGCGATCACGATCAACGGGGCGCACATCGCGCGCTACAACGCTGTACCGCCCGCAACGCTCGGCGAAACGGCGATCAAGTGGGACGGCGAGTGGCAGGTGACCATCGAAGTGTTTCGCGATCTGGGGCTGGCCTTCGCCATCGTGCTGGTGCTCATCTATGTGCTGGTGGTGGGGTGGTTCCAGAGCTTCACCATTCCGCTGGTGATCATGGCGCCGATTCCGCTCACGCTCATCGGCATTCTGCCGGGTCACGCGGTGAGCGGTGCATTCTTTACCGCCACGAGCATGATCGGCATGATTGCGCTGGCTGGCATCATCGTGCGCAACTCGATTCTGCTGGTGGACTTCATTCAGCTCGAGGAGGCACGCGGACGTTCACTGACCGATGCCGTACTCGAAGCTGGCGCGGTACGCTTTCGACCAATCGCGCTGACCGCGGCGGCCGTGGTGGTGGGCGGATTAGTGATGGTGCTCGACCCGATTTTCCAGGGGCTCGCTGTGGCGCTGATGAGTGGCGCGATCGTGGCGACGCTGCTGACGATGGTTGTGGTTCCCTTGCTGTACTGGCAACTCAAACAAGGAGCGTCGCATGTGTCGTGACGAGATCATTCGCCGGTTCGCCGGCGTGTTCGTGATGTTGTCGGTCGCGCTCGGGTACTTCGTGCATCCGGCGTGGCTGCTCTTCACCGCATTCGTCGGCTTCAACCTGCTGCAGTCGAGCATCACCAACTTCTGTCCGCTGGAGAAGATACTGGGCAGATTCGGACTCTTCGGCTGCCGCCAGGGCATTCGATGACGGAGACGACGACAAGACGAACCGCCGTCGTGCCCTGTGCGGCGTGCGGTACGCTCAACCGGGTGGACGTGGCGCGCCTTGACGCGCGCCCGTCCTGCGGGTCCTGCAAATCGCCCATCGCACTCGACGTCCCGATCCTGCTGACCGATGCGACGTTCGACAAAGTGGTCGCGGGGAGCAGCGTGCCGGTGATGGTGGATTTCTATGCGGACTGGTGTGGGCCGTGCAGAATGATGGCGCCGGTGTTCGCGGAGTTCGCACGACGGCAGCGTGGTACGGCGCTGGTGGCGAAGGTGGACACGGAGCGGAGTCCGGTGGTCGCGGCGCGCTTCGGCATTCGCAGTATTCCCACGCTGACCGTGATGCGGGACGGGCGGGAGGTGGCGCGCCAGG
Organism: uncultured Gemmatimonas sp.; assembly: GCA_964456595.1. Taxonomy (GTDB): domain Bacteria; phylum Gemmatimonadota; class Gemmatimonadetes; order Gemmatimonadales; family Gemmatimonadaceae; genus Gemmatimonas. The sequence continues at coordinate 21,377 of CAYWCJ010000003.1, read as the reverse complement.
TCGGCGCGGTGCCGATGGCGGCGCTGGAGCAGTTGCTGGCGTCGCGCTGAAGCGCCGGCGGTGTGCTACCGCCGGCTGATCGCCTTGCGCCGCTCGCTGACTTCGGATTCGAGCCGGCCGCAGATGAGATCGCACAATTTGAGCACGTCCTTGTCCGCAAGCTCGTAGCGCACGTACACGCCATCCCGCTCGCGAGCCACGAGGCCATTGGCGAAGAGCACCGCGAGATGCCGTGACACGTTCGCCTGCGCCATCTCCGCCGCAGCAGCCAACTCGTTCACGGTGCAGGGGCCGTTGCGCAGCTCCTGCAACAACGACAGCCGGGCGCGATCGCTCAGCGCCTTGAATCGTTCGGCCACGAGATCGAGCAACTCGGGTCCCATCCGTTTCACCGTCATCGCCTGCTCCTTGCAAGTGCACAGATATGCATACTTGAATATAACGAGTGCAGGAGCGGCACGCCATACGCGTGCCGCTCGTGACTTGATGTGGCGCAAGTGCTGCTCAGCGCAACGTGGCTTCGAGCCCGATTTCCACGCTTAACGCACGCGACACCGGACAGTTGGCTTTCGCCGTCGCGGCCAGCTCCTGAAACTGTGCCGCATCGATTCCCGGAACCGAAGCGTCGACCTTGAGCACGATCTTCGTGATGGAGAAGCCGCTGCTTCCGGGTTCGAGCGTGAGCACGGCGTTCGTGCGCAGTTCCTCCGGCGGAAAGCCTGCTCCGGCCAGCTGAAAGGAGAGCGCCATCGTGAAGCAACCGGCGTGTGCCGCCGCGATCAGCTCTTCGGGGTTGGTGCCATTGCGACCGTCCTCATCGACGAAGCGCAGGTTGAACGAATACGGCTGCTCATTGAGCACGCCGCTCGGCGTGGTGAGGGTACCGTTGCCTTCCTTGCCGGTGCCGTGCCAGACGGCGATTGCCGAACGTTGCATGGATGTCTCCGAAAATGAGATCGTCGAGTAGCTGAGCCCTGCGCGACCACGATATCCTGCGAGATCGTGCCAAATATCGCCGATGGCGCGCGCGTGTGTCGGCTACTTCAGCATCACCAGTGCCAGACGCGCATGCAACCGCTCCGACGTGTGAGGTGCGAGCTCAGGCGCGCCGGCCGCCCCCGATCGGAGCGCGGCCAGCACGCCCGACACTTCGCCACCAAAGCGCGTGCAGCGGTCACATCCAGCGAGATGTGCCTGCAAGACACCGACCCGCTCGGCGGTCAGCGCGCCGTCGAGGTAGTCGGAGAGTTCGGCCAACACTTCACGGCAGCGTACGCCGGCGACCATCGTGTCCAATCCATCGTCACGCATGAACGTCGCTCCTCGATGACGCGAGTTCGGAGCGTCGCAACGAGGCCGCCAGATGCAGTCGCGCGCGGTGCAGTCGACTCTTCATCGCCGGTAGTGAGAGTTGCAGCAGCTCGGCCGTCTCTGCACCGGAGAGCCCGTCCAGCTCGCGTAACGTGAGGATCTCACGCTCCTCGACGGGGAGCCGATGCATGGCCGCCTGCAGCGCGTCGCGAGCCAGCGCGGCATCGGAGAGCAACGTCTCGTCCGCCGCGCAGCCCCAGCCCGCGTCGATCGCGAGATCGTCGATCGACGCGGAGGCGGACAACACGTCGAGCGACTCCATCCGCGCCGGCTCGCCGACACGCCGCCGCACCAGATGCCGAAGCACGTTGCGCGCGATGGCGAAGAGCCATGGCTTGGCCGACTCGGTGCCTTGAAAGGTCGCTGCGCCGCGCCACGCAGCGATAAACGTTTCCTGCAGGGCGTCGTCCATGTCGGCTACCGGACCGGCGTGGATGACCAGGTAGCGATGCACCGCCCCCTCGTGCGCGTGAACAAACTGGCCGAAAGCGCGCGTGTCTCCGGCGGCGGATGCCTGCAGGAGCGCTGCATCGTCCATCAGCTGCGGCGTACGGGGCAGGTCGAGAATCCAAAGATCGAGTACAGTGGGCAGCTGCCCAGCGCGCCGGTGAGCAGCGGAATGAAGCCGAGATAGCCCCACGCGGTCTGCGGGCCGGTGAACGCGATCGACAGCAGGCCGATGCCGAGTGCGATCCGTGCGACGCGGTCAACGGTCCCGACGTTTTTCGTCAACAAGGCAGACATGGTGTGCTCCTTATGGTGGGCGAGTGGATGTGTGCTGCGTGCTCCTGTTGTGGAGAGCCACGTGCACAGCAAAAGGATTCAGCCGAGTGCTCGTACCGAATACCGCACCTCACGGCACGGCTTTCTCGCGCGCGATTGCCGCCGCTGTCCGTAATCCCACCGCAACGAAGGTCAGCGTCCCGTTGCAGCAGGATGCCGTCACCTGCGCGGGCGCGCCGGCCACCCAGAGATTCTCATGGTCGTGCGCGCGTCCCCAACTGTCCACCACACTTGTGGCCGGATCGTGGCCCATCCGGCAGCCGCCGGTGGGATGTTCCTGTCCAAGGTCGTTGGCTGAATTCTCCATCCGCAGGATTTCACCGCCGCCCGCTTTCGCCATCGTGCGGAAGAGCTCGCGCAACTGCTCCTCCTGCCACGTGCGCAGCACGTCACTCTCCGGCGCGTCCTTGAAGCTCACGTTGGGCATCGGGTCGCCGAAGCGATTCTCGTGCGTGCTGTCGAGTACGAGCTTGCTCTCACGATCGGGGAGCACGTCGTAGTAGGCGCGCACGCGAGCCGTGGCACCGTTGGCGCGGGCTTGCCAGTCGCGCAGCATCGCGTCGCCGAACAGCGGCGCCCCGCTGTCGTCTCGCCACCGCGGCTCGCGGCCGACACTCGATTCCCACAAGCGCAAATCATGACGCAGGTATCGCGACGAGCGCGGCACACGCATGAACTGCTTGGAGACCAGTGAATGCTGCGCGTTGATGCCGGGCAGCAACTCCATGGGCAGTCGCAGGTACGCGTTGATATTGCGATGGCCGGCGAGATAGCGGCCCACGAGCCCGCTGCGATTGGCCAATCCCGTGGGATGCGCACTGTCGCGCGACAACAGCAGCAGATGCGGCGACCAGACGAAGCCGGCCGCGAGAACGAACGTGCGGGCCGAGATGACGAATGGCTGCCCCTCGACGTCGGTCCGGTTGCCCGATGCGCGCGTCAGGCGTCCGCTCTTCGCATCGGCTTCGAGCCGGCGCACCAGCGATTGCGTCAGCAACGTCACCTTCCCCGACTTCACGAGCGCATCCCACGTGAAGTCGGGAGAATACTTGGCGCCTGTTGGGCAGACGGGATAGCAACTGTCGCAGCGCTGGCACTGCGCACGACCGTCCTGCGCCACGGAGTTCTTGGCCGACGGTGTGCTCCACGTAGCGATGCCGGCCTTCGTCGCGAACTCCTGCAGCTGGCGGAGGTTGTGATTCACCGGCAGCGGCGGTAGCGGATACGGCGTGCCGCGCGGATCCATCGCCACGGGACCCTGCTCACCCGCAACACCCATTCGCACTTCAGCTTCCTGATAGAACGGGTCGAGATCGTCGTAGGTGAATGGCCAGTCGTGGCCAACACCAAACTGCGATCGCAGTTGAAAATCCTCGGGCGAATAGCGCGGCGACACGCCACCCCAATGCATCGCGAGTCCACCCACATGCATGTTCGGCGAGAATCCCCATGTCGTGCCGAATGCGTTCTGGTCGTCGAGATGATCCGATTTCCACGGACTCTCGCCGTACGCCATGTAGCGATCGCGCGCACGCGCGCGTTCAGCAAATGGCGTGGATGGTGTGCCGGCTTCCACCACCGTGATGTGACGTGTACTGTGTTCGGCGAGGTGCGCGGCCATCAGTGCCGCTGTAATGCCGCTGCCCACGATGAGAATGTCAGCGTCGATCTGCTTCGTGGACTGCGCGGTCGCGCGACGTGCGCCAGTCACGAGGTCGCTCCGGTGGTTGGTGTCTTCACCAGCGGAAGCGGCGCTCGCACGGCGTCGCCGAGTGGGCGACAGGTACCGGGTGACACCTGCGCACCCAGCGCGAGATTCCATGCGCCGGGGCTCGCAGCCCAGTGCGACAGCAGTGCGAGTGCGATGTGTGGCGCGGACAACGGAGGAGGCAATCGCTCCGCGCGCACCGATCGCAGCGCCGCACTGACGACGCCTTCTCGCTGTTGCCCATCGAGCTGCGTGAATGGCTTGTGCCGTGTGCGCTGCGCGAGGGTATCGAGTGCCTCCAGTTGCGCACGCCACCCCGGCGCCGGATCGGCGGGAAGGTACCGCACGTCGGCGTAGCCATAACCGTGCATCTCTTCGGCGACCGGATCGTATCCCTCGGTCCACGCGACGAATGCGGCGACCGCGTCGTTGCGCGCAGCGACGCCGATCGACGCGGGGAGCATTACCTCGGCGAGTGCGTCGAGCATCGCGCGATCGAACCCCGACGCGCGACTGCCTGCGGAAAGCGTGCCGTCCGCGGCGGCCTCGCGCTGCGTCGGTGCGCAGGCCGCGACGCCTGTGGAGAGCACCGCGGTCGAGGCAGCGCCAGCTGCGAGTGTGCCCGCCGTGCGTAGAAAGTCGCGTCGCGAGGCGGTCGTGCTGTCGGATGGTTTACGCTCGACACTCATCGCGCGGCCTTGCCTTGGCTGCGCGCCGTCGAGGCGGTGCCCAGTGCCGTCGGTGCACCATCGTTGCGGTACACGATGCCGCCGCGCATCACGAAGATGACCCGTTGCGCTGCTTCGATTGTCTGTGCGGGATCGCCATCGGTGGCGATGATGTCGGCCGCGAATCCCTCGGCGATGCGTCCGAGTTCGCTCCCAAGCCCCAACGACTCGGCGGCGCGCGACGTCGCGCTGACGATCGCGTCCATCGCCGGCTGTCCGCCTTTGCGCACGCGACACACCAACTCTTCCGCGTTGCGTCCATGCGCGCCGGCCACCGCGTCCGTTCCGAACACGAGCTTGAGCTTCGGGGTGCGGCTGGCGCGGCCAATGCCCGCCTCGGCGAGCGGAATCGCTTGCTCCATCGACGCGAAGCCGGCCGCATTGTAGTTGCCGATGCCGTCAAACCACGGCTTGTTGTCGAGGTAGTTGTGGAAGACCAGTCCGCACTGCGGATCGAAAAACGTGCCGCGTTCCACCAGTAACGCGCGCGTGATGTCGTCGGCGAAGACGCCATGTTCCACCTGCGTGCAGCCATTGCGCGCCGCACGCTGCACCGACTCCGCCGAGTGCGCGTGGACGACCGATCGCAGCCCCTGCGCCGTGGACTCGCCGCAAACGGCAGCGAGCTGTTCATCGGTCATCGTGGCTTCGCCACCATCACGAATCGACTTCGACGCGAAGATCTTGATCACGTCCGCGCCACGCGCCTTGAACCGTCGCACGGCCGCGCGCAGCGAGTCGGGCGAGCCGCCGGCGGTGCGTTCGTTGAGCGAGCCGAGCGACGTGATGACGCGTGGGCCGGGGAGCACGCCGCGATTGATCGCATCGCGCAGCGGACCGTTGTCCGCCTCCCCGATGCTTTGCACCGTGGTGAAGCCTGCGTGGAGCGTGGCCCACGCGTTGCCGGCATGATTGAGCGCACCGACCGCCGGCGAGTCGCCGTCGCTGGCGTCGTGGAGCCGACTGTTCGCGTTGATGTACCAGCCCAGGTGTACGTGCGTGTCGATGAAGCCCGGCAACACGGTGCGACCTCGCAGGTCGATCGCACCGGCAGGGAGTGCGCCCGCGGACGGTCGTATCCGCGCGATCCGGCCATGCGCGATGAGCAGGTCGACGTTGCGCAGACGATGCCCGGTGCCGTCAAGGACGACGCTCGTGCGCAGGACGCGGGGCCCAGCGGTGGGTGGCGCGGCGGTGTGTGGCGTCGGTACGCTCGGCGACTGGGCGTAGGAGAAGTTGACGAGACCGCACGAAACCAGCGCGACCGCGATCGTCGGTTGGACCGACCGTCGGAGAAGGGGAAGCAGCCGCATGCCGCTCCTGGTGCTGCGTTGGCGAACGAGGCGGAGCGAGAGCGGGGCGCGACGGCGCATCGGCAGAGGGATTGGAGGAGTCGTTTCCAAGTGACAGGGCCGATTACGTACTGGCAAGGCCGATAATGACACGATCATCCGCTAGTTGCGACTACAACGCGGTCGGCATCGGTCGCGCCAGATGGTACAGTTCGGCGTCCAGCAGCTGCGCGTTCGTTTGCGTCGGTGGTGACATCCTCCCTCTTGTGGGACAATGGACCAGACACAGATTACGGCCGTCTTGGCTCGATCGTTGCGGACGCACGTGACGGTGAGCGAGAGACAGGTCTTGGCGCATGGAGCCAGAATGTCGGGCACGAGTGGTCGACTGGTGCACGGCTGATGCTCGACACGGTTCGCGCATTTGTCGGCGCCGATGGCGCGTTGCTCCTATCGTGGCAAAGCGACGATTTGGCGGTGGTGCTCGACTCGTCGCCCGAAAGCCTGCCCGGCCGCACGATTCGCTTGTCGCGCGATGTCCTGCTGCGGAACGATGGCGTCGTGCTCAACGCGGACATGCCGCATCGCCTTCTTTCCAGCGCGCTTGCTTTCTGGCTGCCCACACCTCTGCACGCAGCCAGCCTCATCTTCGACCACACGCGTAGCGAAACCACACCGACGACGGCGCTGCTGTTCGTGTGGGGAGGCGGCTCCGTCGTGGACCCGCAGCGATTGCACGAGCTGCGTCCGCTGGTGGGCGCGTTGCTCGGTTCCGGCGTTTCCGGACGTGTGGTGTCACGCGCGCTGCGCCGATTCGACGCGATCATGCGTTCCGCGCCGCAGGGAATCGTGTTTGTTGACCAGGAGCAAGGCAACGTCGAAGTGAATGCTGAGGCGACGCGACTGCTCGGTCTTCCGAAGGGCATCGTCACGGTCACGGCGCTGGCCGACGCGATGCGCTTGCTGCAGCGCCAGCTCACGCATCGGGAGCGGGTGGGGGCGGAGTACGCCCGCGTGATGTCGCAGCCCGACGCGTCGCGACGCGATTGGATCTGGGAGTTCACCGACGCCGAGTTCACGACCTTGCGCGTGGCCTCGGTGCCGGTGGCCGAGTCGGCCGGGCGTGGTCGCTTGTGGACTTTCGAAGATGTGACTGCCGAATGGAAGCTGCGCCGACAGTTGGAACTGCAGCGCGATCGTGAGCAGTCGCTGGAGCGGCAGAAGCTCGAAGCGCTTACGCGGCTCGCCGCCGGCGTCGCGCACGACTTCGGCAACATCATCACAATCATTGGTGGCAGCGTGGAGATGATGCGCGATCCCGGATCGTCGCGAGATACAGATGCTGATCTCGCCGCTGTCGCGCGGGCCACGCAGCGCGCCGACGGACTGATTCGTCTGCTGCGGTCGTTCAGCGATCGGGAGCTCTCGCCGCCCGAGGTGAAGGATCTCGATACGATGCTGCATGCGATGTCCGCGACCTTGCTCGGTGCGGTGGAAGCGCCGTATCGCGTGCAGGTACTTCCCGGTTGGTCCGGTGCACGTGTGCTGATCGATGAACGCAAGCTTGCACTGGCGATCGTCAACCTGATTGCGAACTCGCGTGATCGACTGTCGGCCGGTGGCACCATCACCGTGCGCAGCGCCCGCGTCCTGATGACGGATCCGAACATCGCGGACAGCGCGCCGGCCCTGCGCTACGCAGCGGTCACGGTGAGCGATCGCGAGGGGCCGGTGTCGTCGGAGTTGCGCGAGAGTCTCGCCACGCCGTTTGCCGGTGAGCACAGCAACGGCACCGATGGCGGACTCGGTCTGTCCGTCGTGGCCGCAATGGTCGAGCAGGCGGGCGGCGCCATGCGATTCTCCACTGACGCGGTGGCGGGCGGCACGTACACGCTGTACCTGCCGGTGGTGGAGAATCACGCATCCGTCGTGCGCATGATGACACCCGCACGGGGAGTTCCAGTACCCAGCGATAAATCCGAACTTCCGATTCTTGTGGTGGACGATGATGCGGGCCCGCGTCGCGTCGTGCGCCGTCTGCTCGAGCGTGAAGGGTATGCCGTGCTGACGGCGGAGTCGGCCGGTGACGCGCTTCGTCAACTCGAGGCACGTCGCGGCCATGTGCTTGGCGTGATCAGCGACTACCTCATGCCAGGCATGAGTGGCATGGAACTGCTGGGGCGGGTTCGGATGCGCTGGTCCGAGCTTCCGGTCGTGCTGGTGTCCGGCTTCACCTCGGACGACGTGACAGGCACGGCACTGCGCGATCTGCGCGCGCACTTTCTGGCCAAGCCCTTCACTCGGGAGGAGTTGTTGTCGGCGTTTCACATGGCGACCGCGGTCATTCGTGACACCGCGTCCACGGCTGAGTGACGCGCGGATTTCGCACGCGGACCTGACAACCCCCACGATGCGGAGACATCATTCTGTTGGCGGTGTGACGGCGACTACCCGTATGGAGAGGACTTGGCGATGGCGATGAATCGTGCGACGACTGCGCCGCGTGTTGGACTTGCGCTGCTCAGCATCGGGATGCTTGCAACGAGTCCGGCCGCGGTGCGCGCGCAGGACCATGGACACAAGGCCGGCATGGTTCATACGCCGGGCATGACGCCGCCGATCCTGTCGGTCGCGCCAACGCAGGGCGGTCAGGCCGGTTTCGCCGCGATCGCCGAGATCGTGCGCATGCTGCACGCGGATTCGTCGACCAACTGGGCGAAGGTGAACATCGAACGACTGCGGCTGCATCTGGTCGACATGGATCTGGTCACGATGCGCACGGCGGTCACGGCAGCCAACGTACCCGGAGGTGCGGTGTTCACCGTGCGCGGCACTGGCGATGCCGTCGGGGCCATCCAACGCATGACGCTTGCACACGCGTCGATGGTGGCGGCGGAGAACGGGCCGCGTCTCTCACGCACGGTGCTGCCCAACGGCGTTCGTCTCACCATCCTCGCACGCGACCCGGCGAACGCGCTTGATGTCGCGCGTATTCGCGGTCTTGGCTTCATCGGCCTGCTGGCCAACGGCGATCATCATGGGGCGCACCACCTGATGATTGCGCAGGGTGCGTCCATGTCTGATCACGGACACTAGCCGCCCGTCACGCCGCGCCCCGGGTCCTAACGTGGCAATGCAAATGCGACCAGCCTGGCCTGTGCACCGGTGCCGGTGGCGATCACCACGTACTGTCTTCCCTCACGCGTGCGATAGGTCATCGGATTCGCGTACGCCACCTGACCAAGATCGTACTCCCAAACGGTCGTGCCGGTTTTCGAATCGATGGCGTAGAGCACGCGACCGCCGCCGGTGATGAACACCAGACCGCCTTTCGTCACCAGCCCACCGGGTGAACCGGCCACGCCGAGTTTGTCCGGAAGGGACGCACCACTGAGGGCCGGATGCGTTCGATACGCCGGCGTATCGCCCAGTGTGATCTGCCAGCGATGCTCGCCGGTGTTCAGGTCGATCGCGGTGAGGTTGCCGTAGGGTGGCTTGTTGATCGGCAGCGAGCCACCCGCGCGCGACGTGCCCTCCGGTCCATCGCGCATGCTCACCCCAAGTGAGGATCGCGGCAGATCCACGAAGTAGGGCCCGTCGACGGTATCCGATTTCGTCGTGCGTGCCTGCAGCGTGAAGAGCGCCGGAGAGTTGGTGCCTTTCACGTAGAGCCAGCCACTTTCCGGATCGACCGCCGCACCGCCCCATCCTGAGCCGCCAATGGCGCCCGGCATCACCACGGTGCCTTGCAGCGACGGCGGCGTGTACAGCGGCCCGATGCGGTACTTCGCCAGCTCGGCGAGTGCCGCCGCCCTCACGGCCGGCGTGAAGTCGACTACGTCGTCGGTGGTGAAGCCCTGTCGGGTGAAGGGCGCAGGCTTTGTCGGAAACGGTTGTGTGCGCCAGGCCTCTTCACCCGGCACATCGCTGGCTGGTACCGCGCGTTCCTCGATCGGCCAGAGTGGCGCGCCGGTCACGCGATCGAACGCGAAGAGGAACCCTTGCTTGGTCGGCAATGCCACCGCATCCACGCGTCGGCCGCGATGCATCACGGTGACAAGATTCGGCGGTGCAGGAAGGTCGTAATCCCAGAGTCCATGATGCGTGACCTGATAGTGCCAGACGCGCTTGCCCGTACGCGCATCGAGACAGAGCAACGTTTCGGCGAAGAGATTGGTCCCTTTCCTTTCACCGCCGTACCAGTCGTTGCTCGGGGTGCCGACAGGCAGGTACAGGAGGCCGCGCGCGCTATCCACGGTGAACGGTGCCCAGACGTTCGTATGCCCTTCGTAGGACCACGAGCTGTCGCGCCACGTCTCGCTGCCGAAGGCCCCCGCGGGCGGCACGGTCTGGAATCGCCACACGCGTTTCCCGGTGCGCACATCGTACGCCTGAATGTCGCCCGGCGGGTCGCCACGATACGCGAGGCGATCGCCAACACCGTTGCCCACGATGACAAGGTTGCCCCACACCACCGGCGGCGACGTGTTCGTGTAGTGCTCCTTTCGCACGACGCGCGACAGATTGGCCGTGAGATCGACCATACCACTGTCGCCGAACGTGCGGATCACGGCGCCGGTCGCGGCGTCCAGTGCAAACAGTCGCCAACGCGAGTTGATGAAGACACGTCGTTCGCGTCCGTTCGTCCACGTCGCCACACCACGGTGCACAAAGCCGGTGCCATTGCTCGGCTGCCCGAAGACCTTCCACGGCTGCGGGTCGAAGGCCCACAACTCGCGTCCCGATGTCGCGTCCAGCGCAATGACACGATTGTAGGAGGTGGAGAAATAGAGCGTGTCGCGAATGGCCAGTGGCGTCGCCTGAAACTGGCCGGCACGCGCTGCCTTTTGCCCCGCAGAGGCGGGAATCGGCTGTTCGTTGGACGACCAGCTGTACGCGATGGTGAGCAACGTCACGTTGCTGCGGTTGATATCGGCCAGCGGCGAGTACTTGAGCCCACCCGCATCGTTTCCGTAGCTGGGCCAGTCCACGGATGCCCGCGCGGCGGTCGACGGCGATTGTGCTGCGCCGACCGCCAGCGGAAGCGCGCCGAACATGACAATTGCGGCCATCACGACGCGCGTCCAACGGTGCAGGCATCGCATAGGATCTACAGTTGAAGGGCTTCGCGAACGCCGCATCACGGCGGCACAGGAATTGAAGACTCCCGGCATCGATACGTCGTTCGCCAGGTTCGACACGCTCTCGACGGCCGGACGCGCCAAGGAACGGGATGCAAGACTCACGACCGATGACGCAGGGAATGCTGGAGCTGTTGGCGGAGCGATTCAAGGTGCTCGGCGAGCCGGCCCGGCTGCAACTCATCTTCACGCTGCGGGATGGTGTCCGCACCGTCACAGAGTTGGTTCGCGATACGGGACTCGGTCAGGCCAACACATCGCGACATCTGCAGATCCTGCACGCGCAGGGCTTCGTCACTCGTCGCAAACTTGGTCTGCGTGTCGAGTACTCGCTCACCGATCGAACCATTCTCGGGATGTGCGAGACGATGTTCGACCGCATGCAGAGCGACATCGTTTCGCGGCAGCAACAGCTCGGTCGCTGAGTCGAGTCACGTCGAGCGCCGGTAACGTTCCCGGATCACGGTCAGCACAAATCGTCGTTGGACATCGTCAGCGCGCGGGGCGCGGGCGGCGCATCGTCGCGGCCTTCTCCACGAGTCGGCGCAATTCGACGATCGGCTCGGGGCTGTCGTCCACCTGCAGACGCAGTACGACATCGTTGTGCAGCCAGACGCCGCCGTCCTTTTTGACGATGAGCATCGCGGCGGACTGCATGCCGCGCTTGTCACCACCGGCGCGTTGCCCGGCTTCGAGTGCCGCCATCAATCGCAGGGAGAGATGTCCTTCGGTGGATTCGAACGCGCCGACCATGGCGTTCACCACCTCTGCACTCGCCAGAATGTTTCCCTGCGCCGTACAGAACCGCCCTTGCTTGTCGCCCGCCCACTCGGTCGCCCTGGGGCCGGTGTACGCCGCCACGTTCCCCTTCGCGTCGATGACCGCAAACTGTCGTCCGAACTTGGTCCAGTCGGTCGGACGCGGATCCGGATCGCTCTCCCACACGCGCTTGACGACATCGGCCGGTGCAACGCCCTGACGCAGCAGCGCGATCGCCTGCGGACCGTAGCTCACATCGACGATGGCCTGCGTTGCCGCCACGCCGACGCCGGCCTCCGCCCAGAGCACCCCGTTGCCAACAGAAAAGACGCGCGACTGCACGGCGCCGCCAACCTCGCCGGTCGCGGGATCGTAGCCGAGAATCGAAAAGGTCGCCACTGGAGGCCACGGCGCCGGTGGCATCGTGCTGAAGGTGCCCGTCTGCTGGGCTATCAGCGGCGAGGTGAGCGTCGCGGCGAGCAGCAACGAGACGGTGCAGAGAAGCGATCGAACGCGCAGCATCAGGACTCCGAATTGAGAAGAAACGACGCGCGCACCATTACGCGCGCGTACTGCGGTCGGACAACAGCGGTCGCACGCGTACGCGGGTTCCCCAGGGATCGTCCACCAACAACGTATCGGCGTCGCGCAGCACCGTGATCTGCTGTCGCCCGAGATGCGACTCCAGTGCGTATACGTCATCGTGTGTCGGCACGACCAACTGCCACTCCAGCAACCGCGCCTCGGCCGGACCCGCCGGCATCGCGCCGCGCGCCCAGATGTTCGTGCCCAGATGATGGTGGTATCCGCCGGCCGACATGAACAGCGCACCCTGATAGCCCCACACCGTCTTGTCGAAGCCGAGTCCGTCGTGATAGAACGCGGCCGCCTGCTCGAGCGCGCCAACATGCAGGTGCACATGACCGACCGTCGTACCAGCAGGTGCGCCGCTCCACGGCACGCCATCGGCCGCGTTGATCAGATCGCGCGCATCAAGTGGCAACGTGCCCATCTCCAACTGCGCATCCTGCGCCCGCCAGAGCGCCCGCGGACGATCGGCGTATACCTCGATCCCAAGGCCATCCGGATCGGTCAGATAGATCGCTTCACTCACGATATGGTCCGACATGCCGACGCGTTCGTCGATGCTGGCCAGATGCGCGAGAAAGCGGCCGAGCGATGGTCGGTCCGGCAGAAGGATGGCGACATGAAACAGTCCAAGGCGACCACGCGCCGCCACGGGCGCTGCCCCCGGCAGTTCGTGCAGCTCGATCACGACGCGATCGTCGTCGTGCGGCGCGAGCAGTGCCAGGGAGCTCGTGGACGCCAGCACGCGAAGCCCGATCACGTCACGGTAGTACGCGATGGAGCGTGCGAGGTCGGCGATCTGCAGGTGCACTGCGCCGAGTGTCGTGGCGTCGGGCAGCCGGTAACTGCTGGGAGCGATGCCGAACGTCCGTGGAGAGGTCATCGACGAAAGATGCCACAAATATCCTGGTCGGGTGATACGACGCGACTCCAACGTTCTTTGGTCGCGCACACCCGGTGGCGATGTAGCGGACTATCTTTCGCCATGGCCTCTTTCCAACGGATTCGCAGGACTGTTCGCCACGTCGTCGCGTTGCTCGCAGGCACGGCCTCGCTCGCTACGACGTCCGTCACGGCAACGGCGCAGGGCGCCGCGTCGTGGGCCCGCGCGGGCACGCAAGGCGATCATGTCGTCCGCAACTTCAAGTTCCGATCGGGTGAGGTGCTCCCCGAACTGAAGCTGCACTACACGACGCTCGGCACGCCGCGCAAGGATGCACGCGGCATCGTCCGCAACGCCGTCATGGTGTTGCACGGCACCGGCGGTTCGGGGCGCAGCTTTCTCGGCAACGCCTACGCCGGTGGATTGTTTGCGCCGGGACAGCTGCTCGACAGCAGCAAGTATTACATCGTGCTGCCGGATGGCATCGGGCATGGCGGCTCCAGCAAGCCGAGCGATGGGCTACGGGCACAGTTTCCGAAGTACACGTACGACGACATGGTCGAGGCGCAGTATCGCCTGCTTACCGAGAAGCTGGGCGTGAATCATCTCCGTCTCATCATGGGCACGTCGATGGGCTGCATGCAGGGGTGGGTGTGGGGATACACCTATCCGGACTTCATGGATGGACTCGCACCGTTTGCGTGTGTACCGTCGCAGATCGCCGGTCGCAATCGCATGATCCGCACGATGGCCATGGACGCGATTCGCACCGACCCGGCGTGGAACGGCGGCAACTACACCACGCAACCGCCGGGACTGCGCGCGGCGTCGATGTTGCTCTTCATCATGTCGAGCGCGCCGTTGGTGCAGCAGGCGCAGGCACCGACGCGCGACGTGGCGGACAGCGTGATTCGAGCGTATCTCGACGCTCGCGTGCGGAGCAGCGATGCCAACGATTTCCTCTATCAGTTCGACGCATCGCGCGACTACGATCCGTCGCCGCAGCTGGCGAAGATCACCGCCCCGTCGTTGTTCATCAACTCCGCCGACGACCAGGTGAATCCGCCCGAGCTCGGAATGGCCGAGGCGTTCGCAGCGAAGATCGCAGGCACGAAATTCATCATGCTGCCGATAACGCCACAGACGCGTGGCCACGGTACGCATTCGCTTCCCACCGTCTGGGGCGGACATCTTCGCGACTTTCTTGCCACGCTGAGCGAGCGGTGAGCCCCGCCAGGGGCGGCGCCTCGACAGCGCGGCTCGCGGAGCCGGGTGATTTCGCACGGCCGCGAGTCTTCCGATTGCTCTGGCGCGCGATGCGTTTGCGTTGCCCGCACTGCGGTGGTCGCGGAATCTTTGCCAGTCTGTTCGAACTCAAGGAGCGTTGCCCGACCTGCGGCATGCAACTCGAACGCGGTGAGAAGGACTACTTCGTTGGCGCCTATCTGTTCAACCTCATCATGGTTGAACTCATCCTCTTCTTCAGCGTCTGCGGATTCGTGTATCTCACATGGCCCGATCCGCCCTGGGACATGATCACGTACGTGACAGCGTTCCTGATGCTTTCCGGATGCGTGGTGTGCTATCCGTTCGCCAAGACAACGTGGCTGGCCGTGGATCTGGCCATTAGGCCGTTGGCCGACGAAGAACTGCATCGGCCGTCGACGACGTCCGAGTCGGGTGCCAACGAGGCCTCGCCGCGCTGACGATCGATGTGGCGCGCGCTCTGTTGGCTCGAGGTAACGCAGCAGGCGCGTGAGCCGCTGACGACGCTCTACGCGTTCGTCTTCTTTCTGCTGGCGTTCGGGTACACCGCCTCGGGTGCGGTGGAGCTGGTCGGTGATCGTGGTGCTGTGCCGAAAGTGGCGCCGTGGGCACTCGCCCTGGCATTTGGTGGACTGACGGCATTCGGACAGGTCATCACCACCATGGTGGTCGCGACCGCGATGCTCCGCGATTCCGCGACTCGCACACTTTCGCTTCTGGTCGCCACGTGTGTGTCGCCGCGAACATGGTTCAGCGCGCGACTGTGCGCGGCGCTCGTGGTATTGACCTGTGTCTATCTGGCCATCCCGCTCGGCGCGTGGCTCGGCGCCGTGGTTGCACATGCACGCATGCCTGATGCGATGTCATTGGCGGCGAGCGGTACCGCGCAACAAGCCGCGCCGACGCTGGTGTCGTTTGTGCTCCCATTCGTCGTCGTCACCGTGCCGACCTGCGTGATTGTCGCCGTGCTCCTGGGCAGCGTCGCGGCATTCTCGCAGCGCGTGATGTGGGTTCTTGCTGCGGCGTTGGCGTTGGTCGGTCTCTGGCAACTTTCACTTGCGCTCGAGGCGCGAGAAGCGACACGAACGATTGGCGCCTTGCTCGATCCATTCGCCAATGCGCCGGTGCTGGCCGCGACGCATGCATGGACGGTCGCCGAGCGCGCCACGCGCCCGCTGCCGGCCAATGGCCTCGTGCTTTGGAATCGTCTCTGGTGGACCGTACTGTGCGCGGGCGTCGCCGCAGTTGCCGTGTGGCGCGTCCGGTGGCCAGGGTTCGCCGCGCCGGCGCGCGTTGCGCACCAGTCGGCACCGACCGCAGCCCGCGTTGACGCGCGATTCGATCGACGTTCGCAAGGTTCACAACGTTCGCAAGGTTCGCGGCTGCAAGCGTCCGGGCACACGAGTGCGTTCGTCGCGCTGACACGATTCACCGCGACGTGGATGCTGCACGATGGAGGCTGGCGGGTCGTGATGGGTCTGGCGGTGCTGAACGCGACCATCAACGCCTGGGCACGCACGTCGGTGCAGGCATCATCAATCGAAGTGCTGGCACTCGTCGCCGAGCATTCACGACTGTTCCTGATTCTGCTCGCAACGGTCTACGCAGGCGAAGTGCTCTGGCGCGAGCGCGAGACACGCGTCGATGCACTCTGCGACAGCACGTCGGTGCACACGAGCGTTCTTGCCGGCGGGCGACTTGCCGGACTGTTTCTCGCACAACTGCCAGTCGTGCTGCTGCTGGGTCTGTGTGCGTTGATGCTCATCGTCGCCAAACCGGCCGATGGTGCCAATAAATCTGCCGCAATGCCATTCCTCGCGTGGCTGCTTTTCGTAGTCTGGCTGCCGTTCGCACAGCTCACCGCGCTTTCCGTCGCGGTGCATGCGATCGTGCGGCACAAGGTGATGGCGCACCTGCTGCTCATCACGGGGTGGGTCGTCGCGGTGACGCTCAACCGCCAGGGAGCGAACGCCTGGTGGTATCGCTTCGCCGAATCCGCGCCGCTGATGCAGCTCAGCGCCGACGGCGTGGACCAGGTGGCGTGGCGCGCGCTGGCCGCGCGGGCGGCCTGGTGGAGCATGGTTTCGGTACCGCTGCTCTGGCTCACCATCAGGCGTTGGCCTCGTGGACACACGAAGCGCAACGCACGATGATGAGCCGTGCGGTCGTGCTTACTTCTCGGAAACGATCAGGTAGCGCGACGTGGCCCAGAACTTCGCAGGGTCGGTGATACGAATGGCATCGCCACGGAAGCTGCCATCCTTTTCCTTCTTGGCCACTTCGATCATCGCGACGTCGTGACGCGACACGATCCGATACGGACGATCGGCACGCGGCAACGGAATCGTCAGCACTTCGCGACGATCGGCGCGCGTGAACTTTGCTTCGTCGAGCGTGCGCGATGGCACCAGTGTTTTGCCAAGCTTCACGATCAACAGGCCGCGTGACCCGCCCTCTTCGGTGACGAGGCCATCGGCGAGCAACTGACGGCGCGCTCCAACGACGTAGTACACCTTATTCTCGCGCACATCCATCGCCTTCACCGTATCGGCGAGGACGGCCTTCTCGGTGGCCAGCTGCTGGTTCTGCGCACGGAGCTGTTTCACTTCATCCTGGAACGCGCTGATCTCCCGGTCGCGAAGCCCCAGTCGCGTGCTCAGGTCGGCCAGCAAGGTCGCCGTCGCCGACGAGTCGGCACGCATGCTCTTGAGCGTGTCGAGCATCGCCTTCACCTGATTCTGACGAGCGGCGAGACGCTGCCGCAGCTGCTGCAAGCGATCCAGAATGTCCTTGCGCGCATCAGCGGCCTCCGCCTTGCCCGACTCGTCGGACTTGCTCACCGACACCTTGGACGACAGCGTGCGAACTTGACGCAGTTCCGCGTCCACCTGATCGGCGAACCGCGTCGCTTCGATCACCTGCGCCATCGCGCGGTCCTTTTCAGCAGACGCGCCGGCAACCAGCCCCTGCAGTGAGTCGCGTTGCGCGTTTGCGGCGGTGAGCTCGGCGGCGAGCGAGTCGGCGCGCGCGACTGCCTTGGTATCTTTGCATGCACTCACCGACGCGCCAAGGAGGATCGAGGCGGCGACAATGAAATGGTTGCGAAAACGGATGCGATGCATGGAATTGGGGAAGAAGTGGAAACAACCCGGAGAACGTACCGGTCCCGAGGGTCCCATGAAAGTGCTGCACATCACTGTCCGCGATTCAGTCCGGGCCTGCCCCACCCGACGTCCGCAGCGTCAGCGAGCGCTCGCGATCCTCGTGGGCAGCGCCCTGCTGGGGTGCCATCCGGCGCGAAAGCCGCTCGGTCCCGCCCTCGCCACTCCCCCGGTCGAATCGATCGCCCTTCGGCTGCCGATGCCCGATCGCGAGGCTTGGCAATTGGTTCGTACCATCCTTTTCCGGAATGGTTACCAGGTCCACTCCGAGAATGCGCGCGCCGGGTGGATACGCACCAACCTGGGAGGATTGTGGGAGGACCAGTACCGTTATCGGCAGTGGCACATCGTGGTCACGTCGGCGCATGATCCGGCGCGGAGCGGAACGCTTGTCACCTTGCGGGCCCTGGAGGTCGCGACGCAGTACGCAGCGGGTGTCCGTCGGACGCACAGCGCGCTCGACGCAACGAATGGTTTTACCCGGGTGCTCATCGTGACTGATGTCACACCGGGGGAAGCGAGGCAGGCCTGGGTGCAGATGGAAAGACTGGCCTTCGCCATCACAGATCGGGGCGGGGAAATGCTGACGGAGCTCGTCGGCCGTCAGTGAGCATCGACCAACGCGACAGGGCCATTGCGCGGCACGGTCAGTTCCATCCGCGAAGCCGGTACAGCGCTGTCGCGGTCGCCTCGTACACGACGTCGCGAAAAACGGCGCGACGGGCGTCGGCCGAGTGCACGCTGTTCGGGCTCTGCGATCGCGCGGCAGCGGCACGACACACGACCCGAAGCCCCGCGCGCTCGAAGGTCCGGCAGGCCCGTCTGGTATGGGACGGTGAAGTCACCAGCAACACACGCGACCACCGCCGTGTGCGGGCCAGCGCGCTGAACGCCATCGCCTCGTCTCGGGTGCTGCGCGCGTTGTGCACGAACAGGACGGACATGTCGGATGCCAGCGTGGACATCAGCGCCCGCTGATCGGCTTCCGAGTTGACGTTGCGCGCGCCCCGAACATCGGAAATGGTGGACAGCGCGAGCGTGCGAAGGCCGCGGGCGCGTGCCTCGGCGATCCCGGAAAGCAGGCGGTCGAGTGCCGGCCCGGTGATGCGTCCTTCGTCGGTGAGATCGCCGGAGAGGACGACTACCGCGTCGAGTGCGTAGTCGGCAGCGCTGAGCGTGCGCGAACCGACATCGTCGCGCACGAACGGCGCAATCATCGGACCGACGATCGGTGTGTACGACACGACGGTCGCGAGTGTCGTCAGTGAACCGACGGCGAGCCAGAGGAGACTGCCCGCACGCGTCGGGGCGAGCAGCGCGCCGGCCAGCAGCGCAAGAAGTCGCGTGCTCCACAGCGGCGCACCAAGCGCCGTCCAGATGCCAAGTGATTCGGCGAGTTCGAACGACGCCATGGCGATTGCCGCGCCGCACAGCGACAACAGCCACACGGGAACGTGAGCGCCGGCGCGCGCACCACGTTCCCGCCACAACAGATCAGACACGCACCATCACGGCTGGTCCTGCGTGACCCGGCCCCCGGCAGGCGGCGACTGATACTTGTCGAACCAGCTGCGCAGGTAGAGTTGCGTACGCAGGAAGTTGGACGGCGTCGAACTCGTGCCGTGCCATTCATTGTTGAAGCGCACCATCGCTGTGGGCACTTTGCGGATCTTGAGCGCCTCGTAGAACTCTTCCGTCTGGCTGATGGGTGTGCGCAGATCGTTCACGCCCGTCATGAGCAACGTCGGCGTCTTCACGTTGCCCACGTACATGAGCGGCGAGCGACGCAGATGTTCGCTCGGATCTTCCCACGGGAACTTCGCGAAGTTGTAGTACCAGCTCGCGCCATCCGTCGTGCCCACAAAGCTGATCCAGTCGATCACCGGGCAGAGCGCTGCGGCGGCGGCAAAGCGATTGGTATGTCCCACCGTCCACGCGGTGAGCACGCCACCGCCGGAGCAACCGAACACGTACAGCCGCTGGTTGTCGACGAAGCCGCGATTGATGACGGTATCCACGCCCGCCATCAGGTCGTCGTAATCCTTGCCCGGGTACGCGTTCTTGATGGCGTTGCCGAACGACGACCCGTAGCCCGTCGAGCCACGCGGATTCGTGTACAGCATCACGAAGCCGTTGGCGGCGTGATCCTGCCGTGCGAAGCTGAATCCGACGTTGTACATCGAGTGGGGGCCGCCGTGAATCTCGAGCATGAGCGGATACTTCTTGCTCGGATCGAAATCGGCCGGCTTCACGATCCACCCCTGGATCTTGTAGCCATCGACAGACGTGTACCACACCTCTTCCGTGGTCGCCAGCTTCTTGCCCGCCAGCACGTCGCCGTTCACGTCGGTGAGCTGCCTGATGACCGGTGAACGCAGATCGAACGTGACGACATCGTTGGGCTTCTGCGGACTCGTCGCGGTGCCGACCGCCATGAAGTTGCGGCCGATATCGCTCACCGAGAGCACATGCGCGCCCTTGGTCACCGCACGGACATCGCCCTTGAGCGACACGAAGTACAGGTTGCGCGAGCCTTCGTTCTCGACATTGAAGTAGAGGCCGGAACCATCGGGCGCCCACATCATTCCCGCCGGCGAGCGATCAAGCTTTTCCGTCAGCGGACGCGCGTTCGTGCCGTCGGCGTCCATGACATACATGATCGCGTCTTTCCATGTCGCATCGGTGCTGTCGTAGCCCGTGTACGCAATCAGCTTGCCGTCGGGCGACGGAACGGGCGCGTTATCAGGGCCCTTGCGATTGGTCAGTTGCGTGATCGCACCACTGACCGCATCCACCCGATAAATCTCCGACTCGCGCCACGCGTACTCGCTGTCCTTCGTGCGCAGCGACGTGAAGACGAAGCCCTTGCCGTCGGGCATCCACGTCGTGCCGTTGGCCGCCCATTCGCCCGTGGTCACCTGATGCGGAGTGCCACCGTCGGCCGGCACGGTGAACAGCTGACGCAAACCGTCTTCGAGGAAGCCCACGCGATCGGAGCGATAGCGCACCTTCGTCACCACGCGTGGCGGTTCGGTCCACTTCGCTCCGCGCGGCGCGTTCGGCATGTTGATGCGCCACATATCGCTGCCACGTACCAGCATGCCAAACGCGAGTGACTTGCCGTCCGGCGACCATTCCACATCACTCGGCGCTTCCGTCAGTCGCGTGATCTGCGTGGTCGCACCTTCGGCATCCATGTAGCGCACCCAGATCTGCGCGCCACCAGGCTCGCCGGGCGCGACGAACGAAATGCGACCGCCGTCGGATGACCACTTGGCGTCGGACCCCTTCACGAGGAAGCGGTTCTTGGTGCCGTCCGCATTCATGATCCACACGGACGACTCGCGCTTGTCGTTCAGTTTGTCGGTCCATGTGCGCGTGTAGATGATCTGTCGGCCGTCAGGCGCCAGCGATGGCGTGCTGACGTCCTCCCAGTCGAAGAAATCGGCGATGGTGAGACGATCGGCGGGCGCGGACGGCTGCTGCGCGCGCGCGATGTTCGGCGAGGCGAGCATCGGCAGTGCGAGCACGGCGACGCCAGCCAGGCGGAATCGGGACATGAATTGCATTTGGGACCTCGGAGGGACAGGGGATCGCGTTGGAATCCCGCAGGGAGCCCCTATGCTGCTGCGAAGTGCAGGGTCACGCAACGGCGTGAGCCGTCGGCGGCCTTCACCGACGGGACCACGCGCAAATC
>CAYWCJ010000002.1:43949-47445 GCA_964456595.1 uncultured Gemmatimonas sp. | reverse complement strand
ATCGAGGATAAGATCATAAGCGCAGACGAAGTGCGTGAGTTGCTCGGACGTCCGAAGGTGCATCCGGAACGCGCATCGGAGCAGGACGAAGTGGGCATCTCCACTGGCATGTACTACACGCCGATGGGTGGCGACATCATGTTCGTCGAAGCGTCGATCCGTCGTGGACATTCAAAGCCACGCCTCGATGAAGACGAGGAGGTCGTGCGTGTCGGTCCGATCTCACTCATTCTCACCGGTCAGCTTGGCGATGTGATGAAAGAGAGCGCGCGCGCCGCACTGACGTACGCCACGAACAACGCAGAACGGCTTGGCATTCCGGCGGACCGTGTACGCACGGCCAGCGAAGCGCACATCCATGTGCCGGCGGGTGCGATTCCCAAGGACGGACCGAGTGCCGGCATCGCGATCGCCACGGCGCTCGTCAGCGAGATGTCGAATCGCAAGGTGCGTCGCGATGTGTCGATGACGGGCGAGATCACGCTGCGAGGTCGCGTGCTGCCCATCGGTGGACTGAAAGAGAAGGTGCTCGGCGCACATCGCGCCGGCATCAAGCATGTCATTCTGCCAAAGGCCAACGAAGGCGATCTCGAGGACGTGCCGGAGGAGGTGCGCAGTCAGCTCAGCTTCTATCCGGTGGAGACGTTGACCGACGTGCTGGCGATCGCGCTGGTGGACGGTGGTCGCATGCCGAGCGAGGTTGAAGAGCGCGAGTTGGTGGCTGTGTAACGCGAAATGAAGACCGCTGCGTTGTCGTGATGGCGGCGGCAACGACGCGGTGATAGTCGGGGGCGAACGTGCGTGCTACGCTCGGCGCATGTTCGCCCCTTGTCACCGTGAATGAAACGTGCGCGTTAGTCCGGAATGTTGATGAACGGATCGGGCGCCGCGATATCCGCGTCGAGTGCCTTTGCGAGTATCTCGGTGCTGCGGTCGATCAGGAACTCCACCCACAACGGGAAGTGATCCGACAGACGATCGGTGACCTGACGCGCAGTGAGTTCCTTGAAGACGGCACCGCGAAAGTCCACTACTCCCGCGGCGCCTTTCGTCAGCAGCGTGAGGTCGCCCATGAACCACGCGATCTGATCGTAGTGCTTGACCTGCTGCGCGTGATTGGTCTGCACGTTGCGCAGCGGCTCGGGCACCGTGAGCCCCGAGGCGATGAACGCCGCGAACAGCGGATCATCGAGTCGTCGTGCTTCGATGTTGAAGTCACCGAGCACGATGAGATTCGCTTCCTCCGCCGATTCGAAGCGGGCGCGATCACGTAATTCTTCCGCGGTGAACTTGGCAAACCGCTCGATTTCCGGCCGTCGGTCACCAGCATTCGCGCCGAACCGGATGTGCGCGGTGAGCAGCGAAAAGCGCTCGCCTCCCGAGCGAAATCCCACCACGAACGGTGTGCGATCAAACTGTTCAACCGGTGCCATGTCCGGCGCCGGCGGGAGCACGACTTCGCCGGCCAGGCCGGAGGGCGTCACCCGGCGGCGATCGTACAGATAGCCGAGTCGTTCGGAGTTGCCGAGTGAGCCGGCGGACACGTCACTCAGCACGAGGCCCCAGTTGGATCCCAGAAAGTCGTCGAGCAGCACACGGACGCCGGCCGTGTCGCGCTTGATCTCCTGGATGGCGATGACATCGAAGCGGCGCACGATCTCCGCGATGTAGGCAAGGCCGCGGAGGTTTCGCTTGGGACTGCCACTGTTCTCTTCCCAGCTCGGATGCACTCGACCGAGCTGACGGATGTTCCAGGTGCCGATGATGAGATTGTCGTCGGTTTTTCGCGCCGGAAGTCCGGAACGATCGAGACGCCGACGCAATCGCACGATGTCTTCACACACCACTCGTGGATAGTCGCGGTAGCTGTACATCATCTCTCCGGATTGCCGTTAGACCAGCCGAAAATAGACATCGTCGAGCGCCGGCTCGCGAGACGTGAAACCGTCGCCCGGATCGGTGTCGCTGAACACATGAATGATCGTCGCGCCCGCCGAGAGTCTCGATGAGATGACCTGATAGCGCGCCTGATAATCCAACAGTTCGGCGCGCGGAACCGACTTGCGCCAGACGGAGCCGCGTAGCGCGCCGAGCAGCTCCAGCGGCGCGCCATCGGCGAGAATGCGTCCGCCATTCATGACGGCGATGCGCGCGCACAGATCACGGACATCCTCGACGATGTGCGTGGAGAGGATCACGAGTGCGCTGTCCCCGACCGCGGCGAGCAGATCAAGCAGGCGATTGCGTTCCTCCGGATCGAGCCCCGCAGTCGGTTCATCGACGACGACCAGCGCCGGCCGTCCAACGAGCGCGATAGCGATACCCAGTCGCTGCTTCATGCCCCCGGAGAGCGTACTGACGCGTGCGTTGCGCTTGTCGAAGAGATTCACCTGCTGCAGCAGTGCGGCGACGCGATCACGTCGTTCGGCGTTGCCGGTGAGTCCCTTCAGATTCGCGAAATGATCGAGCGTGGCCTCGACCGACATCGCCGGATACAAGCCGAAATCCTGCGGCAGATAGCCGAGCAGTGGGCGCAGCCGCTCAGGCTCACGCAGCGCATCGATCCCGCGAAAGTGCACCTGACCGCAATCGGGCGACTGGAGTGTCGCGAGTATGCGCATGAGGGTGGACTTGCCTGCACCATTGGGCCCCAGCAGGCCGAAGACGCCGGGCGCGATGGACAAGGACAGGTCATCAAGCGCGCGCCTGCCGCCGGGGTAGGTGAGCGACAGCTGCTCGAGGCGAAGCATCGCGTCGGCGCCCGGTCTCAACGTCAATGGCATCGGCAGCGCGAACGCGCGTCGGATCGTGTGAGAGAATGCACCCAGAGAGCTTGGGCAGCTTGCCGACGAAGCGAAAGTGTCCGGCCGGAATCATGGGTCGGCCGGTTTGCCGTTGCGCCCGAGAGCGAGACCACGTGAGACGGCAGCAGGAACGTCGGGTCAGACCGCCGCGATGACGTCCGCCGATGACGCGTGCGATTGCACCACATTCGCTGGCAGCGAGCGACAGGCGGCGTTCGAGCACCCGGGGCAGTGACTGCGATACTGTGTACTGTGCGGCGTCTGCTGGTCGAGGTGCGCCGACACCAGCCCGGCCAATGCATCGAGAAACGCGGGCCGTGCGTTCAGCGACGGCGCGCGACGGAAACCCGTCATGCCGAGCGACGAGGCGAGGTGCGCGTATTCGATATCGATTTCCGACAGTGTTTCGATATGGTCGCTGGTGAACGCGATCGGCGCCACTTCCGCGGGATACGCATCGGCGCGGTCGATGACCGAGAGTGGCAGCGAATGTGCGCTGTAGAGCAACAACACCTCGTCGCGCTCGTGGGGCGCGTACTGCTCCAGCCCATCGCGAATCGCGCCCGCCACGGAGCGCACGAATCCGTCGTCGTCGCCCCACCGATCGAGCACGCTCCACTCGAACGCGACTTCGAGACCCTGACGTGACAACGCGCGCCACAAGTCGTTCAAGCTCGAGCCCGTGGTCGTGC
>CAYWCJ010000002.1:35461-43849 GCA_964456595.1 uncultured Gemmatimonas sp. | reverse complement strand
CGTCCGCGAACGGCGGCGCGTAGCGAACGGCAACGTAGAAACGATGCGGTGCCGATTCGGGGGAGAGCACGTCCAGTCGCGCACACATCCCGTCGCCCTGCGCGCGAGTCCACTTGAGAATGGGCGAGCCACCGCCGACGGCGTCGTAGAGCGCGCGCACCTTCGGCGCCCGGCGCTTGGCGATGAACTTTCCGAGCACATCCTGCCACGGCAGCTTGAGCAGCTCGCGGTCGGGGAACAGTCGCAGCAGAAACGCACCATTCGGTGCACTACTCAGTTGCGTATTCCGTCTTGCTGCTGGGTAGCGTGATTGCGGAACGGCGCTCAGTGCCCGATCGGACCAAAACGAAAGAGACTCCACGGCCACACCGGCGCGCCGGGCTCCGTGCCCTCGAGAAACCATTCGGTGTAGCGACGATCGGCCGGCGTGGTCTGATCGGCGGGCTTGCCGCTGGTGCGATCGATCTCCACGCCGATGACGCCCGGCGGCGGCGTCCACGCCCCGCTGCCCCGCGCGCCATACACGCTGGCGATGATGCGTCCGGCGATCGGTGCGGCGAGCGTGCCACCCACGGCGCCCGGTGAGATCATCGCGGGCTTGTCGAAGCCTATCCAGACGCCCGTCACGAGCTCTGGAGTCATCCCGACAAACCAGACATCGGTGTTGTCGTTGGTGGTGCCGGTCTTCCCTGCCACGGCGATGCGTGGCGGGACGAGTCGGCGCAGGGTGGAAGCCGTGCCGCGTGTGACGACATCCTGCATCATGTCGCGCATGATGAAGGCGATACGCGGATCCATGGCCGCGCGCGGCAACGCAGTCATCGGCGTATGCACCACGCGACCGGCACGATCATCGATGCGCGTGATGAAGCGTGGTTCGATGGCCATGCCGCCATTGTCAAACGTCGCATAGGCCGCGACGAAATCGAGCGGTTGCACGACCGACGCGCCGAGTGCGCTGGAGGGATACGGTGCGATCGGTGCGCGGAGACCGGCGCGGCGGGCGAGTGCGATGACGGAATCCATGCCGACGCCCATCGCCAACTGCACGGCGACCGGATTGCGTGAACGGGTCAGCGCTTCGCGCACTGTGATCGCACCGAGGAATTCGTTGTCGGCGTTGTCGGGACTGTAGAACTGCCCGTTGTCGAGCCGGATGCGCAGTGCGGTATCGGACACCAGGCTGCTGCCGGTCAGCCCTTCGGCCAGTGCCTGGGCATACACGAAGGGCTTGAAGGCCGAGCCGGGTTGGCGATTGCCATCGACGGCGCGATTGAATGACGAGCGCGCGTAGTCCCGTCCACCGACCAGTGCGCGTACCTCGCCACTGATCGGGTCGAGCACGACCGCGGCGCCTTCGAGACAAGCTTGCACCTTGGCCGGCCTCGGCTTCGCGCCGACCGTGTCCGTCGGCGTGTCGCGCGCACACGGGACGCCGCGAAAGCCCGGGCGCGTTTCGATCTCGTCGAGCCCCGCCGTCACGGCGTCCTGTGTGGCGCGCTGCATGGCTGGGTCGATCGTCGTGTAGATGCGAAACCCGCCTTGCATGACGGGCACGCCCACCCGCTCCGCCTGGACGCGAACGACGTCGGTTACCCATGGCGCCGGCATCCCGGTCGCGGCGACGGTGCGTACCGGTTCGCGCTGCGCGGCGGATGCCTGCGCGGCGGTGATGTACCCCTGCTCTGCCATGAGCGCGAGCACCGTGTTGCGACGCGTGCGATTGCGATCGGGGTAGCGCGCGGGATCGTACTGCACGGGACTCTTGGGCATCGACGCCAGCGAGGCGGCTTCGGCAAGCGTGAGCTCCGTCGCCGGTTTGCCGAAGTACTGACGTGCCGCCATCTCGATCCCGAGGGCACCGCGACCGAAGGAGATCTGGTTCACGAAGGCTTCGAGGATCTGCTCCTTGTTGTAGTGCCGCTCCATTTCGCGCGCAGCCTGTTGTTCGCGGAGTTTGCGGCGCGGCGACACGTCACGTCGGTCGATGATGTCCGGGTGCATGTTGCCCACCAGGAGCTGCGTGATGGTGCTCGCCCCGCGCAGGTTGCCTGTGGTCACGGCGTCCTTGATGGCACCGGCCACACCCACCAGATCGACGCCATCGTGCTGGTAGAAGCGTTTGTCCTCGACGGCGATGAACGCCTGCCCCACGTATTTGGGGAGCGTGCGCAGCGAAATGCTCAGGCGACGCGCGCGCCCCATCTGGCCGATCAGCGAGCCATCGCGAGCGAGAACCAGCGAGGCCTGCGGTGGCGTGATGATCTGCCACGCTTCGGCGGTGGACGGCGGTGTGGCGGGCGTCTGTGCGGCAACCGCTTGCACCGGGGCAGCCCCGATCGCGGGCACGGCGAGGGCGCCCGCGAGTGCCGCGCGCACGAAAAACACGCCGATGCGTGAGCAGCTGCGCGGCGACGAGGACGGTCGGACAGATCGGAATTCGCGTGGGACCCGGAGCATGGCGATGAAAATACATACCCCGCCATCGGTTGATCGGCTGTGGCACCTGTCACAGCTTCCAGTCCATGTCTGCCGAACCGATCCGCCCCCTGACGCTTGCCCTCTGCCAGTTCGCCCCGAAGAAGGGTGACACGGCCGCCAATCTCTCCCGCATCGGCGCGCTCTGTGCGCAAGCGGCGACGCTCGACCCGCGGCCGCAGGTGGTGCATTTCCCCGAGACCGCGCTCTCCGGATACTTCGTGGAAGGGGGCGTGCGGGAAGTCGCGTGCACGGCCGGGGCACTGGCCTACGATCTCGACGATGCCTATCGCACGGCCTGCGCCATCTCCGGCGTGCAGAGCGTGGCCATCGACGTCGTGATCGGCTTTTACGAACGGTGGCGCGACACGCTGCACAACAGCATCGCCTATCTCACCATCGGGCTGGACGATGGGCCACCAGTGCTGCGGCATGTACACCGCAAGAATTTCCTGCCGACCTACGGCTTGTTCGACGAAGAGCGTTTTGTCGAGCGCGGCACCGAAATCCGCGCCTTCGAAACGCCGTGGGGGCGCGCCGCGCTGCTGGTGTGCGAGGACGCGTGGCATTCCATGTCGGGCACCCTCGCGGCACTCGATGGCGCGCAGGTGGTGTTCGTGTCGTCAGCGGCGCCGGCACGTGGAATCTGGCCGCGCGATGACGGCATTCCGGGTCCCTACAGCGCCGCACGCTGGGAACGTCTCATGCGCGACATCGCCGAAGAGCACGGCATGTACGCAAGTCTGTCCAACCTCGTCGGCACGGAAGGCGGCAAGCGCTTCTTCGGCTGCTCGATGCTGGTTGGCCCCGGCGGCGATGTGCGTGGACGGGCGCCGGTGTGGGAGGAAAGCTTCGTCTCGGTCACCCTCGATCTCGACGACCTTGTGCGCGCGCGCGCCGATGCGCCGCTGCTGGGCGATCTGCGCGTGGCGTTGCCGCATGTGCTCGATACGGTCCGACGCATTCAGGACGGTGTGCCCACGCCGTTGCAGTACGATGGCGCGGAGCCGGCGGCGGCCGACCTGCTGGCCAGTGGTCGTGGCTTCACCACGGGAGAGTTTCCGGTACCCATCGAAGCCATGACGCTGGCCACGGCGCAGATCCGTCGCCTTCCGGATGCGTTGCCGGTTATTCGTCACGCGATGCGCGATCATGGCGGACCGCCGCCGCTCGCGATCGACGCCGCACTCACGGAGCAATGGCTCGTCGGCTTTCTCCACGAGGAAATGACGCGACGCGGCTTTGCGCGCGCCGTGGTCGGACTCTCCGGCGGCGTGGATTCGGCGGTGACGGCGTTCCTTGCCGCGAAGGCACTGGGCAAGGAGAACGTGGTCGGGGTGCGATTGCCGTACCGCACGTCGAGCGCGGAGTCGTTGCAGCATGCGCAGCTGGTGATCGACGCGTTGGGGATCGAAGCGCGCACACTCGACATCTCGGCTGCAGTGGATGGTTATCTCGCCAATGAATCGGAGGCCGATGCCGCACGGCGCGGCAACGTCATGGCGCGCACACGCATGATCGCACTCTTCGATCTCTCGGCACGTTATCGCGCACTCCCTCTGGGCACGGGCAACAAGACGGAGCGACTGTTCGGGTACTTCACCTGGCATGCCGACGACTCGCCGCCGGTGAATCCGATCGGGGACTTGTACAAGACGCAGGTTTGGGCGCTTGCCTCGCACCTCGGCGTGCCCGACGTGATCGTGCACAAGCCCGCCACGGCGGATCTCATTGTCGGTCAGACCGACGAAGCGGATCTCGGCATCAGCTACGCGCGTGCCGACGATATCCTCAACGGCCTGCTGCACGGATTCTCGCACGAGGCGATGCGCGCACGCGGGTTCAACGCGGACGAACTCGCGCTGGTGCGCCGTCGTCTCAACGGCACGCACTGGAAGCGTCGTCCGCCGTCGACGGCGCTGGTCAGTCACTCAGGGATTGGCGAGTCGTATCTGCGACCGGTCGACTACTGATCGTCGCGCAGAAACGAACTGACGCACGATCGATCCCGTAGACGGAGTTCGCGTATGCTTTCGGAGTTTTCCGTCTACCTGCAACTCGGCTTTCGGCACATCGCCGATCTGGCCGGCTACGATCACATCCTCTTCATCGCGGCCCTGTCGATTCCGTATGCGCCGAGTGATTGGCGACGTTTGGGCGTGCTCGTGACCGCCTTCACCGTTGGCCACAGCGTGACGCTGGCGCTGGCGACGCTCCGTGTTGTGTCGGTGCCGTCTGCGCTGGTGGAAACACTCATTCCAGCCACCATTCTCATCACGGCCGCGTTAGCACTACTGGAGCAGCGGCGTGCGGAGCGTTCGGGCCGTACGCTCGCGCCGAGCGCCCGGTATGCGCTGGCTGCCGGTTTTGGTCTCTTCCACGGGCTCGGCTTCTCCACCTATCTGCGCTCGCTGCTCGGTGAGGAAGAGAGTCTCGCGCTGCCATTGCTGGCGTTCAACGTGGGGCTCGAACTGGGGCAGCTGCTCATTCTCGCCGTGGTGCTGGCGATCGGCGCCGTCGTCGTCGCGCTGCGCATGCCACGTCGTCGCTGGACACAACTTCTGGCCGGAGTCACCGGCGCGATGGCGTCGGTGCTGCTCGTGCAGCGCATTGGAGGAGGCACCTGATGCCGGTCGCACGCGCGCTCACCCTGGCGGCGCTGCTGGCTTCGACGTTGGCGGCGTCACGCTCGGCGTCGCGCTCGGCGTCACGCCCGGCATCGCGGACGGAGACGCCGGCGACTTTGCCGCGCGTTCCTCGCGATCGCGGGCGCGCGGCAAACGGCAGCGTGCGGGAGCTGTCGCGGCTGCCGCACGATCTGCATGTGACGCAGTCGAGTGTGCTGCTCGAGCGCGGAGTGGCGACATGGCGGCTGCGCTGCTTCGCCGACGATCTGCAAAAGGGGCTGCGCGACT
Source organism: uncultured Gemmatimonas sp. (assembly GCA_964456595.1). GTDB lineage: Bacteria > Gemmatimonadota > Gemmatimonadetes > Gemmatimonadales > Gemmatimonadaceae > Gemmatimonas. The sequence continues at coordinate 38,456 of CAYWCJ010000002.1, read as the reverse complement.
TCGCGGCGCGACCAGCCTTCGAACTGGCCACCGATCGCGCGGCGGATTCTCTCTTCACGGCGTACTTCAATGCGAAGGTGCTGCTGCGCGCCGACGGCCAGCTGCTGCGTGCGACGCTCGTCTCGCGCAAACGCGACGTGGACGCGCTTGGTGACACCGTGCAGATCTACGTGATGCGACTCGACGCCGGGAAGCAGCCGACCAAACTCTCGGTCACAAACTCGCTGCTCTTCGAACAGTTTCCAACCGAGCAGAATATCGTGGTCCTGGTGGCGATGCCGGCCGCCCAGCGCCGAGCCATGTACTTCGTGCCGTCGGATGGCGAGGCGCGGATCGTGACAGTTTCCCCGTAAACTGCTTCACCCTGCTCTGTTTCCCCTTTGCCTGCGCGTTGGCGGGCGCGCGCTGACGGGGTATTTTTTGTCTGTCCCCTTTTGCGATCGCGTTTCCCAATGACGCCCTGCCCTTGCGGCGCACCAATCCCTCTCATGCCGACCATGCTCCGTCCGTCGCAGACGCTCCGTCGCCTGTTCGTGATTGCCACCGGCCTCGCTGCGATCGAGTCGAGTTTCGCCGTTTCATCGCTCCGCGCGCAAACGGCAGGCGCACCGACAAGTACCGCCCAGCCGCTCGACGCTCGGGCGACGATCCCTTTCGACTCGTCGGTCGTGCGGGGCACGCTGCCCAACGGATTGCGCTACTACATCCGTCGCAATGCCAAGCCTGAGAAGCGACTGGAGTTGCGACTGGCGATTCGCGCCGGCTCCGTGCTCGAGGACAATGATCAGCAGGGACTCGCGCACTTTGTCGAACACATGGCGTTCAATGGCACGAAGCGTTTTCCGAAGCAGGCACTGGTGAACTTCCTCGAACAAAGCGGGATGCGTTTCGGCGGCGACCTGAACGCGTATACGAGCTTTGACGAGACGGTCTACAATCTCACGATTCCCACCGACTCCACGCAGTTGGTACCGCGCGCGTTCGATGTACTGCGGGATTGGGCCGGCGACATCACCTTCGACTCCACCGAGTTCGAGAAGGAGCGCGGCGTCGTGCTCGAGGAATGGCGCAGCCGGCGGGGCGCCAACCTTCGCGTCGGCATGCAGCACTATCCGTTTCAATTTTTCGGCTCGCAGTACGTCTCGCGCATTCCGATCGGCACGCGTGAGACGCTGGAAAGCGCGACGCGCGCCTCACTCACGCGATTCTACCGCGATTGGTATCGGCCGGATCTGATGGCCGTCGTCGCCGTTGGAGACATGGACCCCAAGCAGATCGAGGCGATGATTGTCGACCGCTTTCGCTCGTTGAGCTCGCCGGCCAAACCACGCCCGCGCACGTACACTGTCGTGCCCGACCACGACACCACGTTCGTCTCGATCGCGTCGGACGCCGAGTATCAGGGGTCCACGGTGAGCGTGATGTGGAAGCTGCCGAAGGATTCAATACGCACGGTCGGCGACTATCGCCGCGTGCTCGTTGCCGGGCTCTACAGCGGTTTGATGGGCGATCGACTGAACGAGCTGTCGCGGCAACCAAACGCGCCCTTTCAGTTCGCGGCCGTCGGTCGCGGAGGCTTCGTTCCCACGCGTGACGCGACCAGTGCGTTTGCCGGTGTGAAAGGCAACGCGTTCGCGGCCTCGCTCGAAGCAATTCTGCAGGAGATGGAGCGTGTCACGCAATTCGGCTTTACCGCCACCGAACTCGAACGAGCGCGCGTCAACATTCTGCGCAGTGCCGAACGCTCGGTCGCCGAGGCCGACAAGACGGTGTCCGGTGCCTTTGCCGGTCAGTACGTGAACAGCTTCCTCGGCAACGGAAATATCCCCTCCGTGCTGACGGCGCAGGCGCTGGCCAAGCAGGTGCTGCCCAGCATCACGGTGGAGGAGATCAATCGCGCCGCGCGTGATTGGACGCCGCGCACGAATCGCGTGGTGATGGTCTCTGCGCCCGCGCGCGCCGATGTCACACTGCCCACGCGCGCTGAGCTGCTCGCCATCTTCGACAAGGTGAAGAACGCCAAGCTCGTCGCGTTCGTGGATTCCACGAGCAACAAGCCGCTGGTCCCCACATTACCCAGCGCCGGACGTGTCGTTGCCTCGAAGGTGTTGCCCGAGACAGGCATCACCGAATGGACGCTCTCGAATGGCATTCGAGTGCTGCTCAAACCCACCGACTTCAAGAATGACGAGATTCGCTTCACGGCGCGACGTCCGGGCGGGAGTTCGACGTTTGCGGAAAACGAGCAGCTCGACGCGCAGTTCATGGGACTCGCCGTGGCCGGTGCCGGCGACTTCAGCCCCATCACGCTCAACAAGTTGCTGACGGGAAAGGTTGCCAGCGCGAGCGTCAGCGTGGGTGAGACGGGCGAGTCGGCGGGCGGCAGTGCGTCTCCGAAAGACCTCGAAACGATGTTCCAGCTTCTCTGGTTGCGCATGACGCAGCCGCGTTTTGATTCGCTTAACTTCGCGGTGACGAAGCAGGCGTTGGTGAGCAATCTGCGCAATCGCGCCAACTCGCCCGAAGCGGCGTTCAGCGACACGATCTCGCGCGTGATGACGAGTTACGATCCGCGCGTACGGCTCATATCCACCGCGCTCCTCGACTCGGCGAACATCCGCAAGTCGTTCGATCTCTTCGCGCGCCGCACGAGCGACGGGACGGGTTTTGTTTTCTACTTCGTGGGCAACTTCAAACCCGATTCACTCAAGCCACTCGTCGAGCGGTGGATTGCATCGCTGCCTGCCAGCGGGCGCGCCTCCAACTGGAAGGACAACGGCATCCGGCCGCCAAAAGGCATCAGCGAGCGCGCGGTCCGTCGTGGCAGCGAACCCAAGGCACAGACCGTCCTGCAATTCTACGGCGACTTCGCCTACTCCTGGGAGAATCGGCTCACGCTGAGTGCACTGCGCGAGCTGCTCGACATCCGGCTGCGTGAGGCGATACGCGAGGAGAAGGGCGGTACCTACGGCGTGCAGGTCGGCGCGAACGGCAA
>CAYWCJ010000002.1:33059-35361 GCA_964456595.1 uncultured Gemmatimonas sp. | reverse complement strand
GCGGCCAAGCTGTATCTCAACAAGCAGCAGTACGCGCGCTTCACGCTGTTGCCATCCGCGCCCGTGCCGTAGTGCGCGTTCAGCGATAGAGCGTCGTCGGGTCGGCGCTCGCGAGTTCGACACAGAACCCGGCGATCCGCTCCACCGCCTGCGCAAGGAACTCCGCTCCGCGCGCTTCCGTGGCCGCGCGCGGGTCGCCGACGCCGGTATCCGCGGTGACCTGCGTCCAGCGACGTGGCAACCATGCCCACCCGCGTCGCACACCTTCGAACACACTCTCCTTGCTCGCGCCGTCGCCCCACTCGGCGAACGGCGCAACGAGGTGCGGTGCGACGTGCATCATCGCCGCCGTCTCGAGCTCTCCGGCGTGATCGCCCGGCGCGTCGAACACCGATTGATCGGCAACCTGCCACCAGTTCACGATGCTCAGCAGCATCGGGGCGTCCGGATGCAGTTCGCGCACCAGCGCGCGCAGCTCATTGCCCCCATGAGCGTTGAGCAGCACCAACGCCTTCACGCCGTGCGGCGCGAGACTGCGCATGAGGTCGCGCAGCAGGATCAACTGCGTACTGGGCATGACGCTCAGCGTCATTGGCAGATCGAGCTGCGTGGTGTTCACGCCAAATGGCATGGCTGGTAACGCCAGCACACCAACGCCACGCTCGCCGCAACGCTGCGCGACACGCGCGGCGACTTCGCGCCCGAGGATGGTATCGGTGCCATACGGCAGGTGCGTGTTGTGCGGCTCGGTCGCGCCCCACGGCATGAGCGCAACCGGCCACGTGCCATCGCGCACCGTCGGCCAGTGCATGTCTTCGAGCGTGCGCGAGTTGTCGGAGAGAATCATATGATTGATTCGTGTTTCGGTCGGGAAATGATCAGAACCCATGACGAAGAAACGCGGACACGCAGCTTCGCCGCAACGTGCGATGCGAGGTGCAGTGAACGCCAGCAGGCCGGACCCCGTGAGGAATCCGGCCTGCTGGTCGTTCAATCATCGCTCACCTGATCAGCGATCGATCACCAGCGGACTGCCCGTGCAACCGCCCACGCCGATCAGTTCAGCGGGCAACCGAGTTCGTTGGCGTTGGACAGCAACGACGTGGCATTGGCGATGCTCGCGGAGTTGCCGCTGTTCCAGGCGTTGCGGACCATCGCGATCACTTGCGCGGCCGTATACGGCGAACTCACGCCGCTCTGGTACACGGCATTGAGGAGCGCCGCAGTGCCATGACGGAACAGCTGCTCACTGTTGCCGTTGCCGTTCAATTCGAGCGCCTCCAGCAACGTGAGCGGCCCCTTCGGATTCTGCTTGTGCGTGCTGCGGTAGGTCACGCCAAACACGGCGTCGACCATGTCGGTCTGCGTGTACCACTTCCAGCTGTCAAAGTGCTGCGACTGCTTCCAATAGCCGGGCGTGCATCCCTGACCGCCGCCAGCGCGCGGCGTGAAGCCGAAGTCGATGGTGCGATCGCTGCTGGAGTTCGTGGCCAACGTGACGCTGGACGGTGATCCGTTCGAGTCGTTGGTGCCGTTGGTTCCTGCGGCGTTCACCGTGGTGAAGGTGAAGCCGGCCGGTGCGGTGGCCGTTACGGTGTAGTTACCCGCCAGGAGTGCGGAGAACAGGTAGCTGCCGCCGCTGGCGCTGGTCGTGTTGGCCGTGGCCGCTCCGCCCAGCACGAGCTGCACACCGTTGAGCGCAGGCTCGCCGACATCCTGACGACCGTTGCCGTTCGCATCGATCCAGGTGTAGTTGCCGATCTCGCCCGTGGCGACGACTGGCGGCTGACGATAGCCGAAGTCAACGTCTGTACGGTTCTGACCAACCGCGAGGCCGACGCTTGCGCAGTTCGCCGTGCCCACGCCATCGAGATCGTACGTCTGCGTGAGGCCACCCAGCGGGGTGACGCACACCGAATACGTTCCGGCGAGGAGATTCGGGAAGGTGTAGTTCCCGTCGACGCTGGTGGTGGCGGTGCCGACGACGACGTTCGACGCATTACGGATCGTCACGGTCCAACCGTTGAGCCCCGCTTCGCCCGCGTCCTGCACACCATCGGCGTCCGTGTCGTTCCACACGCGATCACCGATGCTGCCGAGTTGCACGTAGCCGAAATCGACGTCCGTACGGTTCTGACCAACGCCAAGCGACGCGGTGGCGCAGTTCGCCGTGCCCACGCCATCGAGATCATACGTCGGTGTCGCGCCAGCGAGCGGAGTGACACACACCGCGTAAGTCCCGGCGACGAGATTCGGGAAGGTGTAGTTCCCGTCGACGCTGGTGGTGGCGGTGCCGACGACG
>CAYWCJ010000002.1:0-32959 GCA_964456595.1 uncultured Gemmatimonas sp. | reverse complement strand
GAGATTCGGGAAGGTGTAGTTCCCGTCGACGCTGGTGGTGGCGGTGCCGACGACGACGTTCGACGCATTACGGATCGTCACGGTCCAACCGTTGAGCCCCGCTTCGCCCGCGTCCTGCACACCATCGGCGTCCGTGTCGTTCCACACGCGATCACCGATCGAGCCGAGTGGAATGGGCGTGTTGACGAAGCGCACCAGCGCGCCCGGGTTGTTGGCGGCTCCGCCGATGGGAACGGTCTGGGCGACCGTGCCGCTTCCGGAGTAGGATGGCCCCGGCTGCGTGGTGCCACTGATCGGGCTGAGCTTCGTCTCGATCGCCCACGTGGTGCTGAATCCGCTGCTCGGAGCGATCTCGGTGACCGTCACGTAGTCGATCGGCTGATTGCGGTCGTTTTCCCAGATGACCCGACACTGCAGGGGGTTGCCGTTCAACGTCGACGCGTCCGGCGCGATCGTGAACTGGCCGCTGAAGGTCGTACCGCCCGACACCTGCAATTGCACCGTTATGTCTTGCGGCGTGACGCCGCTTGCCCACGTCTTGCACACTTCGAGTCGTTCAGCTCTCGAGGTATCGACGCCGGGTCGTGAGGCGACGACGCCGAACCGCGCGTCACTGACGTCGGCGACGTTCGTCGGTGCTTCTCCGCATGCGGCAAAGGCTCCAGCGGCTACGAGTACGACCGGCCACCGCCACAATGCGGTGGCGAGGTTCGTTTGGGACATGTGAGATTCTCCGGATGGTCGCCGTGTGACCGCGCGTCGTCGTAACCCAACAAACCCGCATGAGCGTGTGCTGGAGGCGATGATGCCGCGCACGAGGCGCTGATATGTATGAACGTGCATCAGGTGTCCGGGACTCGCGTGCAAGACGCGCACCGAGTTCAGCCGTGCTGCTTCGTCGTCACCAAACCCATGCCGCGAAGCCACTTACGCCTCGGCGACAATCCGGGCCAGGTTGGGAGCCGGGACGAAACGCAACAATGTTGGTGCGCAAGCTCAACAGTGTGCACTCGCGCCCGAGTTCGGTGCGCGTTGGGTACGAGCGGCGCGAGAACGCGTCCATACAACCGCGCGTGGCTACCGCATCTCCGCAAACGTGTCGCAGCGATTCGGATCGCCGGAGTCGAATCCGCGCTTGAACCAGGTGCGACGATCTGCCGACGAGCCGTGGGTGAATGAATCGCGGTTCACACGACCGGTGGACATCTTCTGCAGACGATCGTCGCCCACCGCCGATGCGGCGGAGAGTCCTTCATCGAGGTCGCCCGGCTCGAGCTGCTGGTTCTTCGCGGCGGAGTTGGCCCAGACGCCGGCATAGCAATCGGCCTGCAGCTCCATGGCGACGGACAGCCTGTTCTGCATTTGCGGATTGTCGCGCTGCGTGGCGCGCATCTTTCGCTCGGTGCCGACGAGATTCTGCACGTGATGTCCGATCTCGTGCGCGAGTACGTAGGCCTGGGCGAAGTCGCCCGGCGCTCCGAACTGTCGATCGAGCTGGTCGAAGAAGCTGAGGTCGAGGTACACCTTCTGATCGCCCGGGCAGTAGAACGGGCCGGTGGCCGATCCTGCCTCGCCGCAGGCGGAGTTCACGACATCACGAAAGAGCACCAGCTTCGCCGGCTGATAGTCGGGGAGCAGCTGCTGCCATCTTGCCTGCGCGCTGTCGAGCACCGCCGACATGAACAAGACCAGCGAGTCTTCCTGCGCGCTGCTCACCGCCGGTGGCGCCTGTTCACCCGAGACCGCCGACGGAGCGCCGCCGCCGATACCGATCGCGTCGCTGACCAGGTCACGCTTGAAAACGATGCTGAGGACGACGAGGACGACCAGTCCGCCGAGTCCCACGCGTCCGCCGCCGCCACCGAACCCGCGTCCACCGCCACCCCCCGTGGCCCCGCGCCGATCTTCGAGATTTTCGCTGCGACCACCGGGTGACCAACGCATGATGTCTTCCTGAAATGGAGGCGGCGGTCGGGGGCTACGTCATGCGGCCACCGCGTCGTCGCGTGCGAATGCCAGACTCACTGCACGTCGCGCGCCGCGTTTGAGCGCCCGGTGCACGGCGCGTGCGTAGCGCACAAAGTTGGCGCCCGCCCAGGGATGACGGGTGAAGAACTCGAAGGGAAAGAGATCGCCCTTGAGCCGATTGCAGGGACCGCAGGCGACGACGAGGTTGCCCGGGTCATGTGCGCCACCGCGGGCCAGCGGCATGACGTGATCGAGCGTCGCCGTGCGTTGATCGAGATGGGTGGCACAGTATACACAGCGCTGCCCGCAGTCGCGCAGTGCGGCGCGGCGCATGGCGCGTTTGAGTGCGGTGTGCACCACGCCACCGGCGCGCAGCTTCACGAGATGACGCGGGCCGGACTTGCCGGCTGAGGGGGAACCTGATCGCGCACGTACCGCGGTCCGCTTCGACGGGCGGGCGCCGCGACCCGCCCCGCTGCGAGCGAGTTTGAGGGTCGAATGTTTCGCCATTCAGCCTCCCACAAAAAACAACGCCCCGACGGAGGCGAAGAGCCTCACGTCGGGGCGGCGGGCGATGACGTACGGGGAGACGTTGCGGACCGGGATGCGAAGCCCCCGATGACGCGCGGTGGGGGTGGGGTCGCCGCGGCGTCGAAGACGCCGCTCACGCGCCTGACAGCGCATGCGAGAGGAACCTCGGGTGGAGCGCATCATCCTCCTGGACAGACCGGGTGGAGAGGGCGCAGCAGACACGGGACCGTCTACAACAGCAACTAACGCAGCAACTACCGCACGAACACCATCAAACCCGATCGCACGAGCGATCGCGAGAGCAAGCAAATACCGACCGGCAGTCGCGAGCCTTCACACGGCCATGATAGGATGGCGCTCATGTTTCGGTCAAGAGGGCACGGCGCGAAATTCGGCATCAGTTTCGTGACGCCATCGCCGCCACCGCTACTGCTTCATGCCGTCCTTGCGGAGCGGGTCGCGCAGCATGCTGCCAATGCGCGCCGCCATCGCGTCCAGCTGCTGACGATTGGGCATCTGCGAACCGGGAAACGGAAGCGGCACGTCGAAGCCATCGTTCTCGCGACGCGGGATCAGGTGAATGTGGTAGTGCATCACATTCTGTCCGGCATGCGCGCCCGAGTTGACGACGATGTTCATGTCCGTCGCGCCGGACGCGGTCTGCACGACGGGGATGAGTTTGGTGGCGACCTGATACAGATGCGCACCCACCACCTTCGGAATGTCCTGCAGCGTTTCGTAATGCTCGCGCGGCACCACGAGTACGTGCCCCGGGTTGACCGGCTGGATGTCGAGGAACGCAATCGCGGTCGCGTCTTCGTAGCAGATCGACACCTCGGCCGCTCCGCGCATGAGATCGCAGAAGATGCAGTGGCCGGTCGTGGGCGTCATGGGTGCGGTGGGAGCGTGCATGGTGGGTGTGAAGCGTGACGGGGGACTACTGGCACCAGCGCAAACACCAATAATGTGGCACAAGTTCCTTCACATCATCCCGAGGAGCTGCACGCGTGTCAACAGGTGACCCTGCCTCCTACCTCCACTGCGTGGAGTGGCTAGCTTTCACGCTGAACGCCTCCTCACGAGATCCCCGCCCGATGGCCACCTCGACCCGCCCGACTCGCGCTCGCACGAGCACGACCGATGATCTGCCGCTCTCCCGCGAGCAGATGCTGCGCGTGTATCGCGTCATGTACATGTCGCGCCGCGTGGATGACAAGGAGATCCAGCTCAAGCGCCAGAACAAGATCTTCTTCCAGATCTCGGGCGCCGGCCATGAGGCGTTGCTGTGCGCCGCGGGGCTCGTGCTGCGCTCGGGTCACGACTGGTTCTACACCTACTATCGCGATCGTGCGCTCTGCCTGATGCTCGGCATGACGCCGAACGAGATGCTGTACAGCGCCGTCGGGGCCGCCATCGATCCGAATTCGGGTGGCCGCCAGATGCCGAGTCATTGGGGGCACAAGGCGTACAACATCGTATCCGCATCGTCGCCAACGGGCACCCAGTTCCTGCACGCCGTGGGCGCGGCGGAAGCCACGATGCGTGCCAAACTGCTCGGCATCACCGAAGGGTTCGCGGACGATGAGGTGGTGTTTGTCTCCACGGGCGATGGCACGACGAGCGAAGGCGAGTTCTGGGAGTCACTGAACACGGCGTCCAATCTCAAGTTGCCGGTTGTCTATGTCGTGGAAGACAACGGCTACGCGATCTCGGTGCCGGTGGAAGTGGGCACGGCCGGTGGTTCGATCTCCAAGCTCGTCGTCGGCTTCCCTGATCTGTACATCCAGGAAGTCGATGGGTGCGATGTGCTCGCGTCGTACGAAGTGCTGACGCGTGCGGTGGAGTATGCACGCGCGCGGAAGGGGCCGGCGCTGGTGCACGCGAAGGTGATTCGACCGTACTCGCACTCGCTCTCCGACGATGAAGTGTTCTATCGTCCGAAGGAAGAACGCGATGCGGACGCGGCGCGCGACCCACTGACGACGTTCCCGCGCCTGCTGGTGGACAAGCGGATAGCGACGGAAGCAGAACTCGAAGCGATGCGCGAGGACGTCGACGCGGAGATTCTCGCCGCCACGGACGATGCGCTGTCGCAGCCGCAGCCGGCGCCGAGCAGTGTGTACTACGGTGTGTACTCGCCGGATGTCGATCCGACCAGCGAGCAGTTCGACACGGAAGACGACCCGCAATTCGTCGGCGAGCCGACGACGATGGTGGACTTGCTCAATACGTGCATGAAGGACGAGATGGCGCGCGACGAGCGTATTCTCCTGTTCGGTGAAGACGTCGCCGATGTCTCGCGCGACGAGCACATCGACAAGGTCAAGGGCAAGGGTGGCGTCTTCAAGGTGACGTGGGGATTGCAGAAGCGGTTCGGCAGCACGCGTGTGTTCAACACACCGCTGGCCGAAGCGAACATCGTCGGTCGCGCCATCGGACTGGCGCATCGCGGTTTCAAGCCGGTGGTGGAGATCCAGTTCTTCGATTACATCTGGCCCGCGTACATGCAGATCCGCGACGAACTGGCGACGATGCGCTGGCGCTCGAACAACATGTTCAGCGCGCCGGTGGTCATTCGCACCACGTACGGTGGCTACATCCGCGGTGGCATCTATCACTCGCAGACGGGCGCGTCCTTGTTCACGCATACGCCGGGATTGCGCGTGGTGTGTCCGAGCAATGCACTCGACGCCAACGGGCTGCTGCGCACGGCCATCCGCTGCGAGGATCCGGTCATCTTCCTCGAGCACAAGCACCTCTATCGCCAGACGTACAACAAGGGGCGCTATCCGGGCCCGAACTTCATGATTCCGTTCGGCAAGGCGCGCACGGTACGGGAGGGGACGGACATCACGCTCGTCACCTACGGTGCGACGGTGCAGCGCGCGCTCGTGGCGGCCAATCAGATCGCCGAGGAAGGCGGACCGAGCGTCGAGGTGATCGATTTGCGTACCCTCTCGCCGTGGGATCAGGAATCGGTGTACGCGAGCGTGAAGAAAACAGGTCGCGTGATCGTGGCGTACGAAGACTCGCTGTCGTGGGGGTACGGCGCGGAGATCGCGGCGTGCATCGCGGACGACTGTTTCTCGTGGCTCGACGCACCGGTGAAGCGAGTGGCCAGCACGGACACGTTTGTCGGATACGCGCCAAGTCTGGAAGATGCCACGTTGCCGCAGGTGGAAACGTTCCGTACGGCGTACGCTGAACTGATGGCATACTGATGCGGATCGCTCGATGCATGATGAAATGACGGCGACATCCCGCGCCGTCTTGTTCGACCCGTCGCGCGAGTTGGCGGGTCGCATCAAGCGCATGATTGTCGGGCCGATGTGGCATGGACCGGCGGTGGACGAACTGCTGCAGCGATTCACGGCGCGAACGGCGTTGCTGCATCCCGTGCCGGACGCGCATTCGGCGTGGGAACTCGTGTTGCACATGTCGGCGTGGGCAGGGTTTGCGATGGCGCGATTGACAGGTCAGGAGACGTTCGATCTCGACCCGGCGCAGGATTGGCCTGAGGCTCCGCGCGTGGGCACGCCGGATGCGTGGCGCGAGGTGACCGATGAACTGCGCGACGCGTACGCACGACTCGCGGACCGGGTGCGCGTGATGCCGGCCGAAGCGTTGCTGGCGCCAGTGGCGAATCGCGACTACAACGTGGCGACACTGCTCAACGGCATCGTGGAGCACGGCAGCTATCATGGTGGCCAGCTCGCCCTCCTCGCCAAGGCCCTCGGCGCATAGTCGCTCACTGAAGGTCGGAACTTCAGCACGCCATTTGTCGGGCGCGCGCGATGGTCGTAAGTTCTCGCATGACTATCAGCACCGTCCTGGCCATCAGGCTCGCGTTCGCTCTGGCGCTGGTGTCCGCTGCGTTCGCGCCGGCACCACAGCCACTTTCGGTTGATGTCCTGATCAGTGGCGGTCGCGTTGCAGACGGCACAGGAACACCGTCACGCATCACCGACATCGGTCTGCGCGGCGATCGCATCGTGTTCATTGGCGACGCGAAGGCGCGTGGCGTGACCGCGGCGAGAACCGTCGACGCGCGCGGACTCGTCGTCGCGCCGGGCTTCATCGATCCGCATGCACATGTGCTCGTGGAGTTGCAGCAGCCGAGTACGAGTCGTCTCGATGGTTATCTGCTGCAGGGCGTGACGACGGTGCTCACCGGCAACGATGGCGGCGGCCCGGTGAACGTGGGCAGCACACTCTCCACGTGGACGCGCAACGGACTCGGCGCGAACGCCGGCGTATTCATCGGGCAAGGGTCGGTGCGCGGAACGGTCGTCGGACGCGGTGCGCAGGCCGCCACTCCGACGCAGATCGACTCGATGCGCGCGCTCGTGCGCACGGCGATGCGCGACGGCGCGATCGGCATGTCGGCGGGATTGTTCTATGCGCCGGGCAGTTTCGCAACAACGGAGGAAGTGATTGCGTTGGCGAAAGAACTCGCGCCATCCGGCGGCGTGTACGACACCCACCAGCGCGACGAAAGTTCGTACGGCGTTGGACTGCTCGCGTCCACGCGCGAGGCGATGCGAATCGCACGAGAGGCAGGCATCACGCTCAACATCTCGCACATCAAGGCACTCGGCGTCGATGTCTGGGGTCGCAGCGACTCGCTGATCGCGATGATTCGTGCGGCGCGCGCGCGCGGCGACCGGATCTTCGCCGATCAGTATCCGTACACGGCGAGTGGCACGTCGGTCACCGCGTCGCTCGTACCGCGGTGGGCGGAGGACGGTGGCAACGCGGCACTGCTGGCGCGTTTCGCCGACGACACGCTCATGCCGCGCTTGCGTCGGGAGATGGAGGACAACATGCGCCGTCGTGGCGGTGCCGCGTCGTTGCTGCTGACTGGCCCTCGCGACCGTTCACTGCTTGGTCTGACGCTCGCCCAGGTCGCCGAACGCCTGAACACCGATCCCATTTCAGCCGCGATCGCCGTGATCAAGGGTGGTGGCTCGAGTGTGGCCTCGTTCAACATGCAGCAGTCTGATATCGACGCCCTGGCAAAGGAGCCATGGGTGATGACGGGTTCCGATGGCAGCGATGGCCATCCGCGCAAGTTCGGCACGTTTCCCAGGAAGCTGCGCGAGTTCGTGTACGATCGACCGATCATGTCGATCGAGGCGATGGTGCGGCAGTCGACGTCGCTGCCGGCGCAGGTGTTCGGGTTGGCGGATCGCGGAGAGCTACGAGAGGGAAAGTTCGCGGACGTGATTGTGTTTGATCCGACGACGGTGAAGGACAACAGCACGTACATCGCGCCGACGCTTCCCGCCGTCGGCATGCGCTACGTGTTCGTGAACGGCGTCGCGGCGATGGACGACGGCAAGCTCACGATGGCGCGGCCGGGGCAGGTGGTGACCCGGGCCAAAGCGCGGGAGTAGCGCGGGAGTAGCGCGCGAGGCGGCGTGGCGGCGTGGCGGCGTGGCGGCGTGGCGGAACTAGTATTCTCTGAGTGCCTGCAGGATGAGCACGAACCCGACCGCCAACACACCCGATGCTACCAGCGCCGGCTGCGAGCCGAGGCGCACACCACCGTACAACGCGGATGCTGTCTTGCCATCCGTGCGTTGCAGATCGACGCGCGCCACCACGGCACCGAAATCACGCGCGGTGAGCGCGACATCGGCGGTGAGCCCCGGTGTATTCGCACCGGTGCGCGAGTAGGCGCGCCCGATCAGCGCCGGGCCCGCGCCGAGATCGAGGGAAAGCCCCGGAGTCGACAGCCAGCGACGGTAGCGCCCCTTCACCGCGAGGGAGCCACCCGTTCCGAAGCTCGCCATCGCTGTGGCACCGATCGCGGTCGTCGCAGAGCGGTTTCGCATGGCGCCAACCTCGAAGGTGAGCTGGTTGCCCATGTCGTTGGTCACGTATTCGAACGGCGCACCGCCCTCGAATCCGAGGAGCACGACGCGCGTGGCAGAGCCGACGACGCGCTGGTAGACGCCCACCTCGGTGATCATGAAGGTCGTGCATCTCGGCGCTGGCCGTCCGCGAAAACAGAACGACGACGGTGCGGATGCGACCGGAGTAGCCTGTGCGCCGACACCCGACCACGCCGCGATACAACCGGCGACCAGGAAGCCGAATGTGAGGCATGCATGTCGAGAGGGGCTGTCTCCGTTTGTGCAGACTTTCATCCGGAGAAGTGTACCGCGCAACGCGGCGCGATACACGACGGCGGACGTTCACGGCACCGTGCGCGTGACGACGATTGCCCGTCGGGCAATTGACTTCCATCGAACCAGCTCGAGCGACGCCTCAGCCAACGGCGCCGGGAGGGAGTCGCGCGTTGAGGGCCCGTCGCCGTTTGTGCGCATGCTGATGCGATGCACGCTCGCTCCCGGCAGCACCAGCATGCGCTCCTCGTCGGTGACGCTACCCATCGCGACCTGTACTGTGTCGGCACGATTCGGCCACACCAGCTGCGTCGTATAGCGCCGCCGCAGTGCAAAGCTGTCGCGCACATCCACACCGGCACGAAAGACCGTCGTCATCTGCAACGACACATTGACACGATCCGCTTGGCCGCCGGTTACGCGCAGACGCATATCGCCGTCACGTTGATCGGCACGTCCGGTTGGCGAGAGCGTAAGCACATGCTCCGATGTCAACGTCTCCACGGCGCCGAAGACGCGAAAGGACGTGATCGTCCCGGTGCGGCGCTTCTCCGGCGAACTCCGCGGCAGCATGACGACAACCGTGCCGATGTCCGAGCCCGCTCCCCGACCGCCGAAAAGCTTTGGCACGTCACTCATGAACAGCGGTGCCCACAACGGCGTGGTCGCGCCGTCGGTCCAGGTTGCCGCTGCCGAATCCGCGAGGAAAGCATAGCGGTAGGGTTCGCGCATACCCCTCGCCGCGATCTGTACGAAGAGCTCTCGACTCCGCACCAGACGTTCCGCATCGAATGAAACAACCGCAAGCTCGATGCTCGGCGCAGTCGCGGCGTCCAACGACGGTCGCGCTGCACGCGCTGCCGGTCGTGTCACCGCCAGCAGACCCGCTGCGATCACAACCGCCGTAGCGCCGAGCATCGGGCGTCCCGCGCGGCGCTGCCGGTAGACCATCGTGAGCAGGGCAACGGAGCCCGCCGTCGCCAGCAGTTGGAGAGGTGCGCGCGGAATCCACGCCGTACCCAACTGCCATGGCGATTGGTTCAGCGTGATGCCAACGATTGCGAACGCAACGGGGACCGCAATGATCGTCGCCACGAAACCGGCGAACCGCCTCGTGAGCGCGGCGACCAGCATGGCAATCAGCAACCACCCGCTGTAGAGCCACAGCGAGCGCAGCATGAGCAAACGGAACTCGGCACCGGTGACGCCGAAGTAGCGCAACGCCAGGAGTTCTCCGATCAGCGGCGGCAACGCCAGCGACACCACGGCCAGCGACAGTTTGGCCATGAGCACGGCGCGCGAGTCAATCGGCTGACTGGCCCAGAATGCACGCGGATTTGCAGGCGCATCGGACTGCACCATCAGCGCCGCAATCACACCGCCCAACAGCCAGAGCACCGGCGCGAACAGCGTCGTCCCGCCCTGCCACTCGTTCTCCACGATCTGCATCGCGGTGAGCGTTGTTGCCATCGACAGCACCAAGTAGCCAAGCAACCACCAGCGCAACTGCGAAACGTCCCTTTTCGCCAGATGCCACACCTGCCCCATCGTCGTCATGCGCCCACCTCCGTGGTCGAATGCGCGTGCGTCCGCGAGCTTCCAGCCAATGCGATGTAGAGCTCTTTGAGAGACGCGTCGCGCACGTCGATGCGCGCGGCGCCGCGAAACGGCGCCGGAAGTTCGCGCACAACACCCGTCTGCTCCATCAGCACACTCAGTCGCAGCCCGGCACGTTCCACCGACACCCAGTTCGCCGGAAACGGTTCGGGCATTTGCATGGTCGCTTCCGTGACCATCTCGATGCGCTTGTAGCGTGCACGCAGTTCATCGATCGGCATGGACACGCGCATGCGTCCACCATCGAGGATGCCCACCCAATCGGCCAGCGGTTCGATCTCGGCGATGTCGTGCGAGCAGAGTAGCACCGTGGCGCCCTCGAGACTCGCCGCATCGAGCAGTCCGCGCACGAGATCATCCTTGACCGCGGCGTCCATGCCGGTGAGCGGCTCATCCATGATCAGCAGACGTGGCTTGGGCGCGAGCGCGCAGAGCAGCGCCGCCTTCATGCGTTGTCCACGTGACATCGCCCCCACCATCTGTTGCGGATCGAGTTCGAAACGTGCGCGCAGCGTCAGCGCCAGCGCGTGATCCCAGGTGGGGTAGAGCGGTGCGCAGAACGCTTCCAGTTGCGACAAGCGCATCCACGCCGGGAGCTCCTGCCCTTCGGCCACGTACGTGATTTGCTGGCGCTGCGCGGGCGAGAGCCGGCTCCGCTCTGTGCCAAAGAGCCGCACGGCGCCTTGCTGCAACGGACGAGCGCCGATCAACAGCTGCAGCAGCGTCGTCTTGCCTGCCCCGTTGGCGCCGAGCAGGGCGTACAACGCGCCCTGTGGAATCTCGAGCTCGAGGCCGTCGAGCACCGTCGTGCGGCCGAAGCGATAGGAAAGCCCCTGCACCGCCAAGGCAGGAGTGGCGGCCTGCAGCGGATCGTGCATCATGCGTGCGTTCCGGTGAGAGAAGACGAATCGACGACGGTGCCGCGGATGGGCGTGGAGAGTTCGCTCCACCGGTCCGCGACGGCCTGCTGGACATCGCTTTCGGTCAGTCCGAGGCGCATGGCCTCGACCACCACCTGCTCGACCTCGCGCGACAAGAGCGCCGCGCGTTCGACGGCGGTCGCGGTGCGGCGCGTGGCGACGACGGTGCCAAGCCCAGGCAGGACGTCGAGCACGCCGTCTCGGGCGAGTTCGGCGACGATCTTGTGCGCCGTATTCGGATTGATCTTGAGCGCCTGGCTCAGCTCGCGAACCGACGGAAACGCGCTTCCCTCAGCCAGTTCGCCGGAGACGACCGCCTTGGTGGCGGCGTATACCACTTGCCGGAATGGCGACTCGCCTGCTTTCAGGGTGACCGCGAACGGGAGCATGGTGTACTATGTGCACTAGTACAGCTAGAAGTCAAGAGAGGACCGGAGCGCCGCTGGCGGGGTACGCCGACAATCCCGAGATTGCGTGATGCGGTGGCAGTTCCATTTAGCCGAGCTCTTCTATGTCTATGACTCCCAAGCAGTTGCAGCAGATCGAAGCCCGCCTCCACGAGGAGCGGGCGCGTATCGTCGGTCAGCTTCATGAGTTCACGGGCGCCGAAGCGGCCGAGGACAGTCAGGATCAGGCGGGAGACATTTCGAAGTTTCCGACGCACGCCGCCGACTTGGGTACCGATGTCGCAACCGAGGAGTTGGAGGCGTCGATTGCCACGCGCCGGTCGGCGGAGATCGCGGAAATCGATGCGGCGCTGGAGCGGATCACGACGTCGCCCGAGACCTTCGGCATCGACGAGAACACGGGCGAGAAGATTCCGTTCGCGCGGCTGGACATCATTCCGTGGGCGCGGACGACGGTGTAGGGCTCGCACGTGGTCGCGCGCGGCGGGAAGTTTCGCCGGGTGGTCGGCACCGTGAGATTTCTCTCCTTCGAGTCCTTCATGTCAGTTCGCCGAGTGATCCTGGCGGTCTTTGGTGCGTTCTGTTCCTCCACCGCAGCCGGTGCGCAACAACCAGTTTCGCGACCGACGGCAAACGCAGTACCGATCGTCGCCGCGCCACTCGCGGCCGGCGAACTCCGCCTGACCTACCTCGGCAACGCCGGATGGGAAATCACCGATGGTCGCCGGGTGGTGCTGGTCGATCCGTTCCTGACGCAGTTCGCTCGCTGGCTGCCGGGCGCCAACAACGCGGGACCGGCGCCCGAGGCGCCCTACGGGCCAGATACCGCGCTCATCAACAAGCACGTCAGTCGAGCGGACTACATCCTCATTACGCACGGACATTCCGACCACGCGCTTGATGCGGGATACATCGCCAAGCGCACCGGCGCGGTTGTCATCGGACATGAGACTGCGGCCAACCTGGCACGCGCGTACGCGGTGCCCGAGCAACAGATCATCACCGTGCGCGGTGGGGAAGACTACGACTTCGACGACGTGTCGGTGCGCGTGGTGCCCAGCATCCACAGTGCGCTGGACGACAAGCGCTACTTCAACAACGGGCGCGATATTGCCGGCACCG
Source organism: uncultured Gemmatimonas sp. (assembly GCA_964456595.1). Lineage (GTDB taxonomy): Bacteria > Gemmatimonadota > Gemmatimonadetes > Gemmatimonadales > Gemmatimonadaceae > Gemmatimonas. Next base: position 20,263 of record CAYWCJ010000002.1, on the reverse strand, counting down.
CGCCACGCGGTCTCAAGGCGCCGCTCCGCCGCCGAGACTACCAGGAGGGCGGCAGCTTTGCCTACCTGCTGCGGATGGGCGGCCATGAAGTCCTGATCATGGGCTCGATGAACTACATCGAGCGGGAGATGGAAGGACTGCGGCCCGACGTCGCGCTCGTCGGCGCGAACAGTCAGCGATTGGAGATCTACAACTTCACCGAACGTCTGCTGCGCACACTGGGCTATCCGGCCTTGGTGATCCCGAGCCACGCGGATGGCTACGGTGATCCGAATCCCAACGCCGCCGCGCTGGCCGACCGGGCGCGTTTTCTCGAGGAGGTACGAAAAGCGTCACCGGGCAGCAGGACATTCACACCCACATGGTTCACGCCCCTTGTCGTGCCGGCGCGCACTGCGCTATCCACGGCATCGGCGTCGGGTGCAACTGGCGGTCGCGAGGTGATCAATCCACCCGGCCTCAAGCCGCTGGTGCCGGCCTACTCGGTCGCCATCCGCGATCGCGATTGGGTGTTCGTGTCCGGGATGACCGGTGTCAGACCTGGCACGCAGGAGATCGTGGACGGCGGCGTTGCTGCGCAGACACGACAGACAATGGAGAATATCCGCGTCGCGCTGCAGTCCGGTGGCGCCACGATGTTGGACGTCGCCGAGTGCACCGTATTCCTGAAGGACATGGCGGACTACGCGGCGATGAACGCGGAGTACATCAAGTTTTTCCCGATCGATCCGCCGGCTCGCGCCACCCTGTCGGTGACTGCGATGCCGAGGCCCGCGGCACTCGTGGAAATCAAGTGCAGCGCGCGTCGGTCGCGTGAACCGTCGCCGAGCGGGGCATCACCGAGCGGTGGGTCGCCGATGGGCGCGTCGCCAACGGGTACGTCGCCAACCCCGCCGTTGCCGGTTCAATCACTCGGCGCGCGACGGTTCGATCGCGCACTCGCCCTCGAAGATTCCGGATTCACGTCGGCCAATGCGAGCGTGGGTGATGTGAACCGCGACGGGAACCTCGACATCGTGCTGGTGAAGGGGCGTCACTGGCCGCTGCGCAACCTCGTGTTGCTAGGCACCGGCACGGGCACCTTCCAGCCGGCGGTTCCGGTGGACACGGCGGCGGACCGATCATATTCCGGCGTACTGGTGGATCTGGATGGCGACGGCGCGCTGGACCTGGTGGTCAGCAACGACTCTCCCGACGCGAAGAAGGTGTACCGCAACGACGGCAAGGGTCGGTATTCGCTCGTCACGACGTTCGGCAAGCCCGAGTGGAACACACGTCATGTTGCCGTGGGGGATGTGAACGGCGACGGCATCCCCGACGTGGTGCTGGCCAACCGCGGCGGTCGGCAGGCGACCGCGAGCCATCTGTGCCTCGGCACCGGCGGCGGACGCGTTTCCGAACCGTGTCGCGAGGTGTCGATCGGATCGGCCACCACCATCACGATGGCCGACGTGAGCGGCGACGGCGCGCTCGATCTCGTGGTGCCCCACCGCGACGGCGGGCAGGGGTACGTGTACATCAACGATGGACGCGGTGCGTTCCCGTCGCGTCGACCCTTCGGGCCCGCGAACGCCACCATTCGCAGCGCGTATGCGGCCGATTTCGATGGCGACGGGATCATGGATTTGGCGGTGATCGACGAGATGGGCAGTGCGGCCACTCTCCGCGGCTTGCCAGGCGGTGCCTTTGGCGCGCCCGAGTCACTGGGGCCCGCGGGCGCACGTCCGTACGCGCTGGCGGTGCACGATGTCGACCGCAACGGTCGCCCAGACGTGATCGTGGGCTACGGTGGCAGTCGTCCCATCGTGTTCTTCAACGATACGCCGGGTCGCTTCACGCCGGTGCCGTTCGGCGACACCAGCGGCATGGCCTATGGCTTTGCGTTGGGCGATCTCGACAAGGACGGCCAACTCGATATCGTCGTCGCGCGCTCGGAGGCCACGAACGTGGTGTATTTCGGCAGTCGGTAACCGATGTGCATTGTGTAGCATGTGTCGTACAGGCGCCACCATGGCCGACGGCGCCGACCTGCACCGTTGCGTTAGGTCGGCAACGGCATCCCTGGCGTCCAGCCGGTCTCACGCATGCGAGCCAGTAGCGCAAGCACCGCCTGTTTCTCGATGTGCACCGGGCAGACGATCACATCGCCGTCGCGCGCCCAGGCAGATGCGCGGCGGACCGCATCCAACTCGCTCGGCGCCACCTCTATCGACACATCGGGGACACCGCGCCGCGAGAGTTCGTCGCGAAACACCCGTGGCATCTCGCCGATGGCGCGACCGCGCAGCATCCGCTCCATCTCTTTGATGATGACGCGATCGAAACTGGATGCGTCGAGTGCCGCACCGACGAGCGCGCGCAGCTGCGTGTCGTCGCGATTGCCGGCCTGACCGAGAATGAGCAGCCGACGCGAGGCGGGGAACGCGAGCGCAGTGGTGCATAGCGCGGCGAGCCCGTCGGGATTGTGTGCGTAGTCGACCAACACCGTCAGTCCGCCAAAGTGCTGCACCTGCAGGCGGCCAGGATTGTCGCTGGGTGAGGCACCAAACGCGGCGAGTGTCTCGCGAATAGCGTCGATAGGCACACGACTGACTGCGGCGAGCAGCGCCGCGCCCAGCAGGTTGGCGACGTTGTGCGGCGCGGCGCCGCCGAGTGCGAGGGGCATGTCGGTGACGGCGCCGAGATCGTGCCAGGTGGCATCGAGGTGCAGTGCGATGCGGCCGTCGCGCACAACGGCCGCGTCGCCGCCACGGTGCACCTGCTGCTGCACAATCGAATTCAATGCGTGCATCGAGAACCAGGCCAACGGAACAGTCAACGACAGGCCCAACTCTGTCAGTGTCCCGTCGTCGGCGTTGAGCACCAGCTGGCCGTCGTCGTCGATGGCGTGCGCCACCACGGCCTTGGCCCGGGCGAGATCGTGCAGCGTGCGCACACCGTACTCCCCGAAGTGATCTGCGGCGATATTGGTGATGATCGCCGAGTTCGCCCGATGCACGGCCAGTCCGCGGCGCAGAATTCCTCCACGTGCGGTCTCGAGCACGGCCGCCTGCACGCGGTCGTTACGCAGCACCGCGCGCGCGCCCGCCGGCCCCGAAAAGTCGCCGCTGTCCAGCTTCTCGTCACCCACCCACACCCCGTCGCTGCAGCACCAACCGGCAACACGTCCAGCGGCGCGCCACATCGCCGCCACCAGTCGCGTGGTGGTCGTCTTGCCATTCGAGCCGGTCACGAGCACGATCGGCACATCGCGCACGGTGTCCCACGCGACCGATGCGGCATCGGGCGCCTCGGGCAGCGGCCACACCAGCGCGCCCTCACCGCTGCCGAGTGACAGGAACTCGTCGTCGAAGGTGACCGTGCGCTGCCGTTGAATGGCGATGCGTCGCAGCATCGTGAGGTTAGGCCGCGAGGCGCGCTCTGCCGCGGCGGCCGCGCGCAGTCGCTCGCAGATCACATCGTCGTTCGGCGGTGCGCTGCCGCTCGCGACGGTCTGCTCGGCCCGTACCCAGGCCTGTTCGCTCAGCTCCGTGGCGGTCATCAGCACATCCGCCGCGACCCCGAGGAAGAGCGACGCGCCAATCCACAGGTCGCCTGCATCGGGCAGATCTGCGCGCATCGACGTCACCATCGTAGGCGACTGCATCTCGCCGTTCAGATGGTGAACGGCGTGCTCCCACTCGGCGTACAGCTGCGCAAGCAGGTGCGATTCATCCTGCGCCACACGCACTTCGAGCAGTGCGCCTTCGCCGTCGCTGTAGATGTTCGGCCCCATCAACCGACGTGAGTCGACGATGCGTGGCGATGGATACTCGAGCGGCTCGGGCGTCGCTGCCGTGTCGAGCGTGTCCGGCGGAGTGGCCGTCACGGCTAGTCGTTGGCTTCAGGGGCGAGGATGACGCCGCGTGCGTCGCGCAGCAGAATCATCTCCTCCGAGGTCGTCGTCCAGCGGGACGGCACGTCTTCGCGCACAGGCGATGCCTTGGCCGGTGCAACGTCGTCGGCCGGTCCTTCCTCCAGCACGGCGGCGCGCGGCACCGATCGCGCGGCACGCGGTGCCGGTACCACCGACGCATCGACGTCAGGGCGGAAGTTCACGATCTGCTTCCACCCGCGCGCGAGTGCATCAGCAAAGATCAGCACCAGATCGCCTGTCTGTGCCATGCGCAACGCGCCCTCGATCGCCTGCTGCTCATCCGCGATCACCGTGATGCGATCGCTGCCGATTCCATGGTTGCGCAATGCCGCCGCGAGCATATTGGGGATATCGGCTTCAGCACGCCCGCGCAGTGCGTCATCGCGACGACAGATGTAGTGATCGAATTTCGCTTCCGCTGCGACGCGTGCGATCGCCAGAACGTCTTCGTCACGCCGATCGCCCGGCGCCGACAGCACACACAACCGTCGCCCTTTGGGTGTCATGCGATTGACCAGCTGACAGAGCGCGCCCACCGCGTGCGCGTTGTGCCCGTAGTCGAAAAGCACCTTGAACGGATGCTCATCGTACACGTTCAGTCGACCCGGCGCCTGGAAGAACGTCGTGTCGAACGTGCGCAGGCCGTGACGGATGTCCTCGAGGCGCACACCCATGGAGAACGCCATCGCGGCGGCGAACATCGCGTTCTGCACGTTGAAGGTCGCACGCCCTTCGAGCGTGGCGGGGATGAGATGGGTCCACAACAACGGAATGTGCGCGCCACGATCGTAGATGGTGATCATCTGTCCGTTCACACCAGCTTCGATCGCGCACGCCCGGCCACCGGCCCGAATGTGCTCACGCACCAGATCGTGCGCCGGGTCCATCGTCACGTAGCACACGTGCTTCGACTTGGTATACGCGGCCATGCGCAACGTGTGCGGATCGTCGGCATTGAGCACGGCCGTATCGGTCGCGATCTCCACCACGGTGTGCTTCACTTCGGCCAACTGTTCGAGTGTGTCGATTCCCTTCTGCCCGAGGTGATCAGGCTGGATGTTGAGCACCGCGCCCACATCGACATGACGCATGGCCATCCCCGCGCGCAGCAATCCCCCGCGTGCCGTCTCCAGCACCGCCACCTGCACCGCCGGATCACTGAGCACGATGCGCGCCGAGGTCGGACCGGTCATGTCGCCTTCGACAGTCCGCTGCCCGTCGATGTACACACCATCCGTCGTGGTCAGACCAACGCACTGACCCGCGAGCTTGTGAATGTGCGCCAGCAGTCGAGCGGTCGTCGTCTTGCCGTTCGTTCCGGTGATCGCGGCAATCGGAATCGTACTCGCCGCGTTCTTCGGAAAGAGCATGTCGATGACCTTCCCCGCCACATCACGCGGACGCCCTTCACTCGGCGCCATGTGCATGCGGAACCCCGGCGCCGCATTCACTTCACAGATCGCGCCCCCGACATCTTTGTACGACTGCGTGATGTCGGGGGAAAGAAAGTCCACACCGCCGACATCCAGCCCGATCGCCTGTATGGCGCGCACCGCCATCTCGGCGTTGTCCGGGCTCACGACATCGGTCATGTCGGTCGCCGTGCCACCCGTCGAGAGATTGGCAGTGAGGCGGAGATAGACATCTTCTCCTGCGGGCGGAACGCTCTGCGGCGTGTAGCCAAGCTTGTCGAGCAGCCCGATCGCCTGCTCATCGATCTCGATCTGCGTCAGCACCTTTTCGTGTCCGATACCACGTCGCGGATCGGCGTTGACCTCGGCGACGAGCTGCGCGATGGTGCGCACGCCATCGCCGGTGACCTTGCCCGGCTCGCGCTTGGAGACGGCCACGAGTTCACCATTCACCACCAGCATGCGATGATCGTGGCCGGTGATGTAGCTCTCCACGATCACACTGCGCGAGATCTCCTGTGCGCGCAGAAATCCGGCCGTCACTTCCTCGGGCGTGGTGAGCGCGATTGACACACCGCGCCCGTGATTGCCGTTGTACGGCTTCGTCACCACCGGATACCCGATGCGTTCGGCGGCCGCGATTGCGCGCTCGGCTGATTGCACCAGCCGCTGCTTTGGCACGGGCAAACCCAGTCGCGACAGAATGCGATTGGTTGCTTCCTTGTCGCTCGCGAGATCGACAGCGATGTGCGGCGTGCGCCCGGTGATCGTGGCCTGAATACGTTGCTGATTGCAGCCGTAGCCGAGTTGAATGAGACTCTGCTCGTTGAGCCGCATCCACGGTATGTCGCGTGCTTCGGCGGCGTGCACGATACTCGCTGTGCTTGGGCCCAGTGCACGGCGCTGCGCGTAGCGGATGAACGCATCACGACGCGCGGCGAGATCGAACGCATCGTCCGCGCTCGACGGACGCAACTCGCGCGGCAGCAGATGATGGAGCAGATCGAGCGCGACGTCGGCGGCTTCGAGTCCGACATCCTCCTGCTCGTATTCAAAGACCACGTCGTACACGCCCGAGCGCGACGTCTCGCGTGTCTTGCCGAACGTCACCTTCACGCCGGCAACGTTCTGCAATTCGATGGCGACGTGTTCGAGCACATGACCAAGCCATGTGCCCTCGTCTTCGGTCATGCGACGGACGAAGCCACCCGGTTCGCCATACGAGCAGCCATGCTCTTTGAGTCCGGGCAGCGCGTCGAGCAGCGCGTTGATGAAACCTTCGCCCAGTTTGCGCGTGGGCCACTGCTCCAACGCGCCCAAGTCGAGCTCAAGACGAATGACCGGAAAGTGCGCGTAGTGACTTGGTCCCACGTACACGGACCGATCGAGAATTTCCATGTGGCTCAGTCCGCGGAGGCGAACACGCTGGCGCCGAATGGCTGCCGCGTGTGCAGGTTGAACGTCGCGCCCGGGGTCAGCACGTGGACCTTCACGCCGATCAGCGTCACCGCTTCGCCGGGCTTGGCGTCGGCGATGCTCGAGAACTCCACTTCCGACGGATCGACAAGCGTGACGGCGCCACTGCCCATCACTTCCACCACTTCGTCCGGACTGATGAACGCGGCGGTGTCTTCGTCCACGCCGAGTCCGACAGAGAAGGGGTTGTAGGCAAGGGCCGTGAGCAGTCGCCCGAGTCGATCGCGTTGACGAAAGTGCTGATCGACGATCACGCGATTGGTGAGGCCGAGTCCGGCGCACATGGTGACCATACCGGCGCGCGGTGTCGCACCTTCCTCGCCAAACGCGATCATGTGCTCACTGAGAAATGCGGCGCCGGCGCTGGTGCCGGCAATGTGCACGCCCGCGGCGTTGCGAATGCGCATCAGTTTCGCCACCGGTGTACCGCCGAGTGTTGCCGTGAGCTTGAGCTGATTGCCGCCGGTGATGAACACGCCCGTGGCGCTCGACAACCACTCCAGCCAATCGGCATCATCGCAATCGCTGCGTCGTTCGAAGCGCAACGACTTTGCGTTGCGCACACCAAGCCTGGCAAAGACGCGTTCGTAGTACGTACCGATATCGGGCTCACTCGATGCCGTGGGAATCACGGCAATGCACGCGCGGGAGCCGCCGCTGAGCGCGACGAACCGGTCGAGGATCGCGTCATCGGCCAGTTTGCCGCCGATGGGAATGATCCAGCCTCGCGCAACGTCTGCGTGTGGGCGTGAAGGCATGATGAGGGAAGCTAACGCGCGCCAACACGGTTCGGTAACGTTCAGCGCATGCTGACCGTCCTGCGCAACGCTGACGTTTTTGCTCCGGAGCCCAAGGGGCGCTGCGACCTGCTCGTAGGTGGCGAGCGTGTGCTCTGGATGGGGGCATCGCTCGCCGATCTGCCGGCGAGTCTCGCTGCGACCATCGTCGACCTCGAAGGGATGCGCCTCATTCCCGGGCTCATCGACGGGCATGTGCACCTCACCGGCGGTGGCGGCGAGGCAGGGCCCGAGTCACGCGTGCCGCCGCCGATGTTGTCGCGCTACACACGGGGAGGCGTCACCAGTGCCATCGGTGTGCTTGGAACCGACGATGTCACGCGTTCGACGGCCGAGCTGGTGGTGACGGCGCGCGCCCTCATTGCGGAAGGCCTGAGTGCGTGGTGTCACACGGGTGGCTATCACCTGCCGCCTACCACGCTCACCGGCTCGGTGCGCGGCGATATCGCACAGATCGATCGCATCATCGGCGTTGGAGAGGTGGCCCTCAGCGATCATCGCTCGAGCCAACCCACACTCGATGAACTCTTGCGACTCGCGTCCGAAGCGCACGTGGCCGGACTGATGACGGGCAAGGCGGGGATCGTGCACCTGCATCTCGGCGACGGTGAGCGGGGGCTCGCCCTCATTCGCGACGCCTTGGTGAATAGCGAGTTGCCGGCGCGCGTCTTCAATCCCACACACGTCAATCGTCGCAAGGCGCTCTTCGACGAAGCACTCTCGCTCACCTCAGTCGGCTGTCACATCGACATCACCGCGTTTCCAGTGGCGACCGACGAAGACGCATGGAGTGCAGCCGCTGCACTGTCGCGCTATTTCGAGAGCGGTGCGCCGCGCGATCGGGTGACGGTGAGTTCGGACGGCGGCGGATGTCTGCCGCGCTTCGACGACGCGGGGCGCGTCGTGCAGATGGGCGTCGGCGACTCAGGCGCCTTGATGGAAACGATCGCTGAGCTTTTGCGCGATGGCGCAGCGTTGCCGGATGTACTGCCGGCGTTCACGAGCAATGTATCTCGACTGCTTCGCCTGCCGCACAAGGGGCGCATCGACGTGGGTAGCGACGCCGATCTCGTGGTGCTCGATGACTCGCACCAGGTTCGCCACGTGATGGCACGTGGCGCCTGGCACGTTCGCGACGGTGTGCCGTTGCGATTCGGGACGTTCGAGGAGCGTTAGTCCGTCATCTAATGCTTCATCTCGTGCTTCATTGGCGAGCAGCCTTCCTCGAGGACGTCGAACTTGTCATGCAGCACCTTCAGGGCATCCTTGAGCGCGTTGTTGTCGGCGTTCTTGGCCACCATATCGGCCACGCCCTGCGTCTGGGGCACGAGGTTCGTGGCGGCGTCCTTGAGCGCGGGCGTGGCGCACGACTTGGGCGGGGTGGATGACGCCAGCACCGTGGCGGCGGCGACCATGTCTTTGGCCTTGGCCTTGAGCGGTGCCATGTCGCCGTTTTCCTTGGCGGGGTGCCACGTGGCCATCATGAGCATGTGATAGGCATCGAGCTCCTTCCACCCCGTGCTCGGCTCGGCTGCCTTGGCACCCGCCTTCATGTGGGCCGCGTGGTCCATGCCCTCCATGCCGGACTTGGCGGGCGGTTTGGCGCCGGTGGCCTGGGCGGCGAGGGGAGCGGCGGAAAACGTCAGGGCCGCCATCGCCGAGGCGATTGTCAGGCGGGTGCGGGAGGCGCGGGAGCGAAACGTCATGATCACGTGAACTCTTGGTGGGGGCGGGACTTCGACGAAGACGGGGAGAACGACAAAACTACCCGCCGAATGCCCCAAAGTTCTCCCGCTTGAGCTCGTCCCACAACCGCGCCCGCCGCCGAGGGACGCGGTGAGCTCGTCTCCGTCCCTCGCCCAACGTCGCCCCGCCTCACATCGTATGATTTCTGGACCTCTCTCTACCGGTCCCGTCCCCGAGCTCATGGCGACCTGATGACCCTCCTGACCCACTCCCGAATGACCCGTCTGCGTCACGCCACCTGGCGCGCCACCTGGCGCACCGCCGCCATCATTGGGATTGCCGCGTGGCCGTTCACACTCACGGCCCAGTCACGCGTCACGTCGCCGAAGCAGTTCTTCGGCCACGACATTGGCGCGGACTACGAGCTCCCCAACTACACCAGGCTGCACGCGTACTTCGCCAAGGTTGCCGGCGAAAGCAATCGCGTCGTGCTCGACACCATCGGCCTGACGGAAGAAGGACGGCCGCAGATCATGGCCATCGTCACCAGCCCCGAGAACCACAAGAACCTCGCGCGCTACAAGGACATCTCGAACAAGCTCGCGCGCGCCGAAGGCATCGACTCGGCCGAAGCACATCGCCTCGCCAAGGAGGGCAAGGTGATCTTCTGGATCGACGGGGGTTTGCACGCGACGGAAGTCCTCGGTGCGCAGCAGCTCATCGAATCGTTCTGGCAGCTCAACAGCCGCACCGACGAAGAGACGATGCGCATCCTGAACGACTGCATCATCCTCATGGTGCACGCCAATCCGGACGGCATGGAGCTCGTCTCCGATTGGTACATGAAGGAGCCCGACAAGCTGCGCCGCACGACCGGCACGATTCCGCGTCTGTATGAGAAGTACGCGGGGCATGACAACAATCGCGACTCGTACATGAACGCGCTCAGGGAGACGGCCAACGTCTCGCGCACCATGTTCATCGAGTGGCACCCGCAGATCATGTACAATCACCACCAGACCGGCCCGACGGGTACGGTGATGGCCGCGCCGCCGTACCGCGATCCGGCCAACTACTGGTTCCACCCGGCCATGATCACAGGGCTCGATCTTGTCGGCGCCGCGCTCAATCACCGCTTCGTCACCGAAGGGAAACCGGGCCTCACCTTCCGCGCCGGTTCCAACTACTCGACATGGTGGAACGGTGGACTGCGTACGGTCGCGTACTACCACAACATCATTGGTATCCTGACGGAGACGATCGGCAACCCCACGCCGATGCGCGTGTCGCTGGTGCCCGATCGTCAGCTGCGTTCGGCCAGTCTGCCATTGCCGATCGAGCCGCAGGAATGGCACTTCCGTCAGTCGGTGGATTACTCGGTTTCCGCCAATTACGCCTTTCTCGATCTCGCGTCGCGCTATCGCGAGCGTTTCCTCTACGATCGCTGGCGCATGGGCATGGATCAGATCGAGAAGAGCAAGAAGGACAGCTGGACGATCAGCCCGAAGCGGGTCGACGCAATGGTGGCGCAGATCGCCAAGGATCGCGCGACGGCCGGTCCGGCAGCGGCTGAAGGTGGTCGCGGCGGTCGTGGCGGCGGTGGTACACCGGGCAGCGCGGTGGTCAACGATCGCTATCTCGCGTTGCTCAAGCAGCCGGAGAACCGCGACCCGCGCGGCTACATCCTGAGCAGCACGCAGAACGACTTCCCGACGGCTACCAAGTTTGTGCAGGCGTTGCAGAAGTCCGGCGTGCAGGTGCATCGCGCCACGTCGTCCTTCAGCACGAACGGCAAGAACTATCCCGCGGGCTCGTGGGTCGTACTCACCGCGCAGGCGTTCCGTTCGCATGTGCTCGACATGTTCGAGCCGCAGGATCATCCGAACGACTTCCGGTATCCGGGTGGCCCGCCAGTCGCGCCGTACGACAACGCCGGTTGGACGTTGGCGTTCCAGATGGGCGTGCAGTTTGATCGCGCGCTCGATGCGGTGACGGGTCCGTTCGAGTTGGTGAAGGACGTGACCGCGATGCCGGCCGGTGTCGTGGCGAAGGGCAAGGCGGGCTACTACATCCATCCCGCCGTCAACGACGCGGCGACGGTGACCAATCGTCTCGCGAAGGCGCGAATCAAGTCGACGCGCAGTCCGGTTGGCTTCACGGATGGTGGTACGTCATGGCCCGCCGGCACGTGGTTCATTCCGGCTGGTGGCGCGGCGGACGCCGTCGTTGCGCAGTCGGCCAAGGACCTGGGCGTGAACTTCGCCGCGGCCAACACGAAGCCCACAGGTGCGCAGCCGGTGACGCCACTCCGTGTCGCGCTCTTCGATCGGTACGGCGGCAGCATGCCGAGTGGCTGGACGCGCCTGATTCTCGAGAAGTTCGAGTATCCGTTCGCGGTCGTATATCCGCAGGATCTCGATGCCGGCAATCTGAAGGCCAAGTACGACGTGCTCATTCTCACCGACGGCGCGATTTCGGCGGGCGCTGGCCCTGGTCAAGGCTTTGGCGGCTCACCGGACACGACGCTCATTCCGGCGGAATATCGCCGTCAGCTCGGTCGTGTGACGACCGATCGCACCGTGCCGCAGCTCAAGGCCTTCCTCGAGGCGGGTGGTCGCATCGTCTCCATCGGCTCATCGATCGCGTTGGGCAAGCAGCTTGGCCTGCCGATCGAGAACTACCTGACGGACGCGGGTGGGCGTGCCTATCCGGGCGAGAAGTACTACATCCCGGGCTCGCTCCTCGAAGTCGCGGTTGATACGTCGTCGATGATCGCCACGGGCATGGCCCCGCGCCCGTCGGTGATGTTCGACAACAGCCCAGTGATGAAGCTCGGACCGGATGCTGCAGCAAAGGGCATTCGTGCCATCGCCACGTTCGACACCGAAACGCCGCTGACAAGCGGTTGGGCGTGGGGGCAGAACCTGCTCAAGGGCGGCGTTGCGATGGCCGAGGCCAAGGTTGGTCAGGGCACGCTCTATCTGTTCGGACCGGAGATTCTTTTCCGCTCGCAGCCGCACGGCACGTACAAGCTGTTGCTGAACGCACTGAGCGGTGGATTCGATCGCCCGACCAAGCCGCTGCAGTAAACACACACGTTGTTGAAGCCGGCCGGGTCGCGAAAGCGACGCGGCCGGTTTTGCGTTTGTGCCGTGCGTGTTGTTGGTCGGCGTTGCGACTGGCGTGTGGATTGGTGTCGGCGAGAGTGGACAGGCGCACGTCGAGATCTGCGCGAGCTTTCAATCGGCGCGCCGGGTGTCCCAGTCGCCGCTCGCTGCGCTTCGCGCAGAGGCGGCTTTGGGACACCCTCGGCCGTTGGGGGCCACAGGCAGGGGCGAAGGCGCCGAGGGCGCGGTTGCACCAGGCACGTTTCGCATGCTGGCGGCGGGTTGCCGCTCGCGACGCACAGCCGGTTCGGCGAGACTGCCATCGAGTGGTCGCAGCGCGGCATTCGGGATGGAATCGCGCGCGCGCCAACACTACCCACAACTAGACAAGGAGCTCCTGACGGATCCCGCGCTCGCTGCTTCGGCGCCCGCACGAATCTCCCCTTACGGCGTTCGACGCGCGCACACGGCTCGGCTCGCGCCCCGCGTGTCGTCACAAGGCGAGCGGCCGAGGGTGTCCCAAAGCCGCCTCTGCGCGCAGCGCAGCAAGCGGCGACTGGGACACCCTGCGGCCGATCGCCGATCCTGCGACGCAACCCACCGAACACCCCTCGCCGATCCACCAAGCCGCGAACACGCACCAACACGACGCCGCTGCGCCGAACAGCGATCGCGTCCGTTATGGTTAGCGGATGCGATTGGATCTGAAGACCGTCTCGCGCGCCGTTGGCATCGCCATCCCGATCGTGTTCGGGTTGCTGGTCGGCCGATTGCTGTCGCCGTGGATGCCGCAGTTCGCCGACTGGGTGAAAGCGCTCGGCGTTTGGGCACCGATCGCGTTCCTCGGCGCGTACGTGATTGTCTGCATACTGATGCTCCCCGCGTTCATTCTGATCATGGTCGGCGGTGCGGTGTTCGGCATGGTCAAAGGCTCGGCGCTCGTCATGACCGGTGCCATCATTGGCGGAACGTGTGCGTTCCTGCTGGGCAGATACGTCGCACGCGAACAGGTGTCGAAGCGCGTCGCGAAGAACGCGACACTCTCGGTCATCGATCGGGTGATCGGGGAAGACGGATTGAAGCTGGTCTTTCTGTTGCGACTTTCACCGGTCGTGCCGTTCGTGCTGACGAACTACGCGCTTGGCGTCACACGCGTGAGGTTGCGCGACTTCGTGCTCGGCACGTTTGGCCTGACGCCCATTGTGATCACCTACGCCGCGTTCGGCAGTGCGACCGGCGCCGGTCCGCGCGCGGATGGCTCCTCGCCGATTTCGGGGTGGGTGCTGGGCGTCGGGATCGTCGCCACGGTCGTGTTGGGACTCATTCTCGTGCGCATCACACAACGCGCGCTGCGGGAAGCGGACGCAGCCAACCAGCTGACCGACCTCGACGTCTCGTCGTCAGTCTGATCGCGAAAACATGCCGACACCGATTCAACTCGTCACAATCGCCGGTATCTCCGCACTCGGTGGCGCCATCAACTCCGTCGCGGGCGGCGGCATGCTGCTCGTGTTTCCGGCGCTCGTCGGACTGGGTGTACCGCCGATCGTGGCCAACGCGACGGGCACCGTCGCGTTGTGGCCAGGTTCGATGGGGAGTCTGTGGGGCTATCGAAGCGCGATGCGCGGCACTGGCCGATGGGCGCTCTATCTCGCGGTGCCCAGTCTCATCGGTGGCCTGCTCGGTGCCTTGCTGTTGCTCTCCACGCCAAGTGCGCGCTTCTCTGCGCTGGTGCCATGGCTGATGCTCGGCGCGACGGTGATGTTCGTCGCGCAACGGCCGGTCACCACCTGGTTGCAGAATCGATCGCGCAGCAGGACGGAGACCGTCGGGAACGCAGGCGCCGCGAACTCGATTCCCGCACTACAGCCGCCACTTCACTACCTGTTTCTGCAACTCGCCATCGCCATTTACGGTGGCTACTTCGGCGCCGGCGCCGGCATCCTCATGCTCGTTGGGCTCGGGCTCATGGGATTGACCAACATCCATCAGATGAACGGTCTCAAGAACGTCTGCGGCTCCTGCTTCAATGCCGTGGCCGCGATCACCTTCGCCACGCAGGGCATCGTGGACTGGCCCATCGCCGCAGCCATGGCCGTCGGTTCGGTGCTCGGCGGATACTTCACGTCGGGACTGGCGCAACGCACGCCGCAGGCACTGATCCGCACCGTCATCGGCGTGATCGGTCTCGCCGGCAGCGTGTGGCTGATGTGGCAGCGTCAGTGAACGACTAAGCCAGCAGTGTTTGATGTGTTGATGTTTGTCTATGCAACGCTGCGGCGGCGACGATCGACAACGAGGCCAACCACCAACGCCAGTGTGGCCATTCCAAGCGACAGCAACGTCAACAGCTTGCCGTTGTCGTATGGGCGGCTCGTGAACATCAGTTCGATGTCGCGCGCTCCCGCCGGCAGTTCGACACCGATAAGGACGTAGTCCGCTCTTGCGACCGGTGTCGCCTTCCCATCGGCGGTGGCCGTCCATCCGGGAAAGTAGTTCTCCGAAACGACAAGCGTCGCGTTGGCCGGAGCGGGTCTGTCGAGTGCCAGCACGATGTGCCCCGGTGTCCATTTGCGCACCGTGATCGGAATGTCGAGCGGTGCCGGCAGCGAATCCGGCGGCGACTGCACACGCGCGGCCGCCTCAGGCTCGAACAACGTCACGCGTCGTGGATCGAAGCGCTCGTCGAGCAACGTAGCCAGTGCCGCCGCATCATCGAGCTTGACGGCGAGTGGTGTCACCCACGCGGGAGGATTGTCGCCCGGCATCCGATAGACCGACACCGTATCACCCGCGGCATTGCGTGCCGGACCGGCGAGTCGCTCCGCACCGGGAATCGGCGACTCCGGCGAATTGGTGTAGAAGTAGCGCACATTCAGCAATTGCCACAGTCGCGGATTGCTCATGCGGGAGACGAACTGCTCGGTATCCCACTGCGTCAGGTCGTCGTAACGTCCGAGTTCGTTGCCGTGATACCCAGCGACCGTGCGAATGCCGTGCACCATGAAGCCGGTCCCCTTCCCTTCGCCGCTGCCAAGAAACGGGTCGCGGCGCGCGCCGGTCATCGGCTGCGCGGCGACCGCCCACACGCGACCAGTCGGTGCCGACTTGAGGAACTCCGTTGTGGCATCACCGGCGTACAACTCGGACGCGGGCGCCGCGAATCGCCAGTACGCACGCTCGATGGACCAGAGATCGACCGCTACAACAGCGATCAGGCTCCACGCCGCCGCACTCGCCGCAATGCGCTGTCGTGCGAGCGCGAAGAGCACCGCCGCACCAACCAGCAGCACGGCCAACGAACGCCACGCACCAACCACGATGTTCGTCGCGTTCGCCTCGAGTCTCGGCTCTCGACCAGGTGGTGCGAACGACGTCGCCAAATCGTTGAGCGCTCCGACCGTCCCCAGAAGCGCAATGACCAATCCGCCCACCACCGCGCCGATGAGAGTGCGCGCCTTCACGCCACCGGACAACGCCCGATCCGTACCGACGGCCGCCAGCACCGCCACGCAGAACGATACCACGTACAACATCGTGCTCGGCGCGCGAAAGAACTTCGTGCCCGGCACAAGGTTGTAGACAAGGTGAAAGAACGGCGTGAAACCACCCATCGCCCACAGCAGCGAGACCACCAACGCACCTGCCCAGAACCAGAGCATGCTGCGGCGCAGTCGCGATGCGCCAAACGCGAGCCCCGCCAACAGCAACACCAGCACGCCGAGATACTCGCTGTGCAGATGGATGCCGTTGCGCCCCGAGTACAGCGTCAGCATCCCGGAGAACTGCGGCAGGTAGGTGTTGATCAATTCCTCAGGCGGCATCGAGTACGACACGGCGTGATCCCACCCCTTGCCACCAGCGCGCGGCGAGTACGGCGTGTACTCCATCAGCGGCCAGAACTGAATCGCGCCGCCGAGCATGCCCACGCCGACCGCAACGCCAGCCAGCACCAATCGCCTGATCGCGTCCGCGCGCGCCAGGATGGCACCAGTCGGCGACGCCGTGAACGCGAGCAGCAGTGCATACGCGCCCGTCATGAGCAGCAGATACTGCAGCAGCTGCGGGTGCGGCGTCAGCACCGCCAGCGTCACCGTGATCGCGAGACTGCCCCAGGCCCATGCGCGTCCATCGCGCACCGCGCGGTGCACAAAAAAGAGCGCGAGCGGCAGCAGCGCCGCGACGAAGATCTTGCCATCGTGCCCCGGCGACACGAGTCCGGCGACATTGCCGCCCATTTCGTACGCCAGCCCGCCGATCAGCGCGCCGAAGAACCCGAGGCCAAGGGCCCGGCGCAGGAACAGCCAGGTGAAGCAGCCGGCGAGGAAGACGTGCATCGTCATGCCCCACGTCATCGCCGCATCGGTCGGCATCAGCAACCGCAACAGGAACGTCGGGTAGAAAATGTCGCCGTGCATGGCCGCCACGTACGGCAGACCGCCAAACAGATATGGATTCCAGAGCGGAAATCCGCTCCCGTTGCGCATTGACTGCGCAGCGAAATCGCGAAAGGCGAAACCGGCGATGTACTGATCGCTGTTCTCGTTGAGCAGCGTCAGCCCGCCAAGGGCCGGATAGCAAAGCGCCAGGGTGCCGATCGCCATCACGACAATCGCCAGCAGTGTCTCGCGGCGCGACGTCGCCTCAGTCATCGGCGCGTCTCCTCGAGCTATCGCTTCTCCATCGCGTCGCGCACGTCGAGCAGAATCTCGAAGTACAGCTGCTCACGACGATAGGCAAAGTCGAGCGATGCCATCGCATTTGGATCCGCCGTCTCCTTGGCGCGATCGAAAGCTTCGCGATACATCTCTTCGAGGTTGGCGAGAATACGTTCACGGGAACGCGACATACGAAGGGCCTCGAGGGCTTTGAAGTTGAGTCGGGGCGGGAGGTCGTTCGGCGAGGACGCGGCCTCGTCGCTGTCGAAGAGGCGCGTCACGTGCTGGAGCAGCATCCGTCGTGCGCTGTTCGGGACGTCCACGGAGGATCAGGCAGAATGAAACGCGCAGAGATCTTCGCACGGGACGCATACCGGTGCGCATACTGCGGGCTCGTACAGGAACCGGAACTGCTGAGCGTCGATCACGTCCAGCCGAGGGTGCGCGGCGGCGATGGCTCAGACGGCAACGTAGTGACCGCCTGCAAGGCCTGCAACACAGCCAAGGCGCACCGCCCGCTGGCCCAATTTCTCGCGGAGAATCCCGACGCTCGGCGGAACTTCTTTCGGCACGCGCGGTATCTATGGCCAAGACATCTACGAGCGGTGGCCGAGGAGCTCGCGCGCCGGGGCGTTGTGGAGCGTTCTACGGATTTCGTGGAGGGGATTCGGGGGCAGCGCAGCTCCGAGGCCAGCTCGTAGATGAGGCAGACAAGGCAAGTGACGGTGCGATGAGGCGATCTCTGCCCAGGGCCACTCACAGCCCAAAACCCATACTCACCACCGGAAACTTGGTGGTTAACGGTCCTGTGGTCTGGCGTCGACCTCGGCCAGGCGGTGGAATACCTTGTCCTCAACCACCCGCCCGTCCTTCAGGTGCTCGACCACGATCCGTTCGAGCAATTCCGGTCCAACGTAAGCGTACCAGACCCCCTCCGGGTATACCGCGACAATCGGCCCGCCGCCGCAGACTCCCAGGCACGGTGCCTCGCTGCGTTTCACGCGAGTCGGACCGAACAGCAGTCCCTCGCGCTGTAGCAGCGACGCCAGCTTGCCGTAGATCACCCGTCCGCTGCGTGATTCGGAGCAGAATTCCCCTGTACACACCAGCACGTGCCGCGAGTATCGCTCCATCACCGGCAAAGGCTTGTTCACGTTACTCCGGCATTCGGGGCTTCTCGTTCGCACGACGCGCCGCGCGCTCGCGCACCAGTGTGTACATGCCGCGCATCGCCAGCATTGTTCCCACCAATGAGATGGCGATGCCACGATTGCCCCAGTGCTGCAGCCAACGCGCCGCGGCCGCACTCATCAGGAATCCCACGCCCGCGTAGGCCATACCGCGCAACTGCGCTGCGTTCCAGCGTCCAGTGCGGCGATGAAAGAGGGCCGAGCCCAGCAACCAGGCTCCACCAGTGCCTACAATCGCCGACGCCACCGTCTCGCGGTCCAGATCCACGCGCGTTCCTCGGGCGGGCCCCCGCGTCTGCCGTCGGATGACCGCATTGCAGGCGATGGTGTGTCCGCCAGCGCCCGCCGGGCCGGAAGACTTCGGCGTCGCATGGCACCGATGGTCATAAGCTAATCCGTCACCCTCACCGGCGGCCAAGCCCGTCGCCGTGCCGGTCGCTCAGCGCTCGGTGAACGACCCATCCACGCCTGGGGGGCCGTCGATGCAACACGGATAGCATCAAGGTCGAGTCAGTGACGAAGCAACGCGATGCCGAGCTCGGCCACGATGAGCACCACAATCGCGATCTCCAACGTCTCGCTGCGAGCGGCCTGCGCTTCCTGATTGAGCATGGCGTACGTGTCGCGAAGGATGGCGAGCTTGCGATCGATGCCGGCCCGCCAGGCCGTGCCGCGAAAGAGTTCGAGTGACGCCGAGTAGACGCGCGCCAGGTATACGTCATCCGTCACCTTGAGCGCGTTCTCCACCCGTTCCACCAACTCCGTCGAGTCAGCCACCTGTGCCTGCAGACGTGACAGCAGACCGGCGAATCGTCGGCCCGGGAACACCGATCGACGAGCACGCGCGGCCTCGATGGCGTCGTACAGCTTCGGCAGCTCGGCGTCGAGCACGGCGTCGTAGTACCGAAGCTCCAACAGCTGTGCATTCGCGAACTCGAGGATGTACTGCAGGTCGGTGTCCTGCTCACCGGGCTCGACGATCAACGCGTTGTTCCAGGTCAGGATGGCGAGGTCGTCGGAGTAGTACGAGAACCGATGCGGCAACAGCTCACGTCGCGCCTCCGCACTCAGCGGGCGCTCCTCGTCGAGCAGCAGTGGCACGACATCCAGCTCGGCGAGTCGCTGCGCCGTCACCATTGCGCCGTCGGTCCCCACGATGCGTGTGACACGAAAGACCGTGTAGTCCTCGCGCACCGAGGCCGTGAACGGTCGCTCGATGGCACTCTCGATCCGATTCGTCAAGAGACGGAGATGCTGTGCGACGGACGTTTCGATCGCCGGGTGATGGTCGATCGATTGACCAAGCGCCGTGTACGACTCCCACGACTGCAGCGCGGGCGCCCGCACACGTGCCCGCAACGAGATCACACCAAAGTCGAAGATGCGCGCCGAGAGCTCGACCTCGTGCGACACGGCGCCGACCACCAGCATCTCAGCGCCCAGCAGCACGGTGATCGGCGGGTTCTGGATCTGCAGCGCCTGCCCCTCTCCGCGCACCGGCCGTACTCGCTCGGGGGAACTCGCCGCCAGCAGATCGAGCGCCCGCGCGAGGTCGATGGCGTAGCCGACGTCGTAGAGCCGATAGGCGATCGCGGCGCCGGCAACCCGTACATCGGTGAGGTCCACGCCGCTCGATTCCATGTTGGAAGCTATCCCGAACAGCCGCGCGCCGTGACCACCTTCCCGACGCTTGACACGCGGCTCAGCTTTCATCGATGACGCAAATCGATTCGCTACCCGGCCTCCCCGACCCTCGCATCGTCGCCAAGGGGTATGCACACCCGGCGCGCCTCGTCTCGACCGAGTGGCTCGCCGCACAGCTGCACCACCCGACACTGCGCCTGCTGGAGTGCAATGAAGACGTGCTGCTGTACGACGTGGAGCACATCCCCGGCGCACAGAAACTCGACTGGCACATCGATCTCAACGATCAGGTGGAACGCGATTACATCGCACGCGACGCATTCGCCGATCTGCTGCGCCGCAAGGGCATCGACGACTCGACGACGGTGGTGTTCTAC
>CAYWCJ010000001.1:35557-55093 GCA_964456595.1 uncultured Gemmatimonas sp. | reverse complement strand
GTAGTACAGTCCGCCATCGTCGGGGCCGTCGGTGTCGATGGCGAGCGCATACTGGCTCCACGCGGAGGCGTGGCCGACGAGCAAATCGTCGAGCAGATCGTCAACGCCACTGCCGATGTGCTCCAGCATCGAGGTGGCGACGGTGTCACGACGGGCGCGCTCGGCGATCTCCGCCAGCACGCCAGGGCTGACGCCTCGGTAGCGATGGTACGAGAACTCGGCCAACAGCGGCGTGACCTTGGGCACCGCCACCATCGCGTCGTAGTAGCGCACGGCACCGGCCATGGAGGTGTTGGAGGGGCCGACAAAACGCAGGCGGATGCCGTGCTCCGACAGTCGGGCGGCGCTGGCCACGATCGCTTCCCCGATGGCCGTGCCACTCCAATCGTCGGTGTTGTCCGGCTCGAGGATGATCTCCCAGAGGTCGGGCACCAGCTGGTAGCGGTCGCGCATGTGCAGCACGGTGGCGAGCACGAACTCCGCGTACTCGTCGGCTGATCGGTGATCGTAGCGGCGGTCGCGCGGGCACTGCCGGAAAAAGGCGACGTAGGTGACCGCCAGCAGCAGCTTGCGACCACGTGCAGCGAGTGCGCGCTGCAGTGGGAGCACGAGCGTGTCGATGGTTTCGTCGAGCTCCGTGAACTGAAAGCCCCTCGGGTCGATGAGACGCGGGTCGTCGTTGTCGTTGACCGTTTCGTATCGCGCACACCGGGCGTCTTCTCCACTGAGCAGTCCGTGGCGCCTGTCGCGCAGGTAGTCGCGCGTCTGTTCGACACCGCTTCGCACTTCGAGCCGCATGCGGTTGATGCCCAGATCATTCACCGCGAGCGCCAGCAGCGTATCGCGAAAGCGCGGGTAGGCACTGCTCCACTGCCCGCCCTGTGCCGTGGCCTCCCAGCCGGTCATGGTCTGGTGGTGTTCGGCAGGATCAACGACAATGTGCACCAGGCCCGTGCGCTCGGGTGCGCACGCAGCAGCCGACCCGACGAGCAGGAGACTGAAGGCGGTGACGCGCGTGCGTTGGAGGAGGGAGACCTGTCGCATGTTCAGCGGTTGAATGTACGCGGACGTCATGCCGCCGGAAGCGACGACGCCACTTGGCTTTACCCTGTCCCTCCATGCCTGTACATTCGACGCAACTACCTATGACACAACGTCGCGGATGAGGGATCGGTCGTACGATGCGGTGGTGGTGGGCGGCGGATTTTTTGGTGCGTCGCTGGCTACGCATTTCGGACGAGGCGGAGCACGCGTACTGCTCCTCGAGTCGGCGCCGGTGCTTCTGGGCCGAGCGTCGATCATCAATCAGGCCCGAGTGCACGCCGGCTATCACTATCCGCGCAGCTACCTCACGGGGCTTCGGTCCCGCGTCAATGCGCCGCGTTTCATCGACGAGTATCGCGACTGCATTCACGATGATTTCGCGCACTACTATGCGATCGGTCGCACGTTTTCGAACGTGACGTCCGCGCAGTTCAAGCGGTTTTGCGAACGGATTGGTGCGGCGCAGTCGCCGGCACCGGCACACGTGCTCAAGCGCTTCAACGCGGCCTTCATCGAAGATGTCATGCGGGTGCCGGAGTACACCTTTGACGCGGTGCGCCTGCGGGCGCGCGTGATGCGCGACCTCGATGCAGCTGGCGTGGACGTCGCGCTGTCCTCCACGGCGCTTCGGGTGTCGCGCGCCATGCCGTTCGGCATCACGGTCGAGTATCGCACCGCGACGCAGGAGCTCGAGGCGCATGCGCGCGACGTGTACAACTGCACGTATTCCGGGCTCAATCGCCTTCATGCGGCGTCGTCGCTGCCCATCGTGCCACTCAAGCACGAACTGACCGAGATGGCGCTTGTCGAGCCACCGCCCGAGTTGCGCGATGTTGGCGTGACGGTGATGTGCGGCCCCTTCTTCTCGATGCTCCCCTATCCGTCACGCGGCCTGCACACGCTCAGTCACGTGCGCTACACGCCGCACCTCTCGTGGCGCGATACACCGGATACCCCGTACCGGGATGCCGATGCGCGATTGGCGGAATACGGCAGGGGGAGCACGTTCCCGTACATGGTGCGTGACGCGGCGCGTTATCTGCCCGTCATCCGCGGGTGCGCACAGCGCGACTCCCTGTGGGAGGTGAAGACCGTGCTGCCGCGCAGTGAAGCCGACGACAGTCGTCCGATCCTCTTCAGCCACGACCATGGCATCCCGGGATTTCATTGTGTGATCGGATCGAAAGTGGACAACGCGTACGACATGCTGCAACGCGTCGATGAAGAAGCGGCGCTCGCGTCTGGAGCGGGAGCCGCACCCGGCCCGACGACCGAGCGTGCGTCGTGACCGCATCCGATGTGCTCGTCTCGGTCGTGGCGCCGTTGCACAACGACAGCGATATCCTCGCCGCGTTCGTGGAGGAAACGATTGCCACGTTGCGCCAGCACTACGTGCACTACGAACTGCTGCTGGTGGACGATGGTTCGACGGACGATACGGTGCGCGCCGTTGATGAGCAGCTCGCGCGCAACGAATCGGTGCGACTCATTCGACTGTCGCGGCGCTTTGGCAGCGAGGTCGCGATTTCGGCCGGGCTGGACGCCGCGATCGGCGACTTCGTGGTGGTGATGATGCCGGACAGCGATCCGCCCACGCTCATTCCGCGCATGGTGGAGCAGTCACGACAGGGGGTTGGCGTGGTGTTTGGTATTCGCACCAGCCGCGCGGGCGAGTCGGTGCTGCTGCGCATGGGCGCGGCGCTGTTTTATGGCGCGGGCAACACGCTGTTCGGGTTGAACATCCCGAAGAACTCCACGCACTTCCGTGTGCTGAGTCGGCAGGCGGTGAACGCGGTCGTGCAGATTCGCGATCGCAACCGCTATCTGCGCACGCTGAGCGCGTACGTGGGCTACGCCAGTCAGAGTGTGCAGTACGAGACGTTGCGCCGCCGACGTGTGCCGCGCCGCAAGAGCGTGCTCGATGGGGTGAAGCTGGCCGTGGGTATCATCGTCGCCAATTCTCTGCAGCCGCTGTACCTCGCCGTAGGACTTGGCCTGCTGGTGGTGGCGGCCAACGTGCTCTTTCTCGCGTACGTGGTGACCATTTACCTGCTCAAGCGCGATGTCGCCGAAGGGTGGACGACACAATCGCTCGTACTTGGCGCGATGTTCGGATCGATGGGGCTGCTGCTGACCACGGTTGCGGCGTACCTCGCACGCCTGCTTGGCGAGAATCAGGATCGACCGCTGTACTTCCTGCTCGAGGAGCGGCAAAGCGCCGTCGCGTCGAGCGCTGAAGATCGCATGAACATCGTGACGGATCCCGTTGTCCGCTGAACCGATGACTGCACGCGCCGTACCGGAGCACCGGGTCACGGAGTTTCGCGCGAAGCGCACGCGCTATTGCTGCGCGGTGTTCGTGCTCAACGAGAACGGCCGCCTGCATGCACAGCTCGAGCGCATGCGCCCCTATTCCGATCTCGTCGATATCGTCATCGCCGATGGCAACAGCACCGACGGCTCGGTGAGCGAGGAGCAGCTGCGACCGCGTGGCGTGCGCGCGCTGCTCACCAAGACCGGTGCCGGCAAGCTGAGTGCGCAGATGCGCATGGCGATGGCGTATGCGATGGACGAAGGCTATGACGCGCTGATCGTGATCGACGGCAACAACAAGGACGATCCGTCGGCGATCCCGCTGTTCATCGCCGCACTCGATGGTGGTGGCGATCATCTGCAGGGTTCGCGCTTCATTCCGGGCGGACACGCGGAGAATACCCCACCGGCGCGGTTGCTCGGCATCCACCTGTTGCACGCCCCGCTCATCAGTCTCGCTGCGCGCACGCGCTATACCGACACCACCAATGGCTTCCGCGCTTACAGTCGCACGCTGTTGCTCGATCCGCGCGTGGCTCCGTTTCGTGCGGTGTTCTCCGCGTACGAGTTGCACTACTACCTCGCCATTCGTGCGGCACGACTGGGCTTTCGTTGCGCCGAGATTCCGGTGACGCGCGCGTACCCGTCGCACGGACCGGTGCCGACCAAGATCAGTCCGATCAGAGGGAGCATCAAGATTCTGCAGACACTCATGCGCGCGGTGATGCACAAGTACGATCCTCCAGCGGCGACGAACGTGCCGACGAACAACGGAGCGCATCATGCGTAGCGCCTTGATCGGTTCCACCGGCTTCGTGGGCGGCACGCTGCTGCGACAGACGACGTTCGACGATCTGTATCATTCGACGGACATCGAAACGATTCGCGGACGCTCGTACGACCTGCTGGTGTGCGCCGGTGCGCCGGCCGAGAAGTGGAAGGCCAACAAGGAGCCCGAGCGCGACAAGGCGAACATCGCGCGATTGATGTCATGCCTCAGCGAAACGAAGGCCGCGCACGTGGTGCTCGTGTCGACGGTGGACGTGTACGGGACACCGATCGAAGTGGATGAGGACACGCCGATCGATCCGGCTACGGCCACCGCGTACGGGCGCCATCGATTCGAGCTCGAGGAATTCGTGCGCGATCGCTTCGACACGACGTGCGTGCGGTTGCCCGGACTGTTCGGTCACGGTCTCAAGAAGAACATCATCTACGACTTGCTGAACAACAACGCGGTCGACACGATCTGCGCCGACAGCGTCTTCCAGTTCTATCATCTCGATCGACTGTGGCGCGACATCGGCACGGCGCGCGCACACGAACTGCGCACGGTCAACTTTGCGGTGGAGCCGGTGAGTGTGCGCGATGTGGCGCGCATCGGCTTCGACAGGATGTTCGAGAACCTCAAGCCCACGACGCCCGCGCGCTACGACATGCGCACCAGGTACGCAACGCTTTTCGGCGGCAGCGGTGCGTATCTCTCGTCGCACGACGAGGTGTTGTCGGCCATTCGTGCATTCGTGATCGACTGGCGCCGGGGCCACGCGTGAAGCTCGCGGCGTCGAACATCGCGTGGAAGCGCGAGGACGATGCAGCGGTGGCCGAGTTGCTCGTCGAGTACGGGGTGAGCGGCGTGGAGATCGCGCCGACGGCCGCGTGGCCGGAGCCGTTACGTCTCCCGCGTGCAGCGCTGGAGGAGTATCGCGCCTGGTGGGAAGCGCGCGGAGTTCAGATCGTCTCGATGCAGGCGCTGCTGTTCGGAAAGCCGGAACTCACGCTCTTTGGCGATGTGGACGCACGTGCGGGGATGCTGGAGCACCTCACCGGCATGATGGATATCGCAGCGGCACTCGGCGCGGGTCCGTTGGTGTTCGGCTCGCCAAAGAATCGCGCGGTGGGCTCGTTGCCAAGAAACGAAGCAGCGCAGATCGCGGTCGACTTTTTTCGCGCAGCCGGCACGCGCGCCGAAGCGCGCGGGGTCTGTCTGTGTATGGAGCCCAATCCACCGGCATACGACTGCGATTTCGTCAATACTGTGTCCGATGGAATGGCGCTGGTTGATGCGGTTCATCACCGCGGCTTTGGCCTGCACGTGGATGCCGGCGCCATGTCGCTGAATGTCGAGTCGGTTGCGGAGACGATCGCGAACGCCGCGCGGGTGACGCGTCACTTCCACGCGAGCGAGCCGTTTCTGGCGACGTTGGGCGATGGTGCGAGCGATCACGCGGCCTGTGCCGACGCATTGCGAGGTGTCGGCTACGACCAGTGGGTATCGATGGAGATGCGCGCGCCGGCCGACGGACTGGTCGGACTGCGACGCGCGCTCGGTGTACTCAGGGCGAACTACGGCGCCTGAGTACCACCAGGTCGCCAAAGGTGCGATCGAGCGCAAACCGCTCACGCACGCGCACACCGACGGTCCTGCGCCAGCGCAACTCGGCGAGTGGCCGCTCCACCACGACGCCGCGATAGTGCACACTGGCGAGATACTCGCCCGCTGTCTTCACGATGCTGGGTGTGAACGGCGCCTTCGCGCCGATGGTATCGGCACCGGGAGGAGCGTAGAGCCGCTCGTACCACGGCTTGGCCATGACGACCAATGCGTCGGCAGGCTCGTTGATCCATTCGCCCACCGCGATACCGCGCGCATCGTCGTAGATGAAGTCATCGTTGAGATGATCGCGCTTGTAGACGCCCATGCGCTGACCGGCGCCCCATAGTTCGCCGTAGAGCAGGACGCGCTGGCCACGCTGCGCGGGTTCAGCGAGATACGCACCAACGGCGACGAGCGCTTCGCGCGGATGCGACTTCTCGTTCTCGATGCACGGCGCGACGGCCTGCGCCGCGCACGCCGTCGTGGTGACCAGCCCGGCTCGCGCATCACGGAATCCCTTCACCCACCCCTCGGCGATATACGCCGCAGTCGGTGCGTTGCCCAACAGGTGGGTGACGGAGACCACGCCAGCCAGTGTAGTTGCGATGTTCTGCGTACTGGATGACCAGCGCATCACGCGCCGCGGCAGCGGCAACAGGAACGCCACGCACACGGCGAAGAACGCGCCGTCGAGGTGCCACACATCGGAGCGATTGAGCCCGCTCTTGAGGGCGAGGAAGGTGGCCAGCACCGCGGTGAGAAAGAACCGGTCGCCCCACTCGCTCAACTCCAGTCGATGCGCGATGCCTCGCCCCGCGATCACGAGCCCGAGGGCGAGCAGCGCGAACGCCGCTGCGGCATTCGCCGTCCAGTAGAAACGGAAGCCCGCTTCACCGGCGCTGAAACGCGCGACGAGTCCTCGTGTGTCGCTGATATATGACGGAAATCCGTCGCCGAGCAGCAGGTACGATACGGACAACCAGGTGGCAACGGAGATGACACCGAACGCGAGCGCCGGTACGACCAGTTCGCGCGACGGCTTGCGGACGAACATCGCGACGTACAAGCCTGCTGATGCGAACGCTGCGCCCAGGCTGTAATCGTGAGCATACGCAACGCTCAGGCCGAGCAGCACAGCGGCAATCGCGGCGCGCGGCAGTGACCGCGGGTCGCGGGTGAGCAGCAGCAATGTGCCCAGCGGCAATAGTCGTCGCACGCCGTTGTAGTTGAGGCCAAGCAACGGATTGGCCAGCAAGCCGACAAGGATGACAAAGACGACCAGGCGTGTGCGACGCTCGGGAATGAGCGATTGCAGCAGCGCGACGATGAGCACGTACTGCACCACCTCGATGGTCGTGAGGTAGATGTAGTAGTGCTCGAGGGAGTATCCCACCGCGCTCATGAACCAGGACGCGGGCACCAGCATGAGCGGACCGTACAGGAATTCGAAGTCGCGATAGGGCACCATGCCGCCCTGCATGCGATGCAGCGCCGTCGCGAAGATGGTGTCCTCGATGAATGGGCCGTAGCGCGAAAGGAACGGTGGCCAGAGCGCTACGACGACGATCAGCGCAACGATGCCGCGCTCCACCCACTTCGTACGCGCGGTCATGGTCGCAGCGTGTGTTCCGCTGCGCACATAGGTGTCGTCGAACTCGAGGTCGAGCCAACCGACACGAGTGGCGAACGCCGCCAGCGCGAGCGTAACGACACTCCACACCACGGCCGACCGATACGCCCACACGGTGCTGTATCCCTCGAGACCGGCGGCGCTCAGCACCGTCGGATCGGTAGGGAAGAGCGTTGGAACGATAACGAGCACAGGAAGCACGGCGGCAAAAAGAATCGCGGCCAACGTCCATGTGCGACGTGCGTGGGACACTAGCGCGTCGCTCCGCTGTCGGGCGCGCGCGGTGCAGCAAAATCGAACGACGTCAGCTCGGCGGATCCATCAACCGCGACGCGACGACCCTCGCGTGCCGAGATGTAACATGCCGCCAGCACTTCGAGTGAGTCCCGACCGTCTTCGGCGCTTGCCGGCACCGTTCCACCACTGCGAAATCCAGCCAGCGTCTTTTCGATCATCATGCGTGTCGCCACCATCGCCGGCGACTTGGGATTGGTGCCGATCGGCGTGCGCGAATGCCCCGACTCCTTCCACGCCATGCCGGAGGCGCCGAGTTCCATACGCACATGCGGCTTGGTGCTGCGATACAGTCCGGCGGAGATGCGCGCGCGTCCGCCAAACGATGCGCGCAACGACGCTTTCTCCGCATCTGCGCGCACCTCGAAATACTGCGTCTCTCCCGGGCACAGGCGATTCTGTACCACCTGCGCCAGTCGGCCGCGCGAGAACTCCATCGTCACCAGGGCGACCGCGTCGGATGCTTCCGGACGCACACCACAGGTGGACATGGTGGAGCTCACCGCGACGGGCTTCTCGCCGAACAGCGCGATGACATAGTCCGTGAGATGCAGTCCAGCTTCGTAGAGCGTGCCCGTGAGCAGTCCGCCGCGCCACCCCGGTTCTTTCCATGGTGGAAGGTCCATGTTCTGCCACACCTGCACGAAGACGAGCGGTCCGACGTCCGGCTTGCCGACCTGATCCCGCACCGCACGAAAGATCGGCATCTCGCGGAACTCGTGATTCAGTGCGACACGACGTCCGGCTTTCGTGGCACCGTCGATGATACGTTGCGCATCGACCACGCTCGGCGCGAACGGTTTCTCGCACAACACGTTGGCGCCGCGCTCGAGTGCTTGCAGGCAGAGCGCGACGTGCGAGTTGGGCGGCGTTGCGACAATGACGGCATCGACGGCGCCAAGCGCGAACGCAGCGTCGAGCGACTCGACTGCCGGCACCTTGTACCGTGCGGCGGCACGATCGCGGCGCGACGCATCCGGATCGACACCGATGGCTTGTACGCCGGCGATGCCGACGAGGGCCGGCAGGTGCAGGTCGAATCCGGCGTTGCCGAGTCCCAGCACGGCGACTCTCATTTGGATGCGCTTGCCGAGGCGCGCGTCCAACGCTTTGGCAGCGACAGCCAGTAGCCGGAAATGATCGACAGCAATGCGATGAGCCCTGTCATGATAAGACTGCCCTTGCGTGTATTCTGACCGCCCGGCAACTGCGTGAGCGGACCGAACACGTGAAAGTTGTGCCCGATGCTGTTCATGATGCGATCGCGTCGTTGTGAACGTTGCACTTCGCCTGTGGACGCAGCGACGATCGCCTCGGTATGCGCGGCATCGTTGAACGCGACGCGATACGCTGGCAAACGTCCCCAGTATCCGGCGGGTTGTGTCTCGATGCGATCGACCGCGACGGGTGTGAGATCCGGCTCCGACGTCTGCGCAATGGCCTTCGCGCGCTCGGGCGTGATCGAAAAGCGTTGAGCCGTGGTGGCGTGTACGAGTATCGGCTGGCCGTTCGCGGGCGTCACCGCCCACACGGTGACGCCGAGCACCTGATGCAACGCGATGGTGCGAATGGGACCTTCAACTCGCGCTGCGGTTGCGGCCTGCGACGGTGAGATGGCAACCGTTGCGAGGTCGATCACCGGCTCGACCACACCCAATCCCTTCGCCGCTGACGAGAGTGGCAGAATCATGATGATGCCACTGGCGACCCAGCCGAACAGAAGGAGTCCGATCACGATGCCAATCCACTTGTGCCACCAGCGCATGCCGGGCACGGCACGCGCACGTCCGGGGGCGGTCATATCGCGATGTTCTCCATCAGTGTTGGTCGGTCGAAGGCGATGAACGGTTTGGGCGCGCCGTCACGAGCAGCGTCGGACCGATGCGCAGCAGCGCCGCGCGGAGGACCGGCTGTCGTCGTGCAATCTCGTAGACCGTGGCTGCGATCGCCATCAGTCCGCCAGCGGCTTCGCGTTGCGCCGCCGGAATTGCGGGAACGCTGAATTGCATGTTCGAGAAGGACGCGCGATGCAGCAGACGCGCAATGTTCGAACGGGTGAGCAATTGTCGTTCTGGCGGCAGCGCCCCGCGCGATCGGGCGATGCGAGCTGCGACTGCATCGGGGAGCAGGCCACCGGCGACGATGCCGAGATGCGGATCGGGGCCCAAGCTGTGTTTGTTTGCCGTCGAAATCCAGGCGCGTCCGTTGGACTGCAGCACGCGAAACATTTCCGTCATCGCTTTCGCCTGGTCTCGCACGTTTTCGAGTGTGGCCTGCGAGGTGGCGACGTCGAAGCATTCGTCGCGGAACGGGAGTGCTTCGGCACAGGCGCAGACGAGGTGTGCCTGCACGCCCGCGTTGGCCAGTCGCCGTTTGCCGACCACCAGCCATCGAAAGGCGACGTCGATGCCGATGCAGATACCGGTGCGCGTACGATCACGCGTGCCAACGGCGGCGAGTAATGGCGCTGTGCCGCAGCCAACGTCCAGCAATGCGTCCGCCGATCGCAAGGGAGCGCTCGAGAGCCGCTCCCACTCCTCGAGTGCGGCGGCCGCGCGAGGTTGCGCTGCCTGCAGCCCTGCCGCGAAGAGTCGTGCTTGTGCAGGTGGTACGGTATCGAGCGTGATGTCGTAGTAGTGTGCGGCCAAGTCTTCCCAACGCGGTGCGACGTGCGCCGCCAGACGTGCACCCTTCGCGCGATCGGCCTCGATGCCGATGTACGGATCGGGCGCCACACGCAGATCAGGAATGCCATGCAGCACCGGATAGGTCTCGTTGCACGCCTCGCAGGTGAGCGTACCTTGCTCGCCGGTTTCGTTCATGTCGTCGCGCAGGTTGCCCTTGCAACGAGGACAACAGAGTCCGAAGGCGAGCAGCTCGGCAATCGCGCTCACGACGCGGGCCGCGCGACGAACGGCGACGTGATCCGCGCGCCATGACGTGGCATGCGCGAGGTGCTCACCGGCGCGACAGGCACCACGCGCCGCAAGCAGCGCGACGCGCGAGCGCGGTCATGTGCGGACGTTTCCGTACGGGAAGAAGCGCTTGAGCTTGAGCGCCGGTGTCTCGATCAGATACCAGCTCGCGACGGCCACGGCGAGCGCGGTCGACATGAAGAACGCGGTGTGCGCGAGTTGCGCGCCAAGTCTGGTCGGGATGTGCGCGTTGAACCACGCGATATCGAGGCCGGCACGATTGATGAGCAGCATCACCGGCCAGTGGAAGATGTACCACGCGTAGCTGTAGCCACCGACCTTGGTCGTGATCGGATGACTGAGCAGCTTGTAGACGATACCGTCCGTTGACAGTGAGATCACGCTCATGACTGTCGCGGCAGCCACGATGGCGGAGATCGTCAGGCCGAACGTGAGCGTGAACGGGTCGTCGGGAATGAAGGCGCTGCTCACCAGCATGATGCCGCCGATCGCGCACATGCCTACCCACCACACCGGCTTGCACCACCGCTCGAGTCGCCCGCGCCACGCCGGTTCGCGCACCAGCAGCGTCAACATGCACCCCGTCATGATCGCGTCCATGTGCCCCGGGAGCATGAGAAAGCCCCACTGGTAGATCGAGCCGCTGAGATAGACGCCGACGCGAAACAGGAACGACGCGAAGAAGCAGCCGATGATGACCTTTTTGAACGTCTTCATGCTGCAGGCCGCGATGACGGCGGGCCAGATGAAGTAGAACTGTTCCTCGAGCGCCAGCGACCACAGGTGATAGGTACGCGGCGGTGGGAAGTCACCGCCCTTGATGGCGATGAGGAAGTTGGTGGTGTACGTCCAGTACCACGCCTGCGTGGAGACGGGGAACTTGAGATCGCTCGTGTCGCCGGGAAGCACATTGGGCAACACCACAAACCACACGATCAGGAAGAAGTAGTAGACGGGGAAAATTCTGAGCGCGCGCCGCATGTAGAAGTTGCGGTAGTACCCGTCCCTTCCTTTGCTGTCGATCAGGATGCCGGTGATCAGAAAGCCCGACAGCGCAAAGAACACGTCGAGCCCGGGCACGCTCAGGTGCACGCCGATCATGTAGGCGTATTCGAGCAGATTCTCCGGCTGCCAGAACGTGTTGAAGTGACGCAGCGCCACCAGCACAAGAATGGCGGCACGCAGTCCATCCAGTGCGGGCCAATGCTTGCCCGACGTGAACGCCGAGCCTTGCGCCTTGTCGCTCATGCGACCGTCAACGCCCGTGCTGACGCGCCGCGAGCCACTCCCGATACCACGCCACGGTTTCCGCCAGTCCGTCTTCGAACGTGAAACGGGGATGCCAGTTCATGCGCGCGCGGGCCTTCCGACAGTCGAGGAACTGTGCTGGAATCTCGTGCGTCGCCTCGTTGCGGATGTCGGGCGCGAGATCGCTCACACCCATCACGCGCATGATGCGATCGACGACTTCGATCACGTTGAGTGGCGTCTCGGTGCCGAAGTTGAACGCCTCGCCCGTGATCCCGTCCTGCGGCATGTGTTCGGCCAACTGCAGATACGCATCGACGGCATCGCGCACGTAGAAATAGTCGCGCACGAAGGTGCCATCGCTCCGGATGACCGGGCGCTCGTTCTGCAGCGCCGAACGGATCGTACCCGGAATGAGTCGATTGAAATTGAGGTCGCCCGCGCCGAACAGATTGCCGCAGCGCGTCACAGCAATCGGCACCTGGTACGTGTGCCAGTAGCTGAAGCTGATGAGATCCGTGCACGACTTCGACACGTCGTACGGAAAGCGCCCCTGCAGAGGCGCGTCTTCCGTGTATGGCAAAGTGTCGTGCGAACCATAGGCCTTGTCGCTCGACGCAACGATCACACGCTGGATGCGCGGCGAATTCTGCTTGGCGGCTTCCAGCAGGCACCACGTGCCGCGGATATTCGCCTCGAAGGTGGACATCGCACTGCGCGACGCCGTTCCGACAATCGTCTGCGCGCCAAGATGAAACACGGTGTCGATCTCGTACTCGTTGAGCACGCGCAGCAACGTCGGATGATCTTCGAGCTCGCCGCGAATGACCTGGCAGCGCGGCAGCAGCGCTGACGAGACCGCACGGGAGTCGGGCACCCAATCGCGCACGAGCACTGTCACACGCGCACCACGCGCCAGCAGTTCCTCGGTGAGATGCGAGCCGAGCAGGCCGGTCGCACCGGTGACGAAGACGTTCTTGTTGTTCCAGAAGCTCATGAATCCGTTTTCCAGGGAGCCGAGCCCGAAGCCCAGAGCTCCTCGAGCAACAGCTTCTCTCGCAGCGTGTCCATGGGCTGCCAGAAGCCGTGATGGCGAAAGGCCATCAATTGTCCTTCGCGTGCAATGCGCTCGAGCGGTTCACGTTCGAGACTCGTGTCGTCGCCGGCGATGTAGTCCAGCACACCGGGTTCGAAGACGAAGAAGCCGCCGTTGATCCATCCTTCGTGTCCCTGCGGCTTTTCCGCAAAGGCACGCACCGCATCGCCATCGATCGTAAGATCGCCGAACCGCGCTGGCGGTCGCACTGCGGTCACCGTCGCCAGTTTCCCGTGCGCACGATGAAACGCCAGCAACTCGGCGATGTTCACGTTGCCGAGTCCATCGCCATACGTCACCATGAAGGTGCTATCGCCAACGAGTGAGCGCAGTCGCGACAGGCGACCACCGGTCATCGTGTCGAGACCCGTGTCCACCACCGACACGTGCCAGTCGGTGCGCGGCGCATTGAGGAACTGCAGCTCACCGCTGTGCAGATCGACGGAAAAATCGCCGTGATGCACCGCGTAATTGTGGAAGAACTCCTTGATCAGCGCACCCTTGTAGCCGCATGCCACCACGAAGTCGCGGAAGCCGTGTCCCGCATACACGCCCATGAGGTGCCAGAGCAGTGGCATGCCCCCGATCTCCACCATCGGCTTGGGACGCGTTCCGGTTTCTTCTGCGAGACGGGTTCCACGACCACCGGCCAGAATCACGACCTTCACTGAAGCCTCCGTCACCTTCACGATGCACGCACCGTCACGATGCACGCACCGTGGCGCCCAGCGGTTGTTCGGCGATGCGCGTGCGCCAGCTCTTGAGCGCGCCGGAGAACCGGAAGCGCAGCAGATACGTGAAGAACTCCCAGCAGGTGGCCATCTTCACGTGCGAGAGTCCGTTGCCGCGCATGCGTGCGAACACATTCAACTCCATCACGCGTACGCCCATGTAGTGCGCCTTGATGAGCATTTCCGGATCGAGCAACCAGTTGGTGGACTGCAGATCCATCGCCTGCACGACATCACGACGCAGCATGCGCGGCTGTCCGTTCACATCCCACGACCCCAGCTTGGGCCACAGCGAGCGCACAAACACGTTGTAGCCCACGGAAATGATCTGTCGCTGAAAGCCATCCATGCGATAGCGTCGGCGCACCTTGCCGAGCACTTTGCCATCGGTTTCGGAGCAGGCTTCATAGAGACGCACGAGATCTTCCGCATCCACCTGGCCATCGGCCGCGATGGTGCCGATCCACGCGCCGTCCGCATTGCGGATGCCCTGCAGCACGCCGTTGCCGAAGCCGATGTTCACATCGACTTTCACCGGCTTCACAATCCCCGGAAACTTCTCGGCGAGCCGATTGAGCTTCTCCCAGGTGTCGTCCTTCGAGCCGTTGTCGACCGTGACGATCTCGTACGTGAGATCGATCTGCGAGAAGGCGCGCACGAGTCGCGGAACCGTGTGCGGCACGTTCTCCGACTCGTTGTAGCACGGCATCACGATCGAAAGATCTGGACGTCTCCCGGTCGTGTCGCTCATCCCGCGCTCGGTGTTCAGGCGGACGCTCCCGCCAGTCGCGACGCGAGCTGGTCGAACATCGCCAGTTCGGGGGCGTCGGGCTCCAATGCAGCGAGACGATCACGCACACCTTCGAGGACAGCAAGGTGCACCGTGCGATCGTGAAACTTGGACGTGTAGATATCGGGCGTGTCCCAACCCTGCGCTTCGTTCACGAAACGCTCCATGATCGGCAACGCGGCGGCAGTATCACCGCGCAACAGCACCGAGAGATAGTTCGGCCAGTTGAGAATGGAGTGCGGCGGCACCCCGGCGTCGTACACATCGTTGCCGAGGAACGCGAGCACCTCGAGCAGCGGGTCGCGCAACGTTGGGCCGTTCGGCTTGGCCAGCTGCTCGCGAAGCGTCCTGAGCGGTGTATCGCCCAGGATGTGCGGCGTGGACGGCAGGAAACCGGTAAGCGGGAAGAAGCGGATGTCGCAGCTGAGGCGACGACGTGGCCCCGGGTTGGAGCTTGAGTGCAGCAGCAGCGAATTGAAGATCACGCAGGTGCCGGCCTTCGCCTTGACGTCGATCGGCTCGCGAAACGTCGACAGACGCGGGTCGTCGAGCTTGAGCCACTGGTGACAGAGCAGGCCGTAGCGATGCGAGCCCGGATAGATGCGCAGGTTCCAGTCTTCGCAGGAATTGAGCGGCGTCCAGAGCGTGATGCCGGCGGGGCTCGTCGGCAGTGCGGCGCCACTGAAGTCCTGATGAATGAGATACTGCCCTTGCACTTCGAGGAACTGCGCCTTGGGGTCGTAGCCGCCGTGATCCACCGCCGGTGTGTCACCGCCCTTGAACTGCCCGTGAAAGTTGCTGCTCACATGCACGATCGGCCCGATCAATCGCGAGAAGACCGGCGCGAGTTGCGCGAGCAATCCCTGTGCAAGTTCGGGCGATGTGTCGATGCGCGACATGCGCTGCCGCACTTCGACGGGCAGGATCACCGGCGGGCTGTTGGGGTCGAGGATGTTCTCCATCTCGTCGTGCCCCACGCCCAGACGTTCCGCGACGATCGGCACGAACTGGCTCGTGATCGCGTCGGCGACGCCTTCGACCATGAAGTAGCCATCTTCCTCGAACTGACGCGCGGCGGCATCGAGGCTGGCTTCATTGAACGAATCGAGACGGAACATCATGGCTAAACTCCTGGTCGTGGTCGAATGGGGCTGACGCCCGGTGACACCCTACGCGGAGATCACTCCGAGAAACTGGGCCGTACGCAACACACCGTCCGCAATGGACGTTTCAGGCACCCACGCAATGGACTCTCGAAGGCGCTCGACGGAAACGGTCTCGTGGGGCATTTCGTCGGCCAACTGCGGCAAGGCACCAAACTCGAGTCGATCGGCGGGGATGTGCAAGACGCGGGCTGCAAGTTCGGCAAACTCGCGTACGCTGTACAGCTTACCAGTGGCGACGTTCACCACGCCACCCGGGACCGCCTCGAGCAGCCCCAGCCTCAGTAACCCTTCTGCCACGTCCTCCACGTACGTGAAATCCCGGCGCTGTACTCCAGCGGACAACGGCACCGGCTGACCGTGCCGCGACGCCGCCAGCAAAGTTGGCAACAGGCGACCGGCATGCTCGCCGGCGCCAAAGACAGTGAACAGACGAGCGGTCACCGTCCGACGGAACGGACCGGCAAGCAGCGTCCGGGTTCCAGCCAATTTGGTCTGTCCGTACAGCGTCTCCGGGTGAGGCTCGGCGTTTTCCGGCAGGTGGCCACCGATGGTGCCGTATTCGAGCGCGGAACCGGTGTGCACCAGACACTGGCCGCGCCAATCCGACCCCACGTAGCGTTCCGTCAGCTCGCCGAGTTCACCCACCAGGTCGGCATTGATGCGCCATGCCAGTGCATCGTCGCGCTCCGACCGGTCGACGCCGTATCCGGCGAGGTTGAATGTCACGGATGGACGAAGTTCTGCGACGAGATCGTGCAATGCGACGCTATCCCGCAGGTCGATCGGCCGGATCTCGGCGCGAATGTCGTAGTCCGAACAGACCGTCTGCATCGCTGCGACGTCGCGCACCGCGCAGGTCACCCGCGCGCCCGTTGCGGACAGTCGGCGCGCCACCCACCGCCCGATGAACCCCGACGCACCCAGCACCAGCACGGGCACGTTGGCGTAGCGGAGGGCGTCCCGATGCTGGGCGCTCGTGGTCATGCGGAGCTCATTTCAACGTCGCGGCGACGGTGGGGTCGCCGACTCGGCGGAGGGAGACGGCGGATGTGCAGGCACGGCGGTCGACGGGGCGGTCGCCCGCACGCGGGTCAGCGCGTCGGCCGACGACAGTGGTCCCGCCTTGAGCACGTAGCCCGTCATGGAGACGGTAGGGCCGTCGACAAACCAGACCTGTCGCGTGGGAAACGCGGCGATGACCGCGCTGTCGGCCGGCGTTCCCGAGTGCCGCACGTAAATGGGTGTCCTTTCGGAGAGATCGAGCGGATTGAACGCCGCCGCCGAGGCGTAATCGGGCACTTCGCGACCCGACACGAGCACGAGGCCATTGCCGATTCCGGCCTCGGCCGCCAAGGTCGCGAGGTCGGGCCGCATACCGCGGTAGTGCCAGTACTTGTCCGCGGAGCGCCACGGCATGAACACCAGCAGTGCTCCGGCCACCAACAGCGCGACCCCGCTGAGTACGCGCGTTTCGGTGAAGGGGTCGGCCTTCACAGTCGCCGCCGGTCCACCGTTCGAGGCGCCCAGCGCGATTGCGCCACTCGCCGACAGCGCCGCCAGTGGCACGATCATCAGGAACCAGTATCGCGCCCCGAAGTCCGGTCCGCCGGAAAAGTAGTTGAAGAAGTACGCCAGCCAGGTGAGTGCGAGGACGCCAAGCATGAGCCAGTCGGCGCGCTGCAGATCACCACGCAGCACAACGAAGTACACAAGCAGCAGCGAACCCACGCTCCATCCGAACAACTCCACGTGCGTGGCGACGGTATTGAGCGCTGAGTTGATGATACCGTCAATGGGTCCGTGCCCCGGATTGGGGTCGAGCGCCCAGCCCATGCCGCGATCGATACCGAAGCCGTAATCGTTCGCGCCTTTCCCGTACAACGCATCGTTGTACGACATGATCGGAAAGATGCCTGGCTTGCCGGTGAAGAATCGGTTGTACCAAAGCAGCGGCGCGGCGGAGAGCATGGAGCCCAGCACCAGGCCGATCGTGCCACTGAGCTTCACGCGCCTGCCACCAAGACCGATGGCCCAGAGTCCGAGTGCGGCCGCCATCACCAGCGCGTCGAGCTGACGCACCGTGGCCACCAGTCCGAGCGCAATGCCACCGAGCCACATCCAGCGCGCCTGTCCGTTACGACGCGTGGTGATCACGGACAGCGTGGCCAGCAATGCGCAGCAGAGGGTGAACGCGTGCGGCATGAATCCCATGCCGAGAAAGAGATTCCACGGCGAGAGCGCAAAGAGCAGCGTGCCGAGTCGCGCCATGCGACGTCCGTACAACGGCTGCAACACGAGATACGTGAGCAACACGTTGAGCCCCGTGAGCGCGGGATTCACCAACCACGCGGCACCAAGCCAGACACCGGGGGCCAGCGCCAGCGCCATTCCCGGCGGCACCGGCGAATACCATCCGTGCGCGCCGGTCGCGATGAGATAGAGCGCGAACGACTCCGGCACCGGCGGATTGGGCAGCGTGAGGCGGCCAGTGGCGAAGGTGCGTGCCTGAAAGAGATACGCGACTTCGTCGGGGAGGTGCGGATGTCGCTCGTACACGACGACGGCCAGCAGCACGCAGATGGCGGTGACGATGAATGTCAGCGCCAGCGCGAAACGATCCATGCGCGGCGCGAGGTCGTCGCCAAACGCGACGTCGCCGCCGAGCAGTGAAGCGAAGCGTGCACGAAGTCGTTGCAGCGCGTCCGGTGGAATGGCGCGCACCGCGAGCACCGTCGTCGCCAGACTCATTGCGTGCAGGGCCGTGGCGACCAACAACTCTTCGGTGTACTTCGGCAGGTCGCGACCGACAATCGCACTCGAAACGAGCATGGCCAAGGCGAACACGGGCAGCCGCCACGACGGGAGCAATGCCGTCACCCGTGCCACGATGAACCGCACACGTCCGCGCAGCGCGAAGAGCACGACCAGCGCTTGCAGCAGCAAAACGCCGACGCTCAGCGGCTTCGACTTCATCGCCGCGAGCGAGAGGTAATGCTGGTATCCGACCGACTCGCCCGCGACGACCAGCGACAACGCGGCCGCAAACGCCGCGAAGGAAAGCAGCGCCCAGCCAATGGCCGCGGCGATGCCTGATCGCCCGCTCACACGATGGTCGGGAAGGGGATCGGCACGATGAAGCGACCGCCCGCATCGCGATACGCCTGCTGTTGGCGCATGATCTCTTCGGCGAAGTTCCAGGCGAGGATCAGCACGTAGTCCGGCTGCCGCTCGACGAGCGTATGCGCCGGCAACACCGGCAGATGCATACCCGGCGTGTACGTACCGATCTTGAGTGCGCTCCGATCGACGGTGTACGGCACCAGATCGGTGCCGATGTTGCAGTAGTTGAGCAGCGTATTGCCTTTGGCCGGCGCGCCGTACGCGGCCACCGTCCTGCCCTCATCGTGCAGACGTTCGAGCAACGCGCGCAACGCGGTGCGCTGTGCCTCCACATCGCGCGCGAACTCACGCCACCGTTCGAGACTCGTCAGGCCGATGGCCGCTTCCTCGTGCATCATGCGCTGCACGCTTTCGCTCACCGTCGGGTAGTGTTCGGCGCGTCCCGCGTACATGCGCAGCGATCCACCATGCACCGCGACTTCGTCCACCCGCACGACAGTGAGCCCGACGGCTTCGCAGAGTCGCACGAGCGAGGTCACCGAGAAGTAGCAGAGATGTTCGTGGTAGACCGTGTCGTATTCGAGGTGTTCGAGCATCGTGCGCGCGTACGGCACTTCCGTGATGACGAGACCATCGCCATCGATGAGCACCTTGGCGCCGCGCAGAAAGTCCTGCGTATCATCGACGTGGGCGAGGACGTTGTTGCCGATCACCGCGCGTGCGGCGCCACGTTCGACGCGCAGGCGCGCGCCTGTTGCACCATTGAAGAAATCGCCGACGGTTTCCACGCC
>CAYWCJ010000001.1:13435-35547 GCA_964456595.1 uncultured Gemmatimonas sp. | reverse complement strand
CGAGGTTGAGCAGTTCGACGACGGTGCGTGCGTAGTCGACGTTGTGCGCGGCAATCGTTTCGGACGTGCCGGTGACGTAGATGTAGTGACGGAAGAGCACTTCCGGATCGATCACGTCGGCGAGTTGCACCAGCGAACACTGCTCGCAGAAATAGACGTCGAGCGGAAAGCGCTGCTCATCCCTGGCGTCGGCGAGATCGCGAAGGTTGGCGTTGGCGAGCGGCTGTGGGCCGAGCACCAGGAAACGGGTGAGCCGTTCCTCGCCGCAGGCCCGACAGTGCGTGCGCACGCGATGCAGCTCGGCGCGCGTTCCGTTGCTCGAATCACTCACGAGGGCATCACCATTGTGATTCACCATGAAAAGGGCGCGATCGGTGGTTCAAGCGCACGAATATGCCCAACGACTTCCCTCATGCGCAACACGCTGCGCAACACGCCGGGCAACACGCTGGGCAACACGCTGGGCAACACGCTGGGCAACACACGAAGGCACCAGGCGAGATTCGCGTGCTGCAGGAGGGATCGGTCAGTTGTCGCGGAGCAATCGCCATCATCGGGAACCGTTCACAACTTCGTCGTCAGGCGGTTACACTACGGCCGTGCAACTCTCGATCATCGTCTGCATCGTGGACGGCGGCGCCCAGCTCGGTCGTTGTCTTGCCGCACTGGCCGGACAACGGAACGCCCCTTCGCTGGACGTGATCGTGCCGTGGGACGACCACGTCACCGGAATCGAAACGGTCGCGGCGCAGTATCCGCAGTTCCGCTTTCCGGCCATCGGCGCCGTGGAGACGGTGCAGGCGCCGGATAGTCACGCCGGTCTGCACGAACTCTACGACCGCCGTCGCACGGTGGGGTTGCACGCCGCCACGGGCGATCTGGTGGGGTTGCTGGAAGATCGCAGTGTCCCCGAGCCCGATTGGGCCGAACGCGCGGTGGCGCTGCACGCCACGCTCCCCAACGGGGTGATTGGCGGCGCGCTGGCCGATGGGCGCCACACGCTGGTGGGGCATGCCGACTACCTGTGCGACTTCTATCGCTACCAACCGCCATTCGCCTCGGGACCGCGCGATTTCGTGTCGTACGTGAATATCTGCTACAAACGGTCGGCGCTCGAGCAGACGCGAGCGGTGTGGAGCGGGACGTACTACGATCTCGAGGTGCACAATGCACTCGCCGCGCTCGGCGAGAGGCTATGGCTCGCGTCGGAACTGCGCGTGCAGCAGCAACGTGGCGACGGCGAGCGATTGGGTATGCTGATCGGGGAACGTTTCGCCTGGGGGCGCCGCTTCGCGGAACATCGCACACGGGCGTCTGAGGGGGGCGGCCGGTGGCGCTTTGCCCTGCAGTCGCCGCTGGTGCCGTTTGTGCTCTGGCTGCGCGTGATGCAACGACAACGGACTGCGGGCAGTCTCGCGCGCGCCGTTGCCGCGACCCCCGCGATGTTGCTGATCTTCGGCGCCTGGGGGTTCGGCGAGTTGTTGGGGAGTCTCTCGCCGGCGTCGTAGCGGCTGCGTAGCGGCGACGCGTGACGAACGTGTCGCCGCTACGTGCCGAATCGCACGCTTCCGTTCACCACGCGAATTCCGCCCGTCGCCAGCAGCACAATCCCGTACACGGCGGCGCCCGCGGCGACCGCCACCACGACATGCGGAAACGGGACGAACCACACCGTCGCGCCCATGCACGTGGCACCCAACGTTGGCTGCCACAGCTGGCGCCACACACCAAAGGGCAGCTCCAATCGCTCCGCGTACCACAGGGCCACGAGGGTGCGAATGCTCTCGGTGATGAGCGTCGCGGCCGCAGCCCCGATCATCCCGAAGCTCGGGATCAGCAGCAGGTTGAACACCGTGTTCACGGCCGCGCTCCAGATCGTGGTGCGCAGGATGAACGCCTGCTGGTCGCGTGCAATGAGTCCGATCTGCACGACGTTGCGCACCCACGCCACGACGATCGACCACATGAGGATCTGCAGCGGCCGCACCGCATCGACATATCGCGATCCGAACACCAGGTCGAGCAATCCCCCTGCCAGCAGCGCACCACCCACGGCGACGGGAATGGCGACGGTGAGCATCTGCAGCATCGCCTGATCGTAGATGGATTGCTGCTTCGGCGCGTCGTCGTGCGCGCGTGACAGCGCCGGCAGGATACTCGAGCCGTACGTCACGCCAAGATTGAGCAGAAAGCTGATGAGCGTGTAGGCGGCCGCGTACATGCCCGCGGTGCGCGCATCACGCATCGCCCGCAGGAAAATCAGGTCGCTGTTGAAAATCGCCAGACCGAGCATGGCGTGGATGACGAGCGGTGTCGCGGCCGAGAACACGGGCTTGACTACCTCGTTCATCGCCCGCGTCCGCGCCTCCGCTCCGCGGGCGAGCGAGAGCGAAACGCCCATCCGTCGCAACACCAGCAGCATCAACACCGACGTCCCCACTTCGCCGACGATGCGACTGATCGGGACGGTGCGCACATCGCTCGCGTTGTGTACGAACAGCAACACGATGCCAAGCGAGAGCAACTCCCCCGTGACGCTCGCGACGGCGGGTGTGATGGGCTGCTCGAGCCCCACGAAGGTGAAGCGCGTGCTCGACGCCACCGCGAGCAGGGTGAACGCACCGATGGCCAGCACGCTGCCCTCTGGCGTGCCCATGCCGAGCATCCCGCAGGTGACGAGCAACGCGATGCACCCCGACGCCACCAGCAATCGGGCAGCCAACAGCGGCGGAACGATGCGATGGACGGCGGCACGTGCCACACGCCACCGCGCCTCCATCGATGCGCTTCGTCGTCCCGACTGCTCGGAGGTAAGGTCGTCTGCGCCAGTCTCGCCCAACGCCTTGGCGATCTCGCGCGCGCCCAGCATCTCCACGGAGTAATTGGCGATCTGCGCGAAATACAACACGATGGCTGCGGCCACGGCGATGATGCCGTACGATTCGACGCCGAGTGTGCGCGCCACGTAGACCGTGCCCGCGAATCCGATCAATCGCGCGACCGCTTCGCCGAGTCCGAGGACCGCAAACATGCGGCCGACGGCCGCGTCAGCGCGGGTAGTCAAGCGTGTTGATCTGACGACCGCTGGCCGCAATGAATCCGGCAGCCCCCGGTTTGGGAACCAGCCGCACGAGCGAGGACCCGCGAAACGAATGCGCCACATCCGACGCGACGAAAAAGGACTGCACCTCGGCGATCGGCATGCGCAGTGTCAGCGCCGCCTGTGAATCGGGGGCCACGGCACGTCGCGCGCCCCTCGCCATGACGTAGAGCGTGTCGTAGCTGGCGACCTGCGCGAAGCCCGCTCGATGATCGAAGCGGTGCAGTCGCACGATCGGCAGCTGCTCACTCAGCATGTAGAAGCGGATCTGCTCCCCAAGCCCCGACCAGGCGTGAACGAGCAGCCTCGAGCGCGGTGATGTTGCGCCACGCGCCCAGACAGCCGCCGTCTCGGTGTCCAGATAAAAGCCCTGCGTGCAACAGTACATGCGATAGTCATCCGCTTCCGCCATCACCGCCGGATCGAGTGTGGCGATCACCTGTCGCGTACGTGCGTTGAGCGCCACCATCCAGGTCGCCGAGAGCGTGATC
This sequence comes from uncultured Gemmatimonas sp., assembly GCA_964456595.1. GTDB lineage: Bacteria > Gemmatimonadota > Gemmatimonadetes > Gemmatimonadales > Gemmatimonadaceae > Gemmatimonas. The sequence goes on along the minus strand of CAYWCJ010000001.1, from coordinate 31,956 downwards.
GCCACCAGTGGCAGCGCAAAACGATGCAGGCGTGACAACCGTGACAGCCACCACTCGAGTCCGACGGCCGTCAGCATGGCCAGCAGTGGCAGGATGACGATGAACGAGCGATCGGGCGGCACCGTGCGATTCACCAGGAGCACCACGGCGCACATGCCCGCAAAGCCGAACGCCAGCGCGGCTGCGCGATAGCCACCGTTGTGCCGGCGCGCGACCGCGACCAGCGACGCGAGCACCAGCAGTGCCGCCAACCATATGGGCAGTGCGCCCGCCCAGCAGTCGCGCAGCACCTGTGCCAACTCGAGCAGGCGCCTCGGCATCTCCCGGAACGCGACCGCCTTCACGTAGGTGTTCGACAGCAGGCTTCGCCATCCGGAATGCAAGATCACCGGCAGATAGAGCACGGCCGCCAACGCACCCGCCAGCGTCGTCCAGAGCGTCGCCTGCACGATGTGTCGCACGGTGCGACCCGGTCGCAGCAGCAGCCACGCGCCAATGAAGTAGAGCCCCATCACCGACGTCACGATGGTGAACATCGACAGCGCGGCGGTGACGGCGTACAGCACCCACGCCGAACGCGTGGGGGAATCGAGCGCGTACTGCATGAACAGGAACGCGAGCGTAATGAGCAGCGTGGCCAGTGTGTAACCGCGCGCTTGCGCCGAATACTCCACCAGTGGCGGCAACGCGGTCACGATACCCGTCAGCACGATGGCCACCCGCGGGCCGAACTGCTTCCATCCCACCCACGCCGCGGCAGGTATGAGCAGCACCCCCGACAGATACGCCGGCAGACGGGATGCAAGCTCGCTCGTACCGAACAGCGCACGACTCCAGTGCACGAGCAGCGTGTGCAGGACGTGGTTGTTGGGGATGCCGTAATCGGTCAGGATGTCCAGCGGGCTCCGTGACGCGAACCACACGACCGTGGTGGATTCGTCGGCGCCGATGGGGTATGTGACGAGGAGGGCACGCGCGATCGCGCCGCACACCGTCAGCACGGCGACCGTGGTCAGCAGCGATCGTCCTGTCTCATCGCTGTGGCATCGCACAACGTCCGCGCGCAGCTGCTTGCCCAGTGCGTGCAGGTCCGCCGCGATGCCGCTCAGCCACCCCGATCGGGTACGCAGGCGCAGGGCGAGCAGGAGCAGCAGCCCGCCGCCCGCCGCCAGCGCGACGATCGCGATGCGCAGCCGCCGCTCGTGCTCGATCACATTGGGCGTCAGGCCGATCTCCAACAGTCCAATCGCGCTGCTCAGCGCTGCGCCAGACCCCAGCGCGACGGCGGAGCCGGCCGCTGCGATCACCGCGCCAGCACCGGCCAGCGTCCAGGTCAGCTGCGCATTGGCTCGAACGGTTGTTACGCCGCGGGCAAGTCGCCAGGCCACCACCATGATCGAACCGATGCTCACCAACACCACGATCGAGAGGACGTCCTGAAGCATGAATCAGGCAGGCTCGGGGAAGGCTGGTGTCGGCGAACCACCGTGGCGCGCGGGACGTGGCATGGCTGGTACAGTAGACCCACGAGAGGTAGACCACCAGTTCCCCGCCATCGAAGCGATGTTGGATGTGATGTTACGTGTTGCGGCGCAGATGGACCGTCGTCGATAGACGGGTTAAGGACGTGACGGACTTGCCCCGGACTCCTACGTACGTCATCATGCGACGGCGTAGCCCGAAATGTTCGGCATTCTTGTCACCGCGCGAGCGGCGCGCCGTCGATCACACCGACAGGCGTCCCGAGGCGCCCCGAGGAGCAATCGACGCGATGACGGTTCGATGACCGAGATGTACGCCGACGCCACCACTGCGGCACCGATGACGGCAGGTTCGCTCCCCCGGATGCGCGGTCGCACGGAGATGCGTCCCGAGGATCTGCGTCTCTCGGTCCTCATTCCGGTCTACAACGAGCAGGCCACCATCGCGTTCATCGTCGATCAGGTGCGGTCCGTACCGGTCCCGAAGGAAATCATCTGCGTCAACGATTGCTCCACCGATGGCACCAAGGCGATCCTCGATCGCTTGCTCGCGGATGGGTTGATCGACGTGCTGGTGCACAAGCCGGTGAACGAAGGAAAGGGCGCGGCCATTCGCACCGCCATCGCGCGCAGCACCGGCACGGTGGTCATCGTGCAGGATGCCGATCTCGAATACGATCCCGCGGACTGGCCGCAACTCCTCCAACCGATCGTCGAAGGCAAGGCGGATGCGGTCTTCGGATCGCGTTTCCTTGGCGGGTCGCATCGCGTGCTCTACTTCTGGCACTCCGTGGGGAACAACCTGCTCACGCTCATGAGCAACATGTTCACCAACTTGAACCTCACGGACATGGAGACGTGCTACAAGGCGATCACCGGCGACCTCGCACGAAGCCTCGTACTGACCTCGGATCGGTTCGGTTTCGAGCCGGAAGTGACGGCGCGCCTGGCCCAACGACGGGCGCGTATCTTCGAAGTACCGATCGGCTATGCGGGACGCACGTATGCGGAGGGGAAAAAGATTGGATGGCGTGACGGTGTGGCGGCGTTCTGGCACATCATCCGCTTCAATCTCTTTCCGCCGGCCGCGCGCTAGGCCGCCGCGTTTCCACCGCGCGACTCCGCGCCATACGCATGCAGACAGCCGCACTCGCCGCGGGCGCTCACCAGACGCTCAACCGGTTCGAGATCAAGTATCTCGTGGACACGCGGCGCATCCCTGAGCTGCTGCGTGAGGTCGCACCATACACGCGCCCCGATCCGCATTCGCCCGAGTGGGGCTATCCGATTCACTCGGTCTATTGGGACACCGACGACCTTCGGTTCTTCTGGGAGAAGATCGAGGGACTCACGACGCGCCGGAAACTGCGCTTTCGCCGCTACGGTGACTCCACGGATCTGTTTGTCGAGATCAAGCAGCGGGAAGATCGTACGTTGCAGAAGCGACGGATTCGGCTGCCCCTGGTCGAGGCGCTCGACGCCTTCGCCCAGGGGGACCGCGCGCTCGACTGGGACAAATCGGCGTCCGATCCGGTAGCCAGCGAAGTCGCCATGATGATCGAGCAGTATCGCCTGCGACCGCGCATGGCCATCAGCTATCGTCGTCGCGCACTCTTTGGCGCCTTCGATCCGGAGCTGCGGGTCACCTTCGACGGTCGCTTGCGCTACCACCCGACCGACTTCGATCTCGGCCGTCCCTTCGAGATCGGACACGACATTCTCGACCCGCGCGTCTCGGTGCTCGAGATCAAGTACGATCATCGCGCGCCAACCTGGCTCACCAAGACGGTTCGGCGACACAGCCTCCAGATGGTCCGCATGTCGAAGTACTGCTCCGCTGTGGATCGCCACTACTTCGGTGGCGACAACACGTGAAGATCTCTTGAACGTCCCGATCGGGGAGGGTGAGTGAACGAGTTCCTGCGCCAAACGGCGCCGACCGGCAACACGTTCGGTCTGATTGAAGTGTTCGTCGCGCTCGGCCTGAGCTCGGCGTTGCTGCTCATGCTCGCGTACTTCTATCGGCAGTCGCATCGCGGCCTCTCCTACTCCGCGTCGTTCGTGCATGCCATGGTGCTGCTCGGATTCACCGTCGCCATGATCATGCTGATCATCGGCAGCAACATCGCGCGCGCGTTCACGCTCGTCGGCGCGCTGTCGATCATCCGCTTCCGCAACCCGGTGAAGGATTCGCGCGACGTCGCGTTCATCTTCATGGCGATGGCGATCGGCATGGCGGTGGGGACTGGCTTCTACGTGGCTGCCGTCGTCTTCACCTTCTTCGCCAGCTTCATGGCGTACGCGCTCTCGCGCTTCGACATCGGGTCGTCGTCGCGTCGGGAGCAGTTGCTCAAGCTGCTGGTGCCGGTGGCCCTCGACTATCGTACCGACTTCAACGAATTGTTCTACCGTTCGTTGCGTGAGCATGCGCTGCTGAGCGTGGAAACGTTGCGCGACGGCAATCTCCTGGAACTCGTGTACTCCATCGAGCTGAAGGACGGCGTGTCCGACGCCACGTTCCTCGGAGACCTGCGTGCAATCACCGGCGGCGGGAAGGCGACCCTGCTGACCGGACAAGGCAACATCGACGTCTGATGGCGGATTCCGCGCCCACCGCGCACTGGCTCGCCACGCTGCGACGCAATGAGCGACGACTGTCCGCGCTCTGGATCGCCGGCGTGGCGCTGCTCTTTGTCGTCATGGCGTTCGCGCCGGCGCGCGTGCGGCTGCTGCGCGCCCTGCAGGCCGGTGCGAATCTCTACGATGCGCGGTGGGATCGCCGGCTCGTGGCGGGTGAGCAACTCGTCGCGGCCGGTCGCTACGAGGACGCCATCACGTATCTCGAAAAGCTCGATGCCGAGTATCCGGCGCGCACCTCGCGCCAGGGGCGCGACAAGGAGCGCGAACACCTGCTGCGATTGCTGGCGCAGAGCTACGAGGCGGGCGATCACAAGAACAAGGCGATGCTCGCGTGGGAGCGTCTGGTGCGGTTCGACTCGCTGCACTATCGCAATCACTTTGGTTACGCGCTGGCGGCTGGGCGGCTGCTGAGCGGCTGGGCTCCGGCCGAAGAAGCGCGCAACGGATTCGCCAACGCGCTGCTGCTGCTGCCGACGCATCTGCCATCGCTGCGCGGCTACATCGACTACTACAACAACCGCAGCGAGTGGCGTGAAGTGGTCGCGGCGCATCGCACCTATCTGGATGCGTTTCTGGTCGACGAGGTGCAGGTGCGTGTCGGCGACCGCACGCGCTACATCGCCATGCGTGTGGACGGATTGCCGCACGACATCGACCTGACCCTTCCCGCCTCCGCCGGCTGGTCCGGCAACGTGGAGATCGTCTCACCCACCTATCCACTCGCGATCGACAGCGCGTGGAGTACGGCCCCGGTACACGTCGGTCAACTGAGTGACGCCTCACCCCAGGCCATCGATCTCAGAACAGTGCAGTATCGCGCGATGGCGCCTTCCGCCAACGCAATGGTGCCGCGCGATTCCACGGCGGCCGTGATCATTCCCATGACCGGCGCGCAGGCTGGCGCCACACGCATCACGGTTCGCCTGCGTATGTACAAGCTGATGGACGCGCCGTTGTTCGCGCAGATCCTCAAGTGCTATCGCAACCTGCTCGATGCCGCGGGGCTCGAACAGGCGCAGCTTCGCAACGTCTCCTTCGAGTCGCCCGAGTCGGCCGACGCGGCCTTCGATCGTCTGGACTGGGCGCGCGATGGGATGTACAAGCGAGGATCGCGCTGATGCGCGCGTCATCGATCGTCGACCGACTCGTGCGCGCGTGGCAGGAGCTCCGCTTCCGCGACGCGCTGCTGCTCACCTGCCTGCCGCTGCTGGCACTGGCGTTCGTGCTGGGCGGTGCGGTGCGCGACTATCTGCGCGCTCGCGTCTACGACGACTGGTGGTCGCGGTCGCAGAGTGTGGCTGGACTGTATTCCGCGCGCGTGCACGCCATCGCGTCCTTGCCGAAAAGCCTGCGTCTACGCGACAGCTTCTCTCCCGACGCACGCGATGCCGCCATCATTCGCTTCGATGTTCCCGCCGAACGGTGGGACTCCCTCGAAGTCGAGCCGGACGGCGTCTGGGCGCCATGGCTGGACGGCGCGCTGCACTACGGTGGCACCACGCTGCCGATCCGTCTGCGCAAGCGCGGCGACAACAGCGTGCACTGGCTGACGGAGAAACGCAGCCTCAGTGTGCGCACGCCACGAGACGACTTCTACAAGCAGTATCGCTCGTTCGCCTTGTCATCGAAGGACGTGCTCACGTCGTACCTTGCCAATCGGTTGGGCCAGGAGTTCGATCTCCTCGTACCCGGAACCGAAGTCTCGCCGGTGTTCGTCAACAATCGATTCTTCGGCACGTACCGCTTCATCGAAGTCGTCGACGAGTCGTTCCTGCGTCCACTCGACCGCATGCCGGGCAACATCTTTCGCGGTGATGCGGCCGAACGCGGCGAATACTACAAGGGAATGCAGCGCAATCTGTTCACGAATGTGCGCATCTGGGATCGCGCATCGGCGAACGATCGCTGGACATCGGCCGGCACGGGGCAGCTGCGTCTGCTGCTCGAGGACGTGGCCGGCACCACCTTCGCCGACCACCAGCGCCTCATGAATCGACTCGATCGCGGCGAGTACGCGCGACTGTTCGCGTACCTGCTCTTGATGGGCGATCCGTATCACATCGACGGCGTGCACAACCAGCTGCACTACGAAGATCCGTCCACGCAGAAGCTGCATCCCATTCCGTGGGACACGCGTCTGCGCCCGCTGGCCGACGCCGAACAGCCGCTGAATGCGCTGTTCAAGGCCGTACTCACAGACCCGTTCGTGATCGACTCGACGATGCGCGCGATCGCGCAGCACATCGAGGGCGATCGTCTCGTGCACACCACCGACAGCCTCGCCAAGCACGCGCTGCAGCGATACGGCCGTTATCTCGAGTACGACAAGCTGCGCACCGGCCTCGTACCCGATGTCGGCGATTCCGCCACCGCGCTGCGCACGCTCCGCGGCAACATCGCGCTGCTGCGCGAGTGGCTCGCCAGCGACACCGTCGCCGTAGCCTCCACACCATCGGGTGGGTTCACCATTCTCGACTTCGAGACGCGCGGTCGCGTGGGTGCCGATCTCACCGCGATTGTGCCGGATCGTGCCATCCCGGGTGCATTCTCGCTCCGCCTCGATGCCAACAGCAACGGCGTGATCGATGACTCCGATCCGCTGGTCGCACTGCGCGCCGACGGCAATCGCTGGCTCCCCGCCGTGCCGGTCTCACTCCTTGCCGGATGGAGCACGACCACCCCGGCGCTGGAGGCAGGACACGTGCCGTATCGCGTCTTCGTGATCGGCGTGCCGGCGGGAGTTCGCCTCGATGTCGAGCTGCGGAACCGGGCGACGGGTGTTGCCGCACATCGCAGCGCACTCGAGGCGGGGACCACGCTCAATGCCGCTACGGCGTGGCATCCATGGCGATTCCCGACGCCGACATATCGCCTGCATCGGCTCTCGGGCTCGGTGCGCATCGCCAGCACGCTGCGCATTCCGCGTGGCGACACGCTCGTCATCGACGCCGGTACCACGCTGCGGCTCGCGCGCGATATTTCGATCGTGTCGGAAGGACGTGTGCTGGCGCATGGCACGGCGGCAAGTCCCATTCGCGTGCTCCCCGACAGCGCGGGCGTGCCTTGGGGCACCTTCGCGCTGCTCGGGCACGGTGCCGACAGCAGCAGCTTCAGCAACATGGAGTTTGCGCAAGGCAGCTCGGCGCTCATCGACCGCGTGGAGTACACGGGCATGGTGAACGTGCATCGCGCCATCGGTGTGCGCTTCGACAGCGTCACCTTCCGCGAGAATCTGCGCAGCGACGACGCACTGCATGCGCTGCACGCCAACATCCACGTGCTGCGCTCGCACTTCGTGCGCGCCAACTCCGACGCGTTCGACCTCGACATCTCCACCGGCGAGATCACCGACAACACCTTCGACAACAGTGGCAATGACGGGCTCGATCTCATGTCATCCACGCCGGTCATTTCCGGTAATCGCATCACCGGCTCCGGCGACAAGGGGATCTCGATCGGGGAGTCCAGCCGACCGTTCGTCTTCAACAACATCATCGATCGCTGCAACATCGGCATCGAAACGAAGGATCGCTCCGAGCCGATCGTGCTGAACAACATCATCACGCGCAGCAACACCGGATTGCGTGAGCGTCGCAAGAATTGGCGTTACGGTGGCGGGGGCTGGCCGATCATGGCCGAAACGGTCTTCGAGGACAACGCCACGCCATGGAAGCGCGATGTGTTCTCGCGCGTCACGCTGCAGGGGGTCACCGGCCTCGACACGGTCACCACCGAGCCACCCATCGAACGCGCGGACATCGTCTGGCTCTATCGGCTCACCGGTGTCACGCCGCCACCCGATCCGGCCCCCGGCGTGCTTGGCGCATGGATCGCCACGGCGCCCGTTGCACCGATCGATCAGCAACGCTTCATCGATGATTTCGGCGAAGTCGCGGATGGGTGGAGTGCCACGGGCGGCGTGGACCGGCTCGAGAAGCGTCGCGATGCGCTTGTCATCGAAGCCGAACGCCGACCGGGCACCGCACGTCGTGATGTGACATGGAATCTTCCGACTGGCGGCACCCTCGTGGTAGAGCTCTCCGCGCGCGATCTCACCGGTGCGCGCATCGTGGTGGTGGGCACAGCACGCACCGTCACGCGGCCGATCACCCCCGCCGAAGACATGGCGACATCGCGCTTCTTCACCGTCGCGCTGCCCGCCGGCACGTACCGCGCGCTCGCGCTCGAACTGCAGCCCGTGTCAGGACTGATGCGTCCCGACGGGAAGACCGGGCTGTCCGTGCCGCGCAGCGCGCGCATCGATCTGCGCGGCTATCGTCTGCTGCCGACGCTCGATCCTGCTCCTCCACCCACCGGACTTCGCTGATGCGTCGTGCGTTCACGATCGCGGTATCGCTGCTTGCACTCCACGTCGTCACGCCGATCCGTGCCTCGGTTCGTGCGCAGGCCGCCTCCTCGCAATCGGTGGTCTCACCGACCACCACCGCCAAGCCCTACAGCTTCGTCGTGCTCGGACACCTGCGCGGTGACGCCAAAGGGCTCAATCCCAAGCTCCCCGAGCTGTTCGACAAGGTGCGGGCACTTCGCCCCGACTTTGCGGTCGCGACCGGTGATCTCATCTGGGGCGAGGTCGGCGTCAATCCTTCGGATCGAAAGAAGATCCTGCGCGAGTGGAGTGATATCGACTCTGTACTCAAGACGCTGTCGATCCCCGTCTATCGCGTGCCAGGCAATCACGACATCAATGATCGCGTGACGCGTGACGTCTATCGCGAACGTTACGGCACGCTGCCGCAGGTGATCACGGTGGGTGACACACGCCTGCTGTTGCTCGCCAGCGTCTGGGTGCCGTCGGACACCGACACGCGCAAGATGCCGTACTTCCGTACCACCGCGCTCGACAGCGCGCAGGTGGAGTTCCTGCGCAGCGAACTGCCAAAGACCGGCTTCGCGCACACCTTTCTCTTCATGCACGATCTGCTCTGGTGGCAACCGGACTCCACGCAGTGGTGGCGGGAGGTGCATCCGATGCTGCGGGACGCCAAAGTCGATGTCGTCTTCTCCGGCGACCTGGGTCCGATGAAGTTTTCGACCACGACGCGCGACCGTGTGCGCTACTTCCAGTCCTCGTTCGAGACGAAACCGGTCGTCGAGATCCTGCGCTCGCTGCAGTCGTCACGACTGCTCTCCAGTCAGTTCGACAACTTTCTCGAAGTCCGCGTGAACGGTGCCGAGGTGGACGTGCGGGTGCATACGTTCGGTGAGGTGTCGTCGGAAATGTTCACGCCCGAGCTGTATTACTCCGCCAACATGGCCCCGCCGCCGCGTCCGCAGGTACCCGCGTGGCGGCTCTTCTGGGACGTCATCAAGAGCCCCAAACGTATCACGGCACTCGTCGTGGCGTTCATCGGTGGCTGTGCGATCCTTGTCTACGCCGGGCTGCGTCTCGGTCGGCGCCGCGGGTGACGTCATCCGATGTCATGTCACTCAGCGTCGTCGTCCCGTCGGTGAACGGATGGTCCGATCTCGAAGGCTGTCTTTATGCGCTCAGCAGGCAGGACGTCGATCAGCCGATCGAGGTGCTCGTCGTTGATCGTCTGGGTGACGAGCTGCGTGCGCGCGTCCGTGCGCGCTTTCCGTCCGTGCGCGTCCTCGACGCCACACCCGGCACCACCATTCCTGATTTGCGCGCCATGGCGTTCGCAGCGGCCACGGGCGATGTCGTTGGCGTGATCGAAGATCATGTGCTGGTCCCGTGCGATTGGGCGCGACGCATGCTCGCCGCTCACGCGGACGGCGCGCAGGTGGTGGGCGGCTCCGTGATGAATGTCGCCACCCACACGCTGATCGACTGGGCGGCGTTTCTCTGCGAGTACAGTCAGAGTCTCGTGCCGCCGGTGGGGCCGTCCGATTGGGTGACGGGAAACAACACCACGTACCGCCGCGACTTGCTGGCCCGCTATCGCGAAACGTGGACCGCCGGTCGATGGGAGAATCATCTGCACGACGCCTTTCGTCGCGATGGCATCACCTTGCTCAGTCGTCCGGACATTGCGGTCGGCCACAAGATGCACTACACCGTCGGCAGCTACCTCGAACAGCGCTATCTCTACTCGCGTTCGTTCGCAGGCTCGCGCGCGGTTGGCGAGAGCATGGGCAAACGCATTGCGATGGGCCTCAGCTCGTTCGCCCTGCCGCCGGTGCTCTTCCTGCGCATCGTGTCGCGCGTCTGGGCGTCCGGAAAGCATCGGAGCGAACTGCTGCGCAGTCTGCCGCTGCAGGTGCTCTTCACCGTCGGTTGGGCAGCCGGCGAGATCGTGGGGTGGTGGGCCGGACCGTCCGACGCCCTGCGACGAGTCGTCTGAGCATGCGCATCGGCGTTGATGCAAGCTGCTGGGCCAACGGGCGCGGATACGGGCGCTTCACGCAGGAACTGTTGCGTGCGATGGTCGTCGCTGCGCCGAACGATACATTCGTCTGCTTCGTGGATCCGCTCGCCGAATCGCGCTGGGATCTGCACGCGACCAACGTCACGCTCGTGCGTGTGCCGCAGTCCATGTCGCCCACCGACGCCGCGGCCGCCGACGGTAGTCGCAGTCCCGCCGACCTGTTGCGATTCTCGCGCGCGGTGTTCGGCGAAAAGCTCGACGTGTTCTTCTCGCCGAGTGTGTACACGTATTTCCCGTTGCCTCCCGGGCTGCGTACGGTCGTCACCGTGCACGACGCGATTGCGGAACGCTTCCCCGAGCTGACGTTGCCAAGTGGACGCGCGCGCCTCTTCTGGCGTGCGAAAGTGTGGTTGGCGCTGCAGCAGTCGCGACTGGTGCTCACCGTCAGCGAGTACTCCGCACGTGAGCTCATCGACGTGCTGCACATTTCGCGCGCACGGTTGCGTGTTGCCGTCGAAGCGCCGGCCGCGATCTACACGCCGAGCAGCGCTGCGGATGTCATCGCCGCGGCTGCGCGCGTCGGACTGCCCGCCGGTGCGCGATGGTTCACCTACGTCGGTGGATTCAGTCCGCACAAACGTGTACACGCGATCGTGCAGGCGCACGGCGCCCTGGCGGCGCAACGTGGCGACGCGACACCACACCTGCTGCTGGTGGGCAAGCTCAGTGGCGACGCGTTCCTCGGCAATCACGAGGAGATTCGCGCGGCCATCGCCGCGGCCGGCACCGAGTCGCGCGTGCACTGGACCGGCTTTCTCCCCGATGAGGAGTTGAGGCATCTGCACACCGGCGCGCTCGCGCTGCTCCTGCCGTCACTCGCCGAAGGCTTCGGACTACCTGCCGTCGAAGCGGCGGCGTGCGGGTGCCCGGTCATCGCGACCACCGCGAGTCCGCTCCCCGAGCTGCTCGAAGGCGGCGGGATCTTCGTCGCGCCCGGCGACGATGCCGCGTTGCGCGCCGCGTTTCACCGCATGGCCACCGACGAACCCGCGCGATGCCAGATGGCACAAACCGCCATCGCGCGGGCCGGCGATCTCACCTGGACGCGCGCGGCTCGCGTAACCCTCGATGCGCTCCGCGAAGCGGCGAAGTAGGCATCAACCGCGCGACCGCACTGTCAGTGTCCGCGGTCCATGGTACTGCCCGCTGCCCCCGTGGGCGGTGACCGATCCACCAGTCGCGCGCTGTCGCAGGTCAGGAGCGCATCGACCGGCACTGATTCGATCAGTCCCTTGAGGTCGGCGAAGATGAACATGTCACCCACGCGCGTGGGACCTGAGCGGTCGTAGCCGACGGCGCGCCGCATGGTGCAGGTGACTGTGCCCGTCTGGAGATCGCGTACCTCGGTGATGCCGTCGCCGCCGGAGAGCACCACTTTGTTGTCCACGATCGTCACCGGACCGCGCGACTGATGTGCACCGGCCGTCCAGCGCACGGAGCCATCGGCGATTCGGAAGCTGACGAGCGTATCGGCGGACGGCAGCACGACGACGCCGATCGAATCGGTCAGCGTTGGCGTGCCCGAACCATGACCCGTCACGTCGCGCACCTCGCTGAAGATGCGACTGCGCCAGCGAATGACGCCCGTGTGCAGGTCGAGCGCGTACATCTGTTGGCCCGCCAGCAAGCCCGGCACCCACACTTGCGACCAGAGCACACGCAGCAGCCGAATGAAGGGAAGCCGGAACCAGTCGGAGAAGGTGATCGCATTCAGACCGACGGGATTGCTGCCGATCACCAGTCCGTTGCCCACGGCGGCGGCGGAGTGACCGGCGAGTTGCGCCCCCTTGATGTGCTGGCACCAGAGCGTCTTGAGCGAGGGCAGTTGCATTGCGCAGGCCCATGCGATGTCGACGGTGAAAATCGCCGTGTCTCCGATCATCGCGGGCGGCGCCATGGTCACACCGCCCCACGGAATCCGCGCCGACGCGATCACGTCTCCCGTGGCCAGCGAGCGCTGTCGCACGATGCCAGCGTTCGTGCCGTACACGATCGTCTCGCCGTAGATCAACGGCGATGTCATGACGGACGCTTCGTCGAAATGCGTCCACAGCAGCTTGCCCGTTTTGAGCGCGTACGCGGACACGCCGGACGGCGCGCGACCCCAGGTCGACGGGAAATTGTCGCCAAACCCGACGATGGCGATGCGTCCGTCGCTGGTGATGTCCTGGTGTACCCAATTCGCGGCGCGTGAACGCCAGAAGGGTTGTCCTGTCATCACGTCGAGCGCGAGAATGTCGCCCGTGCCATGCGATCCGATGAGGACGTACGGGCCCACCGCACTCGCGGTCGAGCGATATTGCGTGCCGCTCTCGAAACGCCAGGCGGTGCCGACAGGCGCACGGCCAGCCGATGCGTTTTTCGCCGCGTCACCGCGATACTGTGGCCACGGTCCCCCCACTTCGTCGCGCGCATCCGTCGGCGTCAGCTCCTGCACACGCGAGGGGAACGCGTAGACCATGGCTGGTGCGGCCGCCCGCGGTGCATCGCACAGGGGTGCCTTGCGACGCTCGGGGAGCGAGACGCAATCCACCGTGCCATCGCTCGTGCGCGCCCAGATCCAGAGCGTGTCGGCGGTGCCGCGCTCCGTCGCGATCTGCACATCGGGCGGAAAGAGCCACGTCGTCGGAATCGAGATCGCCGAGGGCGCGCTCACGTCCGTGCGCAGCTTCATCGCCGCGTCGAAGGGCAGTGTGGTGCCGATGCGATGTGCGGCCACGATGGCGCCCCAGCGCGCCCGCAGCTTGGGTGTCAGGTCGCCGAACTGACCCGACATGGACGCGCCGGGATCAGGTGGAAAGTTCGCGTAGCCGGAAACGTAGATGGCACGTGACCACGCCGCGAGCACGCCGAGCACGAGCAGCAGGTACGCCGTGATTCGTCCGAGAATGGCGAGGCGACCCGGACGGCGCGCCAGCAGCAGCAGCACGAAGAGAATCGCCAGCAGCGTCCCGTACAGCAGCGACTGCTCGATGCGTCCGTTTGCGTACTCGATGGCCCACGGTGACGGTCGCCGAAGAGCCAGGAAGAGCGCGATCGCCAGACCGAGCACGGCGACACCGAGATCGAGGAGGCGCAAGGCGCCGCGAGGCTTTCCGGGGTCATTCACGTTCGTTGCCATCGATCGGAGTTTGAAAGGTTGCCGCTCGTTTCGTTCGCGGTCGACTGCGCAGACAGCGCGGCCAAAGGCGAGGGCCGTCTGCGCCTAATGACCGGAGTGCGTCGTGTCTTTCGCGGTTGCCGTGGCTTCGTTGCGTAGTCGCGTGCGGTCGCATGTCAGGAGGGCGGACGCGGGGACCGCCTCGAGCAGGCCATTCAGATCGGCAAAGATGAGGAGATCACCGACGCGCACCGGACCTGCGCGATCGTAGCCCACCGTCCGTTGCATCGTGCATGTCACCGCGCCGGTACTCACGTCGCGAACCTCCACGACGCCGTCGCGCCCGGATACGATCACGCGCTGGTCGATGATGAGCGCCGGACCACGCGCCGAGTGTGCACCCGCGGTCCACAACATCTTGCCGTCGCGCAGCCGGAACGTCGCCAGCGTGTCCGCGAACGGCAGAATGATTATGCCCAGGGAGTCGGTCAGCGTCGCCGTACCAGAGGTGTGCCCTGACACCATCCGGGTCATCGGAAAGATGCGGCTGCGCCAGCGAATCTCCCCCGTGTGCAGATCGAGTGCCGTCATCTGCTGTCCCACCATCAGCGGCGGGATTTTCAGATTGGACCAGAGCAACGCGACCAGTGTGCGCAACGACATGCGTCGCGCCTCCTGCAGCGATACGCGGCGCAGACCCACCGGACTGCTGGTGACGACCAGACCGCTGCCAACCGCCGCTGCGGAGTGTCCCGTGAGGCGCTCACCGGGCAGCTCGCGGCACCAGCGCAGTGCGAAGGTGCGCAGTTGCATCGCGCAGACGCGACGGATATCGCTCGCGAAGACCGCCGTGTCCCCGATCATTGCCGGCGGTGCCATCGTTGCGCCACCGTTCGGCAGCTGCTCCGACGAAATGAGATCGCCGGTGGCCAGCGAACGCTGCCGCACCGTGCCGGCGTGTGTGACGTACACGATCGTTTCGCCGTAGATGAGCGGCGATGTCATCACCGACGACTCATCGAACTGCGTCCACAAATGGCGCCCGGTCTCGAGTGAGAACGCGCTGACGCCCGACGGCGCACGTCCCCAGAACGACGAGTAGTTGTCGCCGAATCCGACCACGCCGATGCGGCCGTCGCTGACGATGTCCTGATGAATCCAGTTGGCGACACGCGATCGCCAACGCGGCTTGCCCGTCGACACGTCCACTGCGCTGATGTCTCCCGACCCGTGGCTGCCGATGAGCGCGAGATTGCCGACCACACTGGCCGAGGCGCGAAATTCGCCACCGCTCTGCCATCGCCAGGGGGCGATGACAACAGACGGGCGCGTCGCACCGTCCGACGTGGCGCCGCCCTTGGCAGCATCGGCGCGATATTGCACCCATGGCGCGCCCACCAGTGTGCGGGCATCCTCCGGGACGTCGATCTGCACGCGCGCCGGTCGGGTGTACGCCAGCTCCGGCGACGTCGCGCGTGTGCTGTCGCAGAGCGGCGCCTGGCGACGCGACGGGATCGACGAGCAATCGGTGGCGCCGGTGCCTTCACGCGACCAGATCCAGGTCGTGTCGGCCGCACCACGCTCCACGGCCAACTCCACATCCTCCGGAAACGACCACGCCCACGGAATCGTGATCGCGGGGATCGACGCGGTCGTGGGGCGCAGCGTCATCGTTGAATCGACCGGCACGCTGGTGGCGAGACGATGCGCGGCCACCAGCGCTCCCCATCGCGCGCGTTCACGCGGACGCAGTTGTCCATGCCGGAAGGCCAGCGACGTGAGTGGCTTCGCCGGAAAGTTGTTCAGCACGCGCGCCTGTCGCACACGCGGCGGCACCATGAACAGCACCAGTCCGATCATCAGGTACGCGAGCGCGCGACTGGCACCGCGAATCCAGCCGCGGCGCTGCGCAAAGCGGAGCAGGCACAGGGCGACGAGAAAGACGCCGACGTAGACAAGCGTCTGCTGCGCACGCCCTTCCACCAGTTCATTGGCGCCTGGAAACGGCCGACGCCACGCCATGTATCCGGTGGCCAACAGTCCTGCGACCAGCACCAGCAGGTCCAGCAGCCGCAGCCCCCAGAACGGGCGACGCGGGGGCACTGCGACTGCTGCCATCACGAGATCGCGACGTACGAGATCCCGCGCGACTGCGCGAGCACGGCGGCGGCGATCATCGCCGGCACCGCGATCACCGTCGGCTGCACCGACGCCTCGAGTGCCTTCATCACGGCCTCCGGCTCCTGCTGCCGCTTCGTCGCGAGGTCACGGGCCCATCGCATCATGGTGTTGCGGCAGGCCAGCACGTGCATCCCCTTGCCGACCATGTCCTTCAGGCCCTCCACCCCGAGGGCCGGCGCACCCGCGCCCATCGCGCGCAGCGCCGCTGCATCCTCGGCGCGCAGGCTCTTCGCCACGCGCTCGAGCAGGTCGTACTCCTTCCACGCGTCGGCCGTCATGGTATAGGCCAGCGCCGGCCCATGAAAGCCCACCGCGATGCCGATATCCTTCGCCGGCATGGCGTATGCGCCGGTGAACGCGGCCAACAGCGCGTTGGAGCGACGGAAGGGTGAACCGTCAACGAAGTAGGTGGGGACGTCGAGAAACGCCTTCTGCTTCTTCGTCGCCAACGCGGTCAACCAGGCCTCGTCCGCGCTTTCGGTCATGGCGTCGGCGCGCAACAGCGGCAGCCCGAGCGCGAGCCCCGCCGAACCTCCGAGCATCCAGCGAAACATCCTGCGTCGTTCCTGCATCCTGACCTCGCGTTTGGTGTCAATCCGTCTCGACCCGTGTCGGCCCAACCCAGCATACCAGACATACCTCGCAGACGACAAGCCCGCACACGGCGGACGGCCTGGTGCGTCGAATGTTCCTGACCGTTACAATCGACTAATGATTGATATGGCCCGTATCCACCGTCGTCGCGGAGGATTCGCTGCGCAGTTGCACCCTGTCACACGCCAGAAGGTGAGAAAGAGAGACCACCTCGAGCATGCCATTGAGGTCCGCGAAGATGAGACGGTCGCCCGCGAGCGCGGGACCGGCGCGATCGTAGCCCACCGTTCGTTCCATCTCGCATTTCAGACTGCCACGGAATAGTTCCCGTAACTCAACAACGCCATCGCGCCCCGCGACGACGACATGATCGTCGACAATAAGCGGCGAGCCACGGGCGCCATGCGCGCCCGCCGTCCAGAGCACCGTACCATCACGCACACGGAAGCTCGCCAGCGTATCCGCATACGGCAGGACGATGACCCCCAATGAGTCGGTGAGCGTGGCCGTGCCGGAGGTGTGTCCCGGTACATCGCGCGTTGCCGGAAAGATGCGGCTGCGCCAGCGAATCGCACCGGTGTGAAGATCCAGCGCCGTCATCTGCTGCCCAACCAGACGCGGTGGCATGCGAATGTTCGACCAGAGCAGCGCGACCAGCGCGCCCACCGGCATGCGCCGAGCTTCCTGCAGTGTCACACGGCGCAGTCCCACCGGGCCGCTGGTGATCACCAGACCGTTGCCCACGGCCGCTGCGGAGTGCCCGGTAAGTCGCTCGCCCGGCAACTCTCGGCACCAGCGCAGCGAGAACGTGCGCAGTTGCATCGCACACACGCGTCGCATGTCGATCGTGAAGATCGCGGTATCCCCGATGAGCGCCGGCGGGCCCATCGTCGCGCCGCCGTTTGGCAGCTGCTCGGACGCCATCAGGTCACCGGTGGCGAGCGAACGCTGGTTGACCGCGCCGGTGTGTGTGGCATAGACGATCGTTGCGCCATAGATGAGCGGCGACGTCATCACCGACGACTCGTCGAACCGCGTCCACAAATGACGCCCGGTCGAGAGCGAGAACGCGCTCACTCCCGACGGTGCGCGCCCCTGAAACGACGAGTAGTTGTCGCCGAAGCCCACCACCGCGACTCGCCCATCGCTGACGATGTCCTGATGGATCCAGTTGGGCACGCGTGATCGCCAGCGCGGCCTCCCCGTGAACAGGTCGACGGCATTGATGTCACCGGAGCCGTGACTGCCGATGAGCACCAGATCGCCAACCACACTCGCTGAGGCACGAAAAGGTTCGCCGCTTACCCAACGCCAGGTTGCAGTGGGCGCGGCGGCGATCGAGGCGGGGATGGCACTGGCACCATGCTTGGCGGCATCGGCGCGATACTGCGTCCACGGCGCACCGACGACATCGCGCGGGTCGTCCGGAGTACGGAACTGCACGCGTGCCGGTCGCGCATACGCGAGTTCCGGCGATGCGCTCCGCGTGCTGTCGCACAGCGGTGCCCTGTGTCGCGCCGGGATGGAGCTGCAATCGGTCGCTCCGGTCCCGTCGCGCGACCAGATCCACGTCGTGTCGCCCGCTCCACGCTCCACCGCCAGCTCGATATCGTCGGGGAATGACCACGACCACGGAATGGTGATCGGCGGAATCGTGGCCGTCTCCGGACGCAACCGCATCGTCGAATCGACCGGGATTGTCGTCGCCAGACGATGCGCGGCCACCAGCGCCCCCCATCGCGCGCGCTCTCGCGGTCGCATATGCGCGTGACGGAAGGCCTTCGAAGAGAGCGGGATGACCGGGAAGTTGTCGATCACCCTCGCCTTTCGCAGCCGCGCTGGCAGCATCAACAGCAACAACCCGATCATCAGGTAGGCGATCGTTCGACTGGCGCCGCGTATCCATCCACGACGTTGCGCAAACGCAAGCAACAGCAGGCAGAGCACGAAGATGCCGCCGAGCACCGCGATCTGCTGCAGGCGTCCATCCACCAACTCCATCGCCTCGGCAGACGGCCGACGCCACGCCAGATAGGCGGTGGCCACGACTCCGAACGCGAGCACGAGCAGGTCCAACAGCCGCAGCCCCCAGAACGGGCGACGCGGAGGCGCTGC
>CAYWCJ010000001.1:8514-13335 GCA_964456595.1 uncultured Gemmatimonas sp. | reverse complement strand
GCAATACCAGCGCGGCGCGCTGGCGTCCGCTCGAGCAGCGTCCTATGATTGCCCGTGATCCCTACCTTGGCATGCCGCCAAACCTCGGCCTTTCTCGCCTGTCGCCAGTCGGCATCGTCGAAAATCCGAAGCCCATGACGACACACCTGACGATGATTTCGGCGAAGTATCACACGCGTTCCTGGGCGCTCGGCGTTGCGCTCGTGACGCTGACGCTCGCTGGCTGTCAAGACGCCGCAACTGACTCGGCAAAGCCCGTGCCGCCCGAGGCTGCCACCCAATCGTCGTTCGTCGAGGCGTCCTGGAAGGCGCCCACCGAAGCCGACATTCCGAACGATCCGCTCGGTCAGTCGGTCAAGCGCGGACTGTATCTGCTGCGATTCACGCCCGAATCGCTCCCGGAGTTCGCCACCTCCAACCTGCGTTGCACGAGCTGTCATCGCATGGATGGCTTGCTTCCCGACGCGGCGCCACTGACCGGCTCGCACGCGCGCTTCCCCAAGTATCTGCCGCGCACCGGCGCCGTCATCCCGCTCACCGACCGTGTCAACTACTGCTTCACGCGTTCGCTGGCCGGACGCGCGCTGCCGTCGGACAGTCGTGAAATGCAGGACATCATCGCGTATCTCGCCTTCATTTCGAGGGGAGTCCCGGTAGGCACGAAGCTCGCCGGCGCCGACGGACTGCCGCCGATGACGGAGAAGCTGGTGGGCGACACCACGCGTGGCGCGGCGGTCTTCACGCGCGATTGCGTCGTCTGTCATCAGGCCAACGGCGAAGGCAACGCCGCCTTCCCGGCACTCTGGGGCGCCAGATCGTATTCCATCGGCGCCTCGATGTCGCGTGAAGAGCGGGCAGCCAGCTTCATCTACCACAACATGCCGCTCACCAAGCCGCGTTCGCTCACGCCGCAGGAATCGTTCGACGTGGCCGCATACATCAATGCGCAACCGCGCCCGGATTCGCCGGGCAAGGAACAGGACTGGCCCACCGGTGGCGCACCCGTCGATGTGCCGTACGGGACGTCGTCCGGCCACGAGCCGCATCGGCCGCCCACTCGCCTCATTCCGCGCCGCGATCCGAAACGCACGCTGGTCCCCAAACCGGCATCCGTGTTGCCGCGCGCGACAATGGACTGATCGGTGATTTCCCGTCGCACCATGCTGGTCAACGCGGGTGCCGTCGGTGGCGCCCTGCTCGCCGGCCTCGCCGTACCCGATGCATCGAGTGCGTTGTCGCAGCAGCCGGCGGCGGTGCCGCCTCCGCCGCCGGTCGCGCCGAACGATCCGACGTCGGTGTTGGGCGCGCCCACCAGTAGTGCCGGCGAACGATCCCCCTTCGAGCTGTCGGCCCGCTCGCCCACCGGTGAGACCGCGGGCAGTTCGCTCACCCCGCTGCAGCGACTGAACGGGACCGTGACGCCCTCGGATCTGCACTTCGAACGGCACCACTCGGGCGTCCCCTTCATCGATCCGGCCAAGCATGCACTGCTCGTGCACGGCCTCACGGATCGTCCGCTCTCCTTTTCAGTCGACGACCTGCAGCGCTTTCCGCAGGTCACGCGCACCTACTTCATCGAGTGTTCGGGGAACGGGCGCGCCTCGTATCGTGCGCCGATGCCGGAGATGACCGCGCAACGGGTCGCGGGGCTCTCCAGCAACACCGAATGGACCGGCGTGCCACTGCGCTATCTCCTGGACGAAGCCGGTGTCGCCAGCAGCGCGACCTGGTGTCTCGCCGAGGGCGCGGACTCCTGTCTCATGGCGCGTTCGATTCCGGTGGACAAGCTGCGCGACGATGCGTTGGTGGTGTGGGCGCAGAACGGCGAACCACTGCGTCCCGCGCAGGGCTATCCAATGCGCCTTCTGCTCCCGGGATGGGAAGGGAACGCCAACGTGAAATGGCTACGGCGCCTCGAGTTCGGCACGGCGCCGTGGATGACGCGATGGGAAACGTCCAAATACACCGACCCGCTTCAAAACGGCACCGCGCGACAGTTCAGCTTCGACCAGGATGCGAAGTCGATCGTCACCTCGCCGTCGCACCCCGACGTGCTCGCCGTGCAGGGATGGCGCCCGATTACGGGACTGGCGTGGTCCGGTCGCGGTCCCATCACCCGGGTGGAAGTCAGCACCGACAACGGTGCCACATGGTACGACGCGGATTTCCTGACCACACCGATCGCCAAAGCGCAGGTACGCTTTCAGTACATGTGGAACTGGACGGGCGGCGAGGCGACTCTCCTCAGTCGCGCGACGGACAGTACGGGCTACATCCAACCCACGCGCAGCGCCCTGCTCGCCGTGCGCGGACTCGGCACCGATTTTCACTTCAATCATATCGTGGGATGGAGAGTGCAGGCCGACGGTCGCGTCTTCTTTCATGGCCTTACCTGATGCGTCTCCGCTGATGCGGCGCTACGTCGTCGAGCGAGTTGCTCGTTGCGTCGTCATCACGCTCGGGGCGCTCGCCGGGCTGTCCGCCTGTTCCGTACGCGAGGACAGCGTGCTCGGCGCCAGCAACCTCCGCGCAAGCGCCGCCGGAGCGCCCGCCGCCGGTCTGCGGTTCGGTATCGGCATGCCGGCTGACGACGCACGTCTCGCGCAGTGGAACGTTGATGCAGGGCCCGGCGGCGACGCGCTGCCGGCGGGCAGCGGAACCGTCGCGCAGGGTGAAGCCGTCTACGCACGCGGTTGTCTTCGCTGTCACGGTGTTGGCGGCGAAGGAATGGCCGGCCCACCCGCGTATCCGCGACTCGTCGGTCGCGACAGTGCCGGCGAAGGCTTTCGGTTTGCCAACGACCCCACGCTTGTGAAGACGATTGGCAACTACTGGCCTCACGCCTACACACTCTTCGACTACATCAAGCGCTCCATGCCGCACGATCTCCCGCGCACGCTGCGCGATGATGAGGTCTACGCGGTCACCGCGTATCTTCTGCATGCCAATGCGTTGATGCCGAAAGACGCGACGCTCGATGCCAAATCGTTGCGTGCGGTAAAAATGCCGTATGAAGACCGCTTCGTGCGCGACGATCGCACGGGCGGCCCCGTCGTCCGCTGAAGCAGGGTCCATGCGATTCGCCATGATCACCACGTTCTACCCGCCGTTCAATTTCGGCGGCGATGGCATGGGAATCCTGCGCCTCTCTCAAGCGCTGGTGCGCCGCGGACATCACGTCACCGTGATCCATGATGGCGATGCTTACGTGTCGCTCGCCGGCAAGGAACCCGCGGCCACCGCTGCCAACGACGGCGTGGAGATCGTCACGCTGCGCAGCGAACTCGGCATGCTCTCGAACCTGCTCACGCAGCAAACGGGAACGCCGGTCATTCACGGCGCGCGTATCCGCCAGGTCCTCGACGCAGGCAATTTCGATGTGACGGTGTTCAACAACATCTCACTCGTGGGCGGTCCGGGCATCCTCCAGTACGGACGCGGCGCCACCGTCTTCATGGCGCATGAGCATTGGCTCGTCTGTCCATCGCATGTGCTCTGGCGCCACGGGCGCGAACTGTGCACCGGTCGCGAATGCCTCACGTGCGTGTTGAGCTACAAGCGACCGCCGCAACTGTGGCGCTACACCGGCTATCTCGAACGCGAACTGCATCACGTCGACCGCTTTGTCGCGATGAGCGAGTTCAGTCGCGCCAAGCACAAGGAATTCGGCTTTCCGCGCGAGATGTCGGTGGTGCCGTACTTCCTGCCAGACACCGACGAGGCGCCGTTGCCGGCCGCCGACGCATCACCGCACGATCGTCCGTATTTCCTGTTTGTGGGGCGGCTGGAGAAGATCAAGGGACTCGACGACGTCATCCCGGTCTTCGAGCGACTCGAGGGCGCGGATCTCCTCATCGCCGGCGACGGCGAATACACCAAGACCCTGCGTGCGATCGCCGGTGACAATCCGCGCGTCACGTTTCTCGGTCGCGTCACTCCGGCCGATCTCTCGCGCTACTATCGCCACGCGGAAGCACTCGTCGTGCCATCCGTCTGCTACGAAACGTTCGGCATCATCATCATTGAAGCGTTCCGACAGGGCACCCCGGTCATCGCACGGCGCATCGGCCCGTTTCCCGAGCTGCTCGATCGCGCCGGCGCCGGTGATCTCTTCGACACGCCCGAGGCGCTCGCCACGGTGCTGCAGCAGTATCTCGATCAGCCGGATCGCCGCGCGAGGCTGGGGGACGCCGCAGTTCGCGCGTTCAATGAGTATTGGTCGGAGTCGGCCGTGCTGCCGCAGTTCATGCGCGTCGTCGAGGAAGCACAGACCGCGCATAACGCGCGCGTCTAGTCACGAAACAGCCACGCCGATTCGCGCGGTCCACCGCCGTTGCCATATCCGCCGGTGATCAGGACGCGTCCGCCGCCGAGTCGTGCCGCGGCCGAGAACTGACCGGCCATGCGCGGTGCTCCGCTCACGACATCAAAGCGCCGTGTGCGTGGGTCGAAGATCTCCGCCTGCGGGGCACCACCGGCCAACAGCACTCGGCCATCCTGCAACAGCACCGTGTTGCCCTGATGCTTGTATCGGCCGAGGATCATCGACGGTCCGGCCACGAAGCTATCGGACGCGGGATCGAACAACTCCGTACTGCGGTAGACGCCATCGCTGTCGCGCTCGTCCGCGCCACCCGTCACCATCACGCGACCATCCGCCAGCAGCACCGCGTCGTGTTTGTGTCGGCGGACGCGCATATCGCCCACGCGACTGAAGCGGCCGGAGGTGATGTCATACGTCTCCGCTGACGCGTAGAGCGTGATGTTCGCGCGTCTCCCCTGATGGCCGCCGACGATCAGCACCCGACTGTCGGGTAACTG
>CAYWCJ010000001.1:0-8504 GCA_964456595.1 uncultured Gemmatimonas sp. | reverse complement strand
GCCATGTCGCGGTGCTGTTGGCCACAGGGAAAGTGTTGCTGGCCGGATCGTACAACTCCGCGCTCGACAGAAAACTCCATCCCGGACCGATCCCACCGGCCAGCAACACTTTCCCTGTGGCCAACAGCACCGCGACATGGCCGGCACGCGCTGCGCGCATCGTGCCCGTGCGCACGAAGCTGTTCGTCGCCGGGTCGAACAACTCCGTGGCAGCCACCGTCGTCGTCCCCGCGGCGTATCCGCCGGCAATCAGCACCCTTCCATTTGGCAGCAGCGTTGCCGTGTGACTGTGACGGAGCGTGATCATGGACGACGCCGGCGAGAACCGCTCCGTACGCGGGTCGAAGAGTTCGGCGCCCTGCGCGGCGTTCGCGGCATTCGTGAAGCCGCCCACCACCAGCACTCGGCCGTCCGTCAGCGTGGTCGCCGTGTGCGCGGCACGCGGTACGCTCATGGGCGACGCGAGCCGCACCGCCTCGGCCGGCTCGTCCGCATCACCTCCGTCTGCGCGAACGGCGTTCGGTGAGGCGGCCGCGATCGTCAGGCATGCAGCGCACAGCATCACATCACGCAGCACCGACAGGGTCTTGGGCATCGGAGGCATCACCGGAGAAGGACAGGCCAAGGTGTTCGAGCAGCCTGGCTATGTGATGCCGACCGGATGCAGCGCGTTTAGCCGGTGGGCCACTGCTGATACAACGCGAACGTTCAGCGGTCGTCCGCGACTATCCCGCCGCGCGCTCGCGCACCGCGCGCAGCAACCGCCGCAACGCGAAATACCCTTCCGCGCGTCCATCGAGATACGCGCGCCACCGCGACGAATCGCGGAAATAGTGCATCTCGATGCGCGGCAGGTCGATGGGGTCGTCGGACCGCTGCACGCGCGCCAGCCGCGTGCCACAGGAGATCCGGTACGTTCGCCGGATCTCCTCGAGCACCGCCGGGTTCGACGCCCCGTACGGCGGAGCAAAGGTCACCGGCGCAACACCCAGCTGCCGCGTGATCTCCTCGTGCGATTCCGTCACCTCGCGCGCCAGCTCGGTTGGCGAGAGCGACGGCAGCTTGGGATGCGACACGCTGTGCCCACCAAAGTCGATCCCCTTCGACGCGAGCAGGCGCACCTGCGCCCACGTCATCAACGGACGCGGCGACGTCTGCTCGCCCGGCCAATCCGCGTGTCCACCCATCTTGCCGGTGGGGAGAAAGACCGTCGCCGTGAGGCCGAGATCATCGAGCACGGGCACCGCGGCACTCGCAAAATCCGCGAACCCATCGTCGAACGTGATCGCCACCGCGCGATCGGGAACGGCGCCGTCGCCGCGCAGCCATCGGGCAACATCGCTCAGTCGAATCACCGGACTCCCCGACGCCACCAGCGCTTCCATCTGCGCGCGAAAGACCGGCAGCGGAATGCTTGTTGGTCCGGGGTCGTTTGAGATCGAGTGATACGTCAACAGCTGCACGGCGCAACTCCGTCAAGGGGGCACGATCGCACATTGGCGGGAAGCGCAGACCGGCTCGCCGAATCTCCGCCGAATCTCCACCGAATCTCCGCCGAATCTATTCGTCGTTGCCCGAACTTCGACGCTCCTCCGCGTAGACGCAATCCGGCGCCTGCGGGCAACGCGAGCAGTGCGCGATGCGTGCGGTACACACCAGTGCACCGAGCTCGATGAGCGCCTGATTATGCGTCCACGCATTGCGTCCGCTACGCGGCAGCGTCGCCTCGGCGAGGGCCCACGCCACCTGCTGTCCGAGTGCACTCTTGGGCGCAAACTTTGGCGCGAACATGCGCAGCAGCAGCCGCGCGACATTCGTGTCCACCAGCGGCGCACGACGCTCGTACGCAAAACTCGACACGGCACCGGCGGTGTAGGCACCGATCCCGGGCAACGCGCGCAGTTCGATCGGGTCGGAAGGAATCACGGCGTTGGAGTCGCCGCGTGCCGACACCGTGGTGGCGAGCTTGTGCAGGTTGCGCGCCCGCGCGTAGTAGCCAAGCCCTTCCCACGCCTCGAGCACGTGTGCCACCGGTGCCTCGGCCAACGTATGCACCGTCGGAAATCGCGTCAGGAATCGCGCGTAGTAGTCGATCACGCGCGACACCTGCGTCTGCTGCAGCATCAACTCCGACACCAGCACGTGATACGGATCGCGCGTACGACGCCACGGCAGGTCACGCGCATTCCGTCGATACCATGCGCGCAGTCGTCGCCCGAACGCGCGCAGCTCCGCCTCGTCAATCGCGGCGACTACCGTCTGCGCGCGCGCCGCAAATGTGATCGCCTTTGTCTTCCTCAGCTGACACTCCGCGTCTTCTTGCGCAGGAAGTCCATGAGCACGAACTGCCCCAATGACATCGTGTTCGTGAAGTACGCCTTGCCCCGACTGATCTCACTCACGCGCTTCACGAACTCCACCAGCGCCCGATCGCGCGCCAGCATGAACGTGTTGATCATGATGCCGCTCTTTCGACACGCCGCGACTTCACGCAGCGTCTCCGCAATCACGTAGCCATCGAGGCCCATCGAATTCTTGTAGATCTGCCCATCGGGCATCGACAGCGCGCTCGGCTTGCCATCGGTGATCATGATGATCTGGCGCATGTCTTTCTTCTGCGACATGAGGATGCGTCGCGCCAGCTTCAATCCTTCGGCCGTGTTGGTGTGGTACGGACCCACCTGCGCCTTGGCCAGCGTCGCAATCGGAATCTCCTCGGCGCTATCATGAAACAGCACCACGCGGATCGTGTCGCCCGGAAACTGCGTGCGAATGAGATGACAGAGTGCGAGCGCAACTTTCTTGGCCGGCGTGAACCGATCCTCGCCGTAGAGAATCATGGAGTGCGACGTGTCGAGCATCAGCACCGTCGCACAACTCGAGCGGTACTCCGACTGGCGCACCATCAGATCGCCGTAGTCGAGATCGATCGGCACATCGAGCGTGCCGTTGCGCGCCAACGCATTCGCGAGCGTGCCCGGCACATCGAGATTGAGCGCGTCGCCAAATTCGTACGGCTTGCTCCACGCGTCCGACTCCACACCGGTCGAGAGCTGCGGCGTCTCGTGACTGCCGATGCTCGACTTGCCGAGCGAGCCGAGGAGATGACGCAAGGTGCGGTAACCGAGAAAGTCGATGCCTTTGTCGGTCAGATTGAACTGCACGTCGTTCGCAGCCGCCTGGGCCAGCGACCCCTTTCCCGTGACGGGTTGGTGCGCGCCCGGCACGCGCGCGGCCTGGTCGACCGTCAGCAAGCCGTCGGAAATCATCCGCTGCACCAGCTGGTCGAGCAGTTGCGCCAGCTTCTCCTCGGAGAATTCGTCGCCCTCGCCGCGCAGCGCCTTCAGCATCTCGGGTGTCAGCTGACCGCTGTCGATCAGCGCCTTGAGGATCGCCTGCTTGAGCGCGTCGAGGGAGCGGTCGCCGTCTTCCTGCGGCTCACCCCAGTACCCCTGCTCACCGCCGGCAAACCCCGATTGGAGCAGGAAGTCGGCAAGCTGGTCCAGCAATCCCTGCAAGTCGACGGCGTCGGCCAATTGGGGATTGAACTTGGTGTACGTGTGGAACCGCATGGCCAACTCTCCGGGGCGCCGTGCGCCCGGCGCAAGAAATGTCGTCCGCAGAACTGCTGCCTCACCAATCGCGAGGAGGAGCTGCCTGTGTGACGTTCGACCCATCTTCATTGTGTACGCATGACAGTCGGCGCGCGATCCCTCAATCCGTTCCGGGATCTCCGGACTCACCGCAACTGCCGACTGTTCTGGATCGGTCAGACGCCGTCGCTGCTCGGTTCGTGGATGCAGACGATGGCGCTCGGCGGGCTCTCGCTCGAGCTCTCCAACAGTGCGCTGGTGGTTGGCGCTGTCGCGTCCGTTGGTGCCGTTCCCATCGTGCTCTTTTCCATGCACGCCGGTGCCTTCGTGGATCGGAGCAATCGTCTCCGATTGGTGCGCATCACGCCGTCCATTTTTCTGGTGCAGGCGCTCGTGCTCTGGGGGGTGACGTGGCTTGGCCTCGTCACCGTTCCCATGCTCTGGGCGATGGCGCTGGTGCAGGGACTTTGCTCGGCGGTGGAAATTCCCGCCCGTCAAAGCACGATCATTCAGTTGGTGGGACGCGACCACCTGCCGCCCGCCATCGCGCTCAACTCCAGCGGCTTCAATCGCGCGCCGATTATCCATTAACATCCGTTAAGGAAGCGAGGTCATTTTTCATTCGTGGAGCAGTCGTTTTTCGCGTGCCGATCAATGAACGCGCCCGCACCCATGTTCCCAGGACCGGGACAAGTTGTTGCGATCGTGCAGCACGTGTTGCTTCCGAGGCGCTACACCCGTAGCGAATCCGACGGGTTTCTGCCGCGCAACACCTTCATGCCAGTGTGCTCGCCTGGCGGCGCATCGTTGCACTCGGCGTAGCCAGTTGTGACCTCAGCGGCGCTGGTCAGGCCCCGCTGTGAGAAATCGGGTGCGAAAGCTCACAATTTCGAGAGCTGGACACCCATCTGCGGGCTCGAGCTGGACGTGGCACAGCTCGTCCTTATGGCTGAGGTGTGCATCGGATGAATACTCATGCGTTCTGGCCTGAGACTTGCTCAGCAGTACCTCCGACGGGCTTGGATGTCTGGCTCAAATGGCCATTTGCGCCGACCAGGACCATCTGACCCGCGGGCGGCACAATGGCGGAAACGGACGAGTTCGGGATGGCCGGCTTTTTTCGGTCAACCAGGTTCGTCCGCAGATGTAAGCCGTTGGCGCTCCGGTAGTCAGTAGGTGACCCCGGCTGTCTGGGGATCGCCCAGTCCATGTCTCAAAACAGTCTCGCGGAGGATCTCAGTATGAAGTTGGGTCATGTGGTAAAGGCCGGCCTGCTGGTCGGCGCGTTCGCTTCCGCTGTGCAGGCGCAGTCGCTCACCGGCTCGATTGGTGGCAATGCGCTCTCGCAGAACGGAACGAACGGCGTGGTTTCCGGACCGGTTTGCGACATCAGCGGCATTCCGACGCAGCTGCCGGCCGGCCGTTCCTGCTCGTTCTTGAATTCGGGCGCGGCGGCTAACGGTTCGATCGTCTCGATCAACGGCACGGCCACGGTGACGTGGGACGCCGGCATCAACGCCTACATCTACCAGCTGGGCTACTCGTTCAGCGGTAACGCGCGTCAGGGAACGACGAACGTGCAGTTCGCGTTCGACATTCCGCTGTTCAATCAGTTCTTCAACACGGGCTCGTCCTCGATCGCCGTGACCGTCAGCCGCCCGGGCCGTGGTACCACGAGCTTCGCCGATGGCGCGCCCGTCGGACCGGTGATGAACGTGACGTCCTTCAACGGCATCAACAACGGCGGCAGCTACGGCCTCAATCTCAACCCGGCCGTGTCGGTTACCCGCATCTCGGGCCCGGCCGTCAGCAACACCGTGTCGCTCGCCTCGGGCACGCAGAACGTAAATGCCTGGGTTGATCGCAACCTCGTGCAGTTCGGCTTCGATGTCACCAACACGTCGGACGATCCGGCTGGTTTCTCTGGGTCTGGCGCCATCGTCTTCACGTCGAACGTCGTTCCTGAGCCCTCCACCTACGCCCTGTTCGCCACGGGTCTGGTTGGCTTGCTCGTCGCCGCTCGCCGTCGTCGCTCGGTCTGAACCTCGTACTCGGACTCCGCGAGACCGAGACACCAGATCATCTGACAGACTGTTGATACGAAGTGGGGCCGGTTCCTTTGGGAACCGGCCCCGCTTTGCGTTTCCAGCCTGACTCGCACTCGACATCCACTCACGAGTTGAAGAAGTCCTGATTCGGACGACGACGCTGCTCCCGCTCGGCGCGACCGTACTTTCCTTCGTCGTTGCGCGAGATCTTGCGACGCGCCACGAGCGCCTCCAGCACGAGCTCGCACGCGACCACGATCATCGAATCGTCTCCGCGCTTCGCGAGACCGAGCGCCGTGACCATCGAGACGAGCCCCGGCACCAGGTCGAATCCCTGGCGAACCAGATGCAGGGGCACATCGTCCGCCACCTGAAGAGCGCCGCCGCCATCAAACCAGATTACCACCTCGTCAGTATCAAGATCGCCGGCGCGAGCGCTCAGCGTCGCGTCGCATGCCCGGCGAATCAGCTCGCGCGCAATCGTCGCGCCGCCGACCAGTTCCCCTTCGTACTCGAGTTCGATCTTGCCAGTGATCGCTGGTAGCGCGGCATAGACATCGGCCACACGAGGCACTGCCTCCGCGTCCCTGGCCCGCAACGCGCGCTGCTCCGCGTTGGAAATCACGTTCTCCATGGCCGAAATCGGCATGCGCTGCGACACACCAGAGCGCTTGTCAATTCGCTTGTCTTCGCGTGCTTCGAACGCCACGCGTTCCACCACCTCTTCGATGAGTTCAGGTACGCGCACCGGAACGCCATCGTCGCGCTGCGTCCATGACTCCTGCCGCGTGATCTGCATCCCGAGTTCGACCGTCTCCGGATAGTGCGTGATGATCTCGCTTCCGATGCGGTCCTTGAGCGGCGTGATGATCTTTCCGCGCGCGGTGTAGTCCTCGGGGTTGGCGGTGAAGCAGAGCATCACATCAAGCGACAGGCGAACCGGATAGCCTTTGATCTGGACGTCGCCTTCCTGCATGATATTGAACAGTCCCACCTGCACCTTGCCCGCGAGGTCGGGCAACTCGTTCAACGCGAAGATCCCGCGGTTGGCACGAGGCAGCATTCCATAGTGGATGGTGAGCTCATCACTGAGAATGTGGCCACCGCGTGCTGCCTTGATCGGATCGACGTCGCCGATGATGTCCGCGACGGTCACGTCCGGAGTGGCGAGCTTCTCGACGTAGCGTGCGTCGCGCCCGACCCACGCGATCGGCGTGTCCTCGCCGTGCTCGGTGATCAGCTGCTTCGCAAACTTGGAGATCGGCGCGAACGGGTCATCGTTGACTTCGCTTCCCGCTACGACGGGCATTTGCTCGTCGAGTAGTGACACCAGCGCGCGCAAAATCCGTGACTTGGCTTGCCCGCGAAGTCCGAGCAAAATGAAGTTGTGGCGAGCCAGGACCGCGTTGACGATCTGCGGCATGACGGTCTCTTCATAGCCGAGCACGCCGCGAAAGAGCGCTCCGCCCTCTTTCAAACGGGCGATGAGATTCCGCCGAAGCTCATCCTTGACGCTGACGGGTCTGGTGGTGGCGTCGTGCGATCGGCGCAGGGCGCCAAGGGTGTCGGGAAGACGGGACACGGGTTTGGAATGGTGTGATGCCGACAAGGGAAGCGTCACGATGCCGTCGCGTCGGCGATTTGGCTATGGGTAGAGCGCACCAACACATCGAGTTGTGCCCACCGAACGCCACATCGGCTTTTGCCGCAGCTGTGACGACGACCGAACCCGTTATCCCATCAGGGGTTGGCTCATCATGTCGAAGCGTCGCTGGCCTTGACAGTACGAACTGAGCGGGTAGATTCCCCTCGCTTGAACCCCGTCGGTGCCAGCCGAGGGGGCCGTGCGCTTTTCCTGACGCACGGCGCATACACGCCACTGCCTCGGAGTCTCCACATGAAGCGCATCGCTCTGTTCGCCGCTGTTATTGCCCTCGCCGCCTGCGCCGCAAAGGAAGCAGCCCCCGCCGCTGATTCTGCCGCCGCTGCCGCTCCTGCCATGGCCGCTCCTGATTCGGCCGCGATGATGGACACCACGAAGAAGGATTCGGCCTCGATGATGATGGCGCCGACCGACACGACCAAGCACTAAGCTCTTCGAAGTTCGCTGTGCGAGTGGGGCGCATTCTTCGGAGTGCGCCCCGCTTTGCTTGGCACAATCAACATGGGGAGCCGACGAGTAGCGGACGCGCCGTCGTGAGCGGCGCAGTCACATATGATCGGCAAATGGCAATGAGCGCACTCGGGCCACAATCGGTCCGTCATCACCCTGCACGATGACCTCGCTGTCGTCGGCCACTTCGCGACGCAGCATTGCAATCGCGATCGGCCCCAGTCGTGGTGAGAGCACCGTGCTTCGCACATCGCCGACCGACTTGCCGGTGGCATCGACA
Organism: uncultured Gemmatimonas sp.; assembly: GCA_964456595.1. Classification (GTDB taxonomy): domain Bacteria; phylum Gemmatimonadota; class Gemmatimonadetes; order Gemmatimonadales; family Gemmatimonadaceae; genus Gemmatimonas. The sequence continues at coordinate 470 of CAYWCJ010000001.1, read as the reverse complement.
ATCAGGGCGCCGTGCGGCAACGGCGCCTCGCCCGTGAGACCACGCAGGTTGCGATTGACGTGGCCGCGGAAGTGAATGCGCGCGACGGTCTCCTGCCCGGTATAGCATCCCTTCGTAAACGAGATCGCGCCGAGGGAATCCAGATTGGCTTCCTGCGGCAACGTGTTCTCGTCCATGTCGATGCCCCAGGCCGGTCGTCCCCCTTCGACCCGCGCGACATTCCAGACATTGCGCGTTCCGCGATGAGTGCCGGACGATTCGAAACACTCACGCGCCGCGTCCGCGTCGGCCGCATCGGCCAAGATGATGTAGCCCGGCACTGCGCCCATCAGTGGAGCGCGAATAAGACGGACCGATGCGGGCCCCAGATTCCACGGTGCATGATGCCAAACGGGCCACTCGCTCAGCGCCGACGTCATCACCTCGCCAAGATTTTCGGCGGTTGCACCTGCACCGCCGAGCATCGCGAT